>PBRZ01000087.1 GCA_002726085.1 Acidobacteriota bacterium
TCTCCCCGTCACCCGGGTGTTCGACCGGCTGGCGCACGAGCGCGGCCTGCCCCGTATCCTGCGAACCGATAATGGCCCCGAATTCTGTGGACGCGCCATCTTGACGTGGGCCCACGATCGCGGAGTCATGTTGCGGCTGATCGATCCAGGCAAGCCGATGCAGAACGCCTACATCGAATCGTTCAACGGGCGGTTCCGCGACGAGTGTCTCAACGAGCAGTGGTTCACGAGCTTGGCGCATGCCCAGGCCATCATCGAAGCGTGGCGCCGTGAGTACAACGAGGAACGACCGAAGAAAGAGCTGGGCGGGCTGACGCCTGCTGGTTATGCCAGGCGTCTCGTCGCAGAACGGAGTACAGTCACCGTCGGACTCTAAACCGAACCGCTACTGAAGGCGGGGGGACGTCGGGGGGACGTCGACACCGGCGCACGAGGACCTGGTCGCGTTCATCTGCGACCCGCGGGGGTGCGGAAACGATGGGTCCACCCGGTTCACGGGCCGTTGCCCGATCTGCCGATTTCCCACCGCGACGCTCGACCCGCATCCCGAGCGACTGACCGAGGCGGCCCGAACGGCGTTGAAAGCCGACCATTCATCGTGGGACCTCGACCAGGGGCTGTGCGCGCAGTGTGCCGACCTCTACGAGGCGCGGATGGCGATGCGACGAGAGGCGCGTGGCACGACCGGGCCGCCGATGCCCGCTCACGAGCACGGCAGCGAACGCCGGAGGTCGAGCGGCGAAGTGGGGTCCGGGAGACCCGCGGCAGCTTCGTGATGTCCGGTTCGTGACACCGGCGACAGGCTGCTAGCGGCGCTGCGCCTCAAACCGACGAGTGTAAGCGGTGCGGGCGCAGCGTCGCTAGCACAAGCTTCTCTCACAGCCCCGCTACGCGGGGACTAGACATCTTCGGCGAGCGTCGAAAAACTTGCTCCAAACGTGACGATCTCGCCCACAGGAGATGTCTAGAGCATGCCGAGGTGGAGCTTCGCGGCCTCGGACATCCGATCCATCGACCAGGGCGGATCCCAGACGATTTCGACGTGCACCTCGGTCACGCCGTCGATCACTCCCACGTAGGTCTTGACCTCGCTCGGGAGGGTCTGCGCGGCCGGACAGTTCGGCGCCGTCAGCGTCATCTCCACCTTGACGGCGTGATTGGCGTCGACGATGACGTCGTAGATCAAGCCGAGCTCATAGATACTCACCGGAATCTCCGGGTCGAAGATCTCCGAGAGCACCTCGATGACCCTCGGCTTGAGCTTGAGCGTCGCGACCGGGTCGCTCGTCAGTGTCACTCGCGTCGTCGGCGTCGGCGCGGGCGTCACGCCCGTGGGCGCCGGCGGCGCCGACGCGGCCGGACAGGTCGGCGTCCCCTGGTTCGCCGCGCCGCCAGGCGCGGTCGGCATGCGCCTAGCGGCGTCGTTGGGCTCCGTGTCGGGTGCGTTCGGTGTGGGCGGCACGTTCAGCTCGACACCGGGATTCCCGTCTTGGCTGCCCCGGATGGCCCCTTTATACACCTTAGGGCCGCCGAGCGCACGAACCTCTGTTCGTCGCACAATCGTCCAACTCCAGAGGCCGTCACCTCAGCCATGAATGCCCTTCTGCACAACGCCTCTTTTTCGCTTCATCTGGTCAAATTCTGTCTGCTCAATGTACTTGTGCGCAAGTGGAAAAACAATGCTGTTCTCTCTGAAGATGTGCAGTCGAAGTAATTCCACAAGCGCTCTACCCTGTTCAAGAGCTTTGTCCAAAACAATCATGCGTGACCGCTCATCAGGCAACCGCATGGCGAGCGCAAAGAGATTAAACGTGACACCAGCCAGCTGGATGGCCTTAAGGTGATCATCTTCCATGATATCGATGGCTGTTGTCGGCTCAGTACCCTGACTATGTTCTCCGTGTTTTATCAATTGGACGGACAACGGAGGGAATAAGACCTTCTCTTCCCTCTTGTCGTGTTCAACGAACTCCGTATCAAGAAATTCAAAGAATGAGCTGATCGCTTGNTTGGCTTCTCTAGTTATTCCTTCCTTTTGAATAGTCACTAGAGCTTTCTCGAACTTGACAACGGACTCGGTTATACTGTCATGNTCTTCATAAAACTCCCGCAGAATAGCATGCATTTGATCTCGAGGAACTTCCTCAATGGTTGCCGGAGGAGCATACGCATCTGGAGGATCCATAGGGGATGATCCTTCCGTGGAAGGAATCTCATCTTCTACCAGTCTCTTTACAGGATCTGTCTTTCTTATATCATCACANGACATGATCTTGTCCTTTTTCAAGTGTGCGTGTTTCTCATGAGGAAGTGCTACATGCCAGGAGCCGGGCTCACGAAGACTCAGCACTACAGCCTGGAGTTCACACGGACGGCCGCGCGGCTCAGTCAGTTACCGGACGTCGAGGTCGCAGCCGTCGCGGCAGTTGCTAGCAGGGCATCTCCGCATTCTTTCGGGCGTAGAACCACCAGTTCACAGCGAGACAAGTGACGTAGTAGACGGCAAAGCCCCACATCGCCGCCTCCGGGACACCAGCTGTGATGGTCACTCCAAAGATCGCAGGGATCAGGAACGCACCGTAGGCGGCGATGGCCGAGATCCAGCCCAGCACTGGCCCTGCTTGCTCACGCTCGAAGATGATGGGGACCATCCGGAATGTCGAGCCGTTACCGATGCCAGTCGTGGTGAAGAGAAGCAGGAACAGGATCAGAAACGGGGCGAAGTACTGCTCGGGAGTAGGCGANCTGCGAGCAAAGATGATGAAGATGCTGACACCTATGGTGACGGCAATCATCGCCATGGTGTCCCAGTGGGTTACCCGGGCTCCGCCCCATTTGTCGGACATCCACCCACCCACTGGACGAATAAGTGAGCCGACCAGTGGGCCCAGCCAGGCGAAGGCGAACGCATTGATGGGATCGGGATTCGCGAACCAGGCTCCCTCCGCCAACGGCGCCCCGGCGGCGTCTGCTCGGACGGTGTTGAAGGTATTGATGATCAATAGCGGGAACGCCCCCGAGAAGCCGATGAACGAGCCGAAGGTCATGACGTAGAGCCAGGTCATTGCCCAGTTGTGCTTGCTCTTGAAGATCTGGAACTGCTCGAGCAGGTTCTCCTTGATCTCTTTCGGCGTGACGTAGCGCATCAAGGCCATCGCGGTCAGCACGGACACCGCAAGCACGAGAAAGATCTTCAGCAGGTTGGGGATCGGCTGTGCGAACCAATCTCCCCAGCCGAGGAGGAGCGCCGCGGTTCCTAGAGTTGCCCCGCCGAAGCCCATCATCTGGAGCCACAGGTAACGCCCCACTGCTGCCGCCGACGTTCCCGGCGCGTGGTGCGGCATGTTGTTCATCTTGAACCAGGCGGCGAGGATGAAGATGACCAGCACCGGGACCCACACCAGGCCGGCGTTCGTAATCCACACCCCTTCCACCGCATCCCCACTGATCAACGCGCCGAACAGCGAGAAGGTCATCACGACCGGCAGCAGCACCTGCATGATGCTGACACCGACATTCCCAAGGCCAGCGTTCAGCCCCAACGAGAGGCCCTGCACCCGCTTCGGGAAAAAAAAGCTGATGTTGGACATCGAGGAGGCGAATGCTCCGCCGCCCACCCCGGAGAGGACGGCAAAGATGACCAGCGCGGTGAAGCTTACGTTCGGGTCCCGCAGGGTGATACCCACGCCCAGGGTGGGCAGCAGCAGGAGCAGCGAGGTCATCGCGATCACGTTGCGGCCGCCGCTGATAGCGATCATGAAGGAGTTGGGAATGCGCAATGTCGCGCCCGACAAGCCAGCCACCGCCGGCAGCGTGAATAACAGCGCGCTATAGGCGTCGCCGGTCAGTCCGCCGAAGGCATAGGCGTTCGGGTTCGCGTCGTGGACCTCCTGGATCTGAGCCGCGATAATGGACCAGATGATCCAGATCGCGAACGCCAGCAGGAGGTTGGGGATGGATATCCACAGGTTGCGGTTGGCGATCTTCTTCCCGTAGGTCTCCCAGAACTCGTCGTTCTCGACGTCCCAGTGCCTCACGTGGACAGCAGTTCCCGGATCACTCATGGGTTAGCCCTTCCATCTGATCGTCAGTAACCGGCAAGGTTGTATTCGATACCGAGCGCGGCATCGCTTACGCNGGATCTCGGTGCAACACGGGGCTGCACCACGGGCTGCCAGGAGATGTCTAGCGCGCTGCCATTGAGCCATTCAAGTCCTCGATGTCCCGGATGAGGTGCGGCACCTTCCTCTTCATCATGCTTCGGATCACCACGTGCATCCAGATGAGGCAGATCGTGGAGAGCACGGCAAAAAACACCCACGTCATCGTCCACAACCCCGTCCACTCGAGCAGGTATCCAAAGACCACCGGGCAGATGAAGCCGCCGAGGCCTCCGAGCACACCCACGATGCCACCCACGACGCCGACGTCGCCTGGGAAGTACTCCGGGATGTGCTTATAGACCGCTGCCTTGCCGATTCCCATCGCGATGCCGACGACGAAGACGAGAGAGGTGAACACGACAATGTGGGCCTGAAAGTGGATTTGTGAGACGCCCCTGGCCACCAGCTCTCCCCGTGTCACCTCTTGATTCAGTGCAACGGCAGGCTCCTGCCATGACTCGACGACCGGTAAAATACGGGCCGCGTCTTCCACGGACCCGTCGGTCGAAGCCGCGTCCCGCCCATCGTACGGGTACTCCGTATCATTGTCGATGACGATGATGTGGGTTGTCTCGTTGATCTCCGTCACCGTGCCGTCCCGCAAGGCGGTGATGCCCTCCCCAGGGGAGGTCACGCTCATCACCGGAGGCCACAGGAGCATGGAAGCGACGAGGCAGATGCTGAGGACCCAGTACATCACCGCCCTGGCCCCCCACCTGTCCGACATCCACCCGCCCAGGNCCCGGATGACACCGGAGGGGAGGCTGAAGATCGATGTGAGCAGGCCGGCCGTGGCGATGCTGACCGTGTAGACGTTCACATAGTAGGGGACCAACCATTGGGCCAGAGCCACAAAACCGCCGAACACGAGGAAGTAGTAGAGGCCGAACCGCCACACGCGGATGTCCGTCAGCGGTTCCAGCCGCTCTGCCATCGATTTGCCTTCACCGCCTGCCACCCTACGCTCGAAGGTGAGGAACCAGAACACGATCGTCATCCCCAGCAACAGCCCGGCGTAGACACGAGGGAGTGTCCGCCACCCCTCGAGATTCCCGTTCCTCGTGAAGGCCGTCAGCAGCACGGGCGCGAACAGTGTGGTCAGCGCCGCCCCGGCGTTGCCGGCCCCGAAGATGCCGAGGGCCAGCCCCTGGCGCTCCTTGCTGAACCAGACCGACGTGTAGGCGATGCCCACCGCAAACGACGCCCCGCACAACCCGAACCCGAGGCCGGCAAAGAAGAACGCCCAGAAACTATCTGCGAAGCTGAGCAGGAACATGGGGACGGCAGCGGTCACCATAACGGCGCTGAAGACGGTCCGACCCCCGTAGATGTCCGTCAGCACGCCCACCGGCAGCCGCAGCAGAGAGCCGGTCAGCACAGGGATGCCGATCAGCCAGCCCGCCGCCGACCTGTCGAACTCGTAGAGCCTGTTCTTGATGAAGAACGTGATCAGCACGCCATACAACATCCAGCAGGCGAAGTTGATCGTGAAGGCGATGGTGTTGAGTGTCAGAACCTGAATAGCCTTCCGACCGTCGCTCGGATCGCTGTTGCCCGATTCTTGGCGTCTCATCCGGCTATCCGAGTCCTTCCCGAACCGGTTGCATCGCACATCGATCCGCAACACCCCGCGTGGTCTTGGTGCGGGCCATCAAGGACCTGTGCGGCGAGTCGAAACGGACTCCGCCGGTAGGGGAGGGCCGGAGGAGCTTGGCTGGTGTACGTCGTGGACCCCGTGGCGGACAGCGCCCCCTATCCTCCTTTGCCGGCCCGCACACGCCGGTTCCAGATGACCACTTGATAGGGACGCCACAGGTAGCTGATGGGCACAGTAACCACGTGCACCAGGCGGGTAAAGGGAAAGAGGGTGACGATGACGAAAGCGTTCAGCATGTGCAGCTTGACAACCCAAGGCAGGGTTGTGACGTACTGAATCTGGGGATCCAGCGTCAACAAGGAGTTCAGCCACGGCACCGCGGTGTGCAGGTACCAATCTGCTCCCCAGCGGTAGAACAGGGCCACCCAGATCCCCAGCACGACCTGGGTCAGCAGGGCTGTCAGCATCACCCAATCCATCGCAGAGGTGACGATGAGGACGCGGGGATTGCGCAAGCGCCGGACGACAAGCAGTGTCAGGCCAACGATGGTCGCCGCCGCCAGCGCCAACCCGGTGACCTCCAGCACGTAGAGACGCACAGGTTCGGCGATGAAAGCCGCCCACAGGGTGGGGAAGAGAAAGGCCAGCAGATGTGCCAGCAGGATGATCAGGATGCCATAGTGCCAGGGCACCGATCCCCAGAAGAGCGTGCGGTTCTCAAGGAATTGGGACGAGAAGCTCGAATAAGAGAACCGATCGTTGAAAAAACGATAGATTCCGACCAAGACGGCCAGAACGACAGCGACATAAGGAAAAACGGCGAAGAGCGCATAGTCGTACATCGCAGAGCCTCTCTATTCCGTATGCTTCAACCCTCGGTGGCAGCGCCCACGTCTTCACCATCGGCCCGCGGCTCACTGTCACTGGCGGCGTGCTCGATTCGTGGCAGCATCAGCTGTAGCGCCTCCAGCACCTGCGTGTAAACCTTCCGACCAGCAGTCAGCTCGGGTTGCTTATCCTCTCCGGCCTCGGGATCGTCCTTCTCGCTTTTCCTGAGCATCTGCTGCAGCACAGGCAGCAGGCCCTCGTGGACGATGTCCCCGACCTCCGTCGTGTCGTCGCAGGAGGCCAGGAAGCGCAGGACAACTGCCAGGTGGTCGGGCAACTCGCTGCCGTTGATGGTGAAGCCGTGAGCCCTGTAGCGCTCCTTCAGCTCGACCATGAAGGCGCTGCGCTTGTAGCTCTCTCCGAAGAGGTGGAAACCGAGGTACGGATCACAGGCCGCGTTCAGGTCAAAGGTGCCCGTATAGACCTCTTGTAGATGGCCCAGGGGGGTTGCCGCCACGAAGTCGTGGAATTCGCCAAGGTGCGCCGCGGCCTCCGGGCTCGCGCGCGACAGCAACTCTCGGCATTCACTCACGTATTCGAGCGGGTCAGACTGGGGGTATTCCAAGATCCCAGCCATCAGGTCAAGAACGCGCCGTTCGCCGTGCACATCGACCATTGTTACCACCTCCGCTTGCCTTGCTTGCTGAAGCCAAAGCCGGCCTCGCGCTTGTGCGTGAAGGTTTCCTCAGTCTCCTCGATCGCCTCCTCACGCGCCTCCGGCGGCAGGACGAAGCGCTCTGCAAACGTCGGCATCGCGGTCAAGCGGAAGATGGCTTCCGCCTCTTCGGCGGTGGTGTTGCCCTGGGCCAGGGCGTCCTGCACGTCGGCTTCGGGCACATCCCCGACCTTTTCGGCGCGCTTGTACACGCGCACGGCGATGAGCTTCCGGTAAACAGCATTCACGACGTCCTCATTTCCCGCCGCCAGCAGGCTGGCCATGTAACGCACCGGCATCCGTGCCCGCTCCAACGAGCTGATCATCGGCGCCAACCCTGCCTCGGCCGTGCCGTCGATCTCGTAGAGTCCCTCTTTCACCGATGCCAGCAGAGGTAGCATCGGCGGCACGTAGAACAGCATCGGTAAGGTGCGAAACTCGGAGTGCAGCGGCAGAGCCAGCTTCCACTTCTTCACGAAGCGGTAGGTTGGCGAGTTCTGGGCCGCATTGATCATCGCGTCGGAGACGCCGTTGGCCTTGGCGGCGGAGACGACCTCAGGATCTGAGGGATCCTGGATGATGTCCCGCTGAAGATCCACCAGCTCCGCGTCGGACGCGGAGGCGGCTTCGTTAATGCGGTCGGCGTCGTAGAGCAGCACGCCCAGATAGCGAATGCGGCCGACGCAGGAATGGAAGCANGCCGGCGCGTGGCCACTCTCCAGGCGCGGGTAACAGAGGATGCATTTCTCGGACTTCCCCGTGGACCAGTTGTAGTAGGTCTTCTTGTAGGGACAGCCGGAGATACACATGCGCCAGGCGCGGCACTTGTCTTGTCTGAGAAGCACGATGCCGTCTTCACCGCGCTTGTAGACCGCGCTGGCGGGGCACGCCGCCACGCATCCGGGATTGAGGCAGTGGTTGCAGATGCGCGGCAGATAGAAGAAGACCATCCGCTCCAGCTGGGCGAGCTGGAGCCGCTCCGCCTCGGTGATCTTTCCCAGGTTGGGATCGTTCGCGGCATAGACCGGCGAGCCACCCAGATCATCATCCCAATTTGGCCCGGCCTCGATATCCATGTACTTGCCGGTGATCAAGGAGATGGGACGTGCCGTGGGCTGGTCATCTCCTTCGGGCGCATTGAACAGCTCGTCGTACTCGTAGGTCCACGGCTCATAATAATCATCCACCGTGGGCAGATAGGGGTTGAAGAAGATGTTGGCCAAGGTGCCCCCTCGGCCCTGCAGCTTCAGACGCAGATCTTCCCCCCGCTTCTCCCAGCCGCCTCTGTACTTCTCCTGGTCTTCCCACAGAGTGGGGTACCCGGTGCCCGGCTTGGTTTCTACGTTGTTCCACCACATGTACTCGGTGCCCTTGCGGTCGGACCAGATGTTCTTGCAGGCGATGCTGCAGGTGTGGCAGCCGATACACTTGTCGAGGTGAAAGACCATCGAAACCTGCGCGCGAATCTCCATTACGATTGCTCCCCTCTCAACACTGTGTCGTGCCCCACAGACGCCTGGAGATGAACGGCCAGCACGGTTCGATCGTCGCGTGTCGTCATCGCGTCCGTCACCACTCCAGCTTCTCGAGCTTGCGCACGACCGCGTAGGTGTCGCGGGTGAACACACCGATCGGCCCCCAGTAGTTGAAGCCGTAGGTGAACTGCGCATAGCCGCCGGCCAACTGCACCGGGTTGATACGGGTGCGGGTCAAGCTATTGTGCCCGCCGCCGCGTCGCCCGCCGCGCACCTGAGACTTGGGAATGGAGATCGTGCGCTCGGGCGAATGGTAGATCATGCAGGTTCCCGACTGCACGCGGTGGCTGACCGCGGCGCGGGTAACCATGACGCCGTTGTCGTTGTAGACCTCCACCCAGTCGTTGTCCTGCACACCGATCTTGTCGGCGTCCCTGTCGTTGATCCAACACGGCTCGATGCCTCGCGACAACGTAAGCATGCGGTGGTTGTCGTAGTAGGTGGAGTGGATGTGCCATTTGCCGTGAGGGGTGATGTAGTTGAGGACGATGCTGTTCTCGTCCTGAGGGCTGCGGACGACGTCGCCGGTCTTCACGGGGTCGAGCTTGGGTTTGAAGGTCGGCAGATGCTCGCCGAAGTCCAGATAGTATGGATGGTCAAGATAGAACTGCTGGCGGCCGGTCAGGGTGCGCCATGGGACCTGTCGCTCCACGTTCATGCACCAGGCGGAGTACGCGCGACCGTCGTTGACCATGCCCGTCCAGCACGGGCTGATGAGCGTGCGGCGGGGTTGGCTGGTGAGGTCGCCAAAGGTCATGCGCACGCCCCGCACGCCATCGGCCATATCGGTCAGGGGTACGCCTACCCGTTCCTGTTCAGCCTCGAAGCCGGCGTAGGCCACCTCGCCGTTTGTCTCGGGCGCCAGGTGAAGCAACACGTTGGCGGCGTCCAGCGCGTCCTCCAGGCAGGGATACTTCTCCCCGTTCCACTCCACGCAACGCCTGTTGCGTGGGCCGGGAGAGCCACCGACGGGGCTCTCCATCAGTTCGTCGTAGAACTTGGCGATGGGGATGTTGACACCGTGGCCACTGATGCCGTCCTCCCGCACCTTCCTGCCGAGCGAGATGAAGCGCTTGTGGAGGTTGACATAGTCCCGCTCCACCACCCGCAGGTGAGGCATGGTGACGCCGGGGACGGGCTCGCACTCACCCGTGGCCCAATCCAGGACCTCCGGCTGGGCGATCTCGTCGCGCGTGTCGTGCTGGAGCGGCGTAGCCACCAGGTCTTCGACCGGCTCCGGGAAGACCGACGGAGCCATGTCGCTCACCTTCTTGGCGATGGTCTTGAAGATGTCCCAATCGCTCTTGGTCTCCCACACCGGCGGGACAGCCTCCCCGAGCGGGTGGACAAAGGAATGCAGGTCGGTGGTGTTGAGGTCGTTCTTCTCGTACCACATCGCCGTCGGCAACACGATGTCGGAGTACAGCGCCGAGGTGTCCATGCGAAAGTTGATGTCCACCACCAGGTCCATCTTGCCCCGAGGCGCCGGCTCCCGGAACTTGACGGTCTTTACCTTCCCTTTGGCATGTTCTTCGGCGTCGGTGTTGTCATGCGTACCCAAGTAGTGGCGCAGGAAGAACTCGTGCCCCTTGGCGCTCGACATAATGGCGTTGCCGCGCCAGATGATCCACACGCGCGGCCAGTTCTCAGGCGCGTCGGGGTCGTCCACGATTATCGCGAAGGTCTCGGTCCCCGGGGGACCGGCCGTCCAGGAGAGGGCGGGGGAGATGTCCTCGCCGTCGCAGGCATAACGAAGCGGTATGGCTTCGCCGCTGGCAAATGCGCCGGTGCTAATGATGAGGGTCACGGGCGCCTCCTTCACGG
>PBRZ01000088.1 GCA_002726085.1 Acidobacteriota bacterium
CAAGGTGAGCCCAAGAGTGGAAACGCCCGAGAAAAACGGGGACACCTGCGGGCACAGGGTTCAAGAAATGGCGTCATTGCAGGCGCTTACGAGACGCGTCACACCACGGTTCAATGTGTAAACCACCTGCCCCCAGAGCCCTGAATCAAGGTTTTACAGGGACTTACGTGTTCTCAGGGCAGACGTGACGTGTCCGGTTTTGTCCCGACATGTCCAGTTACGGGGACAGCTTCGGAGACAACTCCGAAATACACGTATGAAAACCCTGCTCCGGTAGTCCTTCAATCAGCCCCTCCTGGTTGGAGGCTGAGATGTACGAACCCGGCGAGCTGGATGAATCCACTGAGAAGGTGATTGCTCACCTGCGATTGGCCCTGAACGCACCCGCAGAAGAACGAGCGCACCGAATCCACGATGCGCTGGATCATCTGGATGAGATCATCGAGCAGCTGCGAGCGGTAGAAACTCGCTACAAAGCAGACTCTGTTTGGGCGATGAGAGCGATCCCCAAGGCGTAGGTCAGCTGTCCTCGCCAACCAGGACTGCAAACGCCTGGGCGCTGATGGCGAAGCTACTCGACAGGATCTCGGGACCATCGGGCTGCGAGCACGAATCCCACTTGATGAGGCCGTGGCGAATCAAAGGGGCATCGGGATTGAAGGATGCCCGCTTCTCCATCTGCTGCTGAAAGTCACAGCCAGCGACCGCAAAACTCACATCCACTGTCGATTCAACGACGGCTGATGCGCAAAATGCTTCGCTAAGTTCTAGCCAGATGATCGACAGCCCTTCGACTACCGAGCGCACCCGCTGCAAGCCTACTTGCCCATCACACGCCCGAAACGACCGAAAACGTCGACGAGCTCTTGCAGCTTGGCCTGCCGCTCCTGGTCATCTCCCTCCAGGAAGGCAGAGGTGACGCAGGATTCGAGG
Organism: Acidobacteriota bacterium; assembly: GCA_002726085.1. Lineage (GTDB taxonomy): Bacteria > Acidobacteriota > Vicinamibacteria > Vicinamibacterales > UBA8438 > NP936. The sequence continues at coordinate 934 of PBRZ01000088.1, forward strand.
TGTGCGCTGAGGATTCCCTGGGCCGCTTTGGCCAGCGCGCCCTGGACTGCAGAAAACTGGTGGAGCACGTCGACGCAATAGGTCTCGGACTCCACCATGCGCTTGATGCCAGCAACCTGGCCCTCGATGCGCTTGAGGCGCGCGACCATCTTCGTTTTGTCGTCACCGGTCAGCATCGATCACTCCTCGTTCCTCACGGCCGCTCTAATGGGCCATTGTTGCCTGCAACATGAACCGCGTTGAAGACGATTGACATCCTCGCCTGAAGGCCTACACCCTATGGGGGTATAGGTATCAACCATGGCGCTTCGAAATCTAAGACTTGTCGTGCGAGCGATGGCCCTGATGATGGCCCTGCTCGTGGCTGTTCCGGCCAGTGGCCTGGGACAGCTGCTCTTTTTCTGCACGATGACCGGCGAGGTGGGGCCGAAGTGCTGTTGCCAGCATGAGGTCGAGCAAGACGCTCTTGAGGTGCCCTCTCTGAGGGCCGCACCCTGCTGTGAAGTCGTCAGCGCCGAGCAGCAGGTCCCGCCCACGCGGGTCGAAGTGCAGGCGCCTCAGTTCGAGACACCGCAGTTTGTCGCCTTGCCTTTCGCGCCGAGTGAGCGCACGCGGGTTCGTGCGCCCACACGCCTCGCCTTGCCTCATGGCTCCCGCGGACCCCCGCCCGATACGGGGCCGCCTATCTTCATCAAGCACTGCTCCTACCTGATCTGATCCTGCACCGCTTCGACCTTTGAGGTCCGGGCACAGGTGTGTCCAGCGCCTCGCCGAGGACGGGCTGACCGGTCCGCCTCGATCTCGAACCGACGTGCAGGAGCAGGAGTATGAACACAAAACCATCGAGGCGTGCTGCGTGGCAGCGACGCCTTCTCGTGGCGGCCTTGCTGCCCATTCTTGGCGGCTGCGTCGCGGCCACCCAGCGAACACAACACAGCGCATCGAGCCTGGCATGGACCCGTAGCGCGCCCACCGATGCGCCCGATTCAGCTGCGGCCCCGTTTTCCGCTGCCGACACGCTGTCCAGAGAGCAGCTCATCCAGCAGGTGCTCACCCGCAACCCCACGGTGGAAACCGCACGGCAGGCGTGGGGCGAAGCGCTGGCCCGTTATCCCCAAGTGACGGCTTTTTCCGACCCTACGCTGAGCTACGAAACAGCACCGGGCACGATTGGCTCGGAGCACGGCTACGGACAGGTCGTGCGCGTGAGCCAGCGCCTCGAGTGGCCTGGGAAGCAGGCGCTTCGGGGCGCCATCGCGCTGGCCGAAGCCGAGGCTCGAAGCGCGGACCTGGAGCGGGTCCGGCTGCATCTCCGCCTAACGGCGTCGGTCCTCTTCGACGATTTCTTTGTGGTGCGGCGGGCGCTGGAGATCAACGGCGAGCACCGGGTTCTCGTGACCCGGCTGCGGCAAAGCGCGGAAGCACAGTACGCAGCAGGCCGCGGCTCACAGCAGGATCCGATCCAGGCCGACGTGGAGCTTGCGCTGCTCGAACGAGAGCGGCTCACGCTGGCGGCCCGCGAACAAATCATTGTCGCGCAGATCAACGGTCTGTTGCACCGCCCGGCCGAAGGTCAGCTGCCCGCCGCGCCCGCAACCCTCGAACCTGCCGCCGCACCATCCAGGAGCGCCGAGCAGTGGCAGCGATACGCTCAGCAGCACCGCCCCGAACTTCACACCGCGGCGCGGATTGTCGACGCTCGAGCGAGCAGCATGGCGCTGGCTCAGCGCGCCTACTACCCAGATTTCTCGTTTGGGGTCGCCTACAACTCGATGTGGCCGCAGCTCGAGCACCAGTTCATGCTGGGGTTCTCACTCAATATCCCGATTCAACTCGACGCTCGACGTGGCGGTGTGAACGAAGCGACCGCTGCGCTCGCGCGCGCCGAGTCACTACAAGCCGAGCGCCGGTCGGCCGTGAATGTCGAGGTGCGCCAAACATGGGTGCGCTTTGACGAGGCACTGGCCCAGGTCGCCGTCTATCGCGACCAGGTTCTGCCGGCCGCTCGGCGCCAGATTGAGGCTGCCGAGGCNGGCTACACGAGCGGNCGAAACAGCTTCTCCGACATCATGAGCGCCCAGCGGCAGCTGCGGCGCNTCGAACAAGCCTACGCCGAGGCGCTGGCCGACACCTGGCGCNGGCGAGCCGCNCTCANCAGGGCGGCNGGGACAGCNTCGGGCCAACCGGCTGAAGGAGGNGTGCGATGAGCGGCATNCGCNNCCGGCGCTTGGGCTGGNTCGGGCTCTTTNNCCTNTTNCTGACCGTGCTGGTGGTCTACCGGGGACCATTGCTGCAGTGGTTCTTCATCGAGTCAGAAGAGGTTGCAACACCCCCATCCCACCATCATCACGCGCACCGCGAACACAGCGCAGCGGATGAGTCCGCCCCACAGCGAGTGTTTTCACACCGTTTCTCTGAGGAGCACCTGACGGCGTTGCGCGGGGGGTTCGCGGCGACCGAGGAGATCCGCATCGCCTTGTTTCAAGATCGGGTCGACGTGATTCCCGCTGTGGTGACCCGTGTCCAAGCCGGCTTGGCGGTCCTCGATGGTGTCACCTTGCCCGAGCCTGTCCGAGCCACACTGCGTGCCGCAGCGGCTAGCGCGAAAAACCTTGAGAGTGCCGATTCGGCAGTCTCCGCCCGTAGACCCTACGCGGCGCTATCCCGAGCGCTCTTTGGTCTCGCCGAAGCCGATCCGAGGTTGCAAGAGGGCTGGCACGCCTTCTCCTGTCCCATGGCGGGGGATTTCCCAAAGTGGTTCCAAGGCCACCAGGAGATCGAGAACCCGTACATGGGCCAGCAGATGCTCGCCTGCGGTTCGGCGAGTGATTGGGCGTCGCAGATGGAGCCGACTGCGCCGCAGCCAGGGGCTGATGAGGTGGCGCACTACACCTGCCCCATGCACCCGTCTGTACGCCAGCAGACACCCGGCACCTGTCCCATCTGCAACATGGACCTCACACCGGTTACCCACGAGGACCTGCNTACCGGGGATGTCCTGGTGGACTCGGTGCGTCGCCAGCGCATCGGCGTTCGCACCACGGCCGTGGCTCGCCGGACCCTGGTCCGACCCATTCGAGCGGTGGGCGAGGTGGCCTGGGATGAGAGCCGGGTCCATGACGTGACGGCACGGGTGGATGGCTGGGTCGAAGATCTGCGTGTCACCCGTGCGGGCGATCCGGTTNAGCGCAACGCGACCCTGCTCAGGTTCTANAGCCCAGACTTGCTNGCGACCCAGCGGGAGCTCTTGGCAGCGCCGCCAGNGGGCCGATTGGCGACGGCGGCTCGCGAGCGACTGCGNCTCTGGGGCATGTCGAGCTGGGCGATTCGAGACATGCAGAGGCGCCAGGAGCCGCGACAGCGGATCGGCATTCAAAGCCCCATCACCGGCGTCGTGATCGACAAGAGGGTCAACGAAGGGGCGCATGTGTCGGCCGGNGCGCTGCTCTACCGCATCGCCGACCCAAGCAGGGTCTGGGTGCTTGCGGACGTCTTTGAGCAAGACCTCCCCCATGTCACTGTCGGTCAACGCGTTGTCGTGAACGTGTCGGGCGCGANCGGAGAGCCGATCGGCGGCGTGGTGGACTACATCTACCCGACGGTCTCAGCTCAGACTCGGACCGCGCGTGTTCGGGTGCAACTCGACAACCCTGAAGGCCGCCTGCGCCCGGGCATGATCGCCAACCTGAGCTTCGACGTTGACCTCGGTGAGCATCTCGCCGTGCCCACCGATGCGGTGGTCTACACCGGCCGACGACGCCTGGTGTTCGTGGATCGTGGGGAGGGNCGTCTGCGTCCCGTAGAGGTCACAGTCGGTGCGCGCACCACGGACTGGATCAGCGTCGAAAGCGGCCTGACCGAGGGCGACGTCGTGGTGAGCTCGGGCGTGTTCCTGCTCGCCGCCGAGAGCCGCATCCGCTCGGCCACCGACTACTGGGAGGCCAATGATGAAGCCCAGTAAGGCGCGCCCCGGGCTGATCGCTCGGCTTATCGAGGGCAGCGCACGCAATCCGCTGCTCACGGTGCTCTTTGTGACGGCCATGGGGTTGTGGGGGTTCATGTCCCTACGCGCGGCACCGCTGGACGCCATCCCTGACCTGTCGGACNCCCAGGTCATCGTCCTGACCGATTGGCCGGGGCGCAGCCCGGACCTGGTGGAGGACCAGGTCACCTACCCGGTCTCGTCGGCCTTGATGAGCGCGCCCGGTGTCTCTTATGTGCGGGGGCAGTCCTTCTTCGGTCTGTCCTTTGTCAACGTCATCTTCGAGGACGGCACCGACCTGTACTGGGCCCGCAGCCGCGTCCTCGAGTACCTGAGCACGGTTCAAAACGACCTGCCTGCTGATGCCCGGCCAACCCTCGGTCCGGACGCCACCGGCGTGGGTTGGGTGTTTATGTACGTGCTGGTCGACGAGACCGGCCGCCACGATCTGGCCGATCTGCGGGCTCTGCAAGACTGGAACATTCGCTACGCGCTCGAGAGCGTGCCCGGCGTCGCTGAGGTCGCGGCCGTCGGCGGCTACGACAAGCAGTACCAGGTGCAGCTCGANCCGAACCGCATGATGGCGCANGGGGTNACGCTGGCACAGGTNCAGNNGGCCATCCAGGAGTCCAATCGGGANAGCGGTGGCCGCACCCTGGAGATCGCCGGACACGAACACATGATCCGCGGCCGCGGCTACCTGGGCAGTATCACGGACATCGAGACCATCCCGCTTCGGGTCTCCNCGAGCGGTACGCCCTTGCTGGTCCGCGACGTGGCGGAGGTTTCCCTGGGCNCGGNGCCACGCCGTGGGCTCGCCGAGTGGAACGGNGAGGGGGAGACGGTGGGTGGCATCGTCGTGATGCGGCAGGGAGAGAACGCGCTCACGGTCATCGAGCGGGTCAAGGAGCGCCTGGAGGCGNTCCGTGCGGGNTTGCCCGANGGGGTGCGCGTCGAGGTGGCCTACGACCGCTCGGAGCTGATCGAGGCGTCCATCGACACGCTGACCCACACCCTGCTCGAAGAGATGGTGGTGGTCAGCCTGATCATCTTCCTCTTTTTGCTCAGCGTGCGCAGCGCNCTGGTGCCCATCCTCACCTTGCCGGTGGCGGTGCTCTTGGCCTTCATCCCCATGCTCGAGCAGGGCCTGACGGCCAACATCATGTCCCTCGGCGGCATCGCGGTAGCCATCGGCGCCATGGTCGACGCCTCGATCATCCTCGTGGAGAACATCCACAAGCGCCTGGAGGAGCACGAGGANGATCCGGANAGGCTGTCGGTGGTGATCCGCGCCATGCAGGAGGTGGGNCCGTCCATCTTCTTNTCCTTGCTGGTCATCACGGTGTCGTTCCTGCCGGTGTTNACGCTGCAGGCCACNGAAGGCCGGCTNTTCAAGCCNTTGGCCTACACCAAGACCTACTCCATGGGCTTCGCGGCGGTCCTGGCGGTGACGCTCACGCCGGCCCTGGCGGCGATCTTGATCCGCGGCCGGGTCCGACGCGAGGACGCCCACCCCTTGAGCCGACTCCTGAAGTGGCTTTATGTACCGGTGGTCCGTTTTGTGGTCCGCCACCGCTGGGGGGTGGTGGCCGCCGCCGTCATCGCCATGATTCTGACCGTACCCGCCGCGCTGCGCCTGCAGTCGGAGTTCATGCCGCCCTTGAACGAAGGGAGCATCCTCTACATGCCGTCGGCGCCGCCAGGCATGTCGATGACCGAGGCGGGCAACGTGGTGCAGGCCATGGACCGCCAGCTGATGGAGATCCCGGAGGTGGTAAGTGTGCTCGGGAAGATGGGCANAGCCGACACCGCCACGGATCCGGCCCCCTTGGGCATGGCCGAGACGACGATTGTACTCAAGCCTCGCGACCAGTGGCGTGAAGGGCTGACTTGGGACGACCTGGTCGCCGAGTTGGATGGCAAGCTGCAATACCCCGGGATGCCCAACATCTGGTGGATGCCCATCCAGACGCGCACGGAGATGCTGGCCACGGGGATCCGAAGCCCGCTNGCNGTNCAGGTCTTTGGCGATGATCTGGCCACCATCGAGCGCGCGGCGGTGGCCATCGAGCGCGTGCTGACGAATGTTCCCGGGACGCGCAGCGTGTTCGCAGAGCGCGCCACCGGCGGCTTCTACATCGACTTCGAGATCAAACGCGAGGAGGCGGCTCAGTACGGGCTTCGGGTCGACCACATTCAAGCCGCGGTGCAGACGGCGATTGGCGGCTCGGACATCACCGAGATGGTGGAGGGGCGCCGGCGCTTCTCCGTCAACGTCCGCTACGCGCGTGAGTTTCGCGACGACCCGAGTCAGTTCGACCGCATCCTCGTGGACACGCCCGCTGGCGTTCCAGTGCCGCTGACCGAGGTCGCTTCTGTCCGCTTCGTGAACGGGCCGTCCATGATCCGCAGTGAAGACGGCCAGCTTACGGGCTTTGTCTTCGTGGATCCCGGCAGCCAGGCCATCAGTGACTATGTGGCCAGCGCACGTGCGGCCGTCGCCGCCGAGGTTGACCTGCCTGCCGGAGTGAGGATCCAGTGGACAGGCCAGTTTCGGTATCTGCAGCGAGCGGAAGACCGGCTCCGGGTGGTG
>PBRZ01000089.1 GCA_002726085.1 Acidobacteriota bacterium
CGGTGCTGCTGGCGGCCGACACGCTGCCCCGCATGTTTCCGATGATGATGACGGCCGCAGGTACCATCACGCCGGCCCGCGTATTCGTCGTGGGCGCCGGCGTCGCCGGTCTTCAGGCGATCGCCAGCGCGCGCCGGCTTGGCGCCAAGGTCGAGGCCTACGACGTCAGACCCGCGGTCAAGGAGCAGGTCGAGAGCCTCGGCGCCGCTTTCGTCGACCTGCCGCTCGACACGGACGACTCGGAGGACAAGGGCGGCTACGCGAAGGCGCAGGACGAGGCGTTCTACGCCCGTCAACGCGAGATGATGGCCCGGGTGGTGGCTGCCAGCGATGTCGTCATCACGACCGCGTTGATCCCAGGTCGGCCGGCCCCGATACTCGTGACCGACGAGATGGTGGCCGGCATGACGCCGGGCTCCGTTCTGGTCGATCTGGCCGCCGAGCGAGGTGGCAACGTGGAGCCGTCACGACCCGACGAGACGGTCGTCGCGCACGGGGTGACGGTCCTGGGCCCGACGAACCTACCGGCCACGGTGCCGTTCCACGCGAGCCAGATGTTCGCCAAGAACGTGTCGACCCTGCTTCTGCACCTTGTCGACGATGGGGCACTTCGGATCGATCTCGAGGACGAGATCACCCAGGGTACGCTGGTCTCGAAGGACGGAGACGTAGTACACCCCCGCGTGCGCGAGTTGCTCGACCCACCGGCTTGAGGACACCGAATGGACACGTTCCTGCCGCTGCTGACGATCTTCCTGCTCGCGGTCTTTGTCGGGTGGGAAATCATCACGAAGGTGCCGCCCCTGCTCCACACGCCGTTGATGTCCGGCAGCAACGCCATCTCGGGCATCACGATCATCGGGGCGATTCTCTCGGTCGCCGTCGAGGGCCGCCTGGCCACGGTGCTCGGGTTCCTGGCGCTGGTGCTGGCTACGATCAACGTGGTCGGCGGCTTCCTGGTCACCCATCGCATGTTGGGCATGTTCAAGAAGAAGGGCTAGGGCGTGTGCACTGAGAAGGCAGGAGGGCTTCGCCGGCTTCGTTTCAAGATCAGGGTCACGTTGTGAGTTCTGTCTTCATCGACCTGACGTATCTGCTGGCGTCGGTCCTCTTCATTCGCGGGATCAAGGGGCTGACGCACCCGCGGACCGCCGTCCGCGGCAACCTGCTGGGCGCGGCCGGGATGTTGCTGGCGGTCGTGGCAACGCTCGCTGACCGCCAGGTGCTCGGGGCCGGGGCACAGGGCCTGGGACTGATNCTCGCCGGGGTCCTGATCGGGTCCGCCATCGGCGCCACCCTCGCCCTCAAGATCCAGCTGACAGCAATTCCCCAGATGGTGGCGTTGCTCAACGCGTTCGGGGGCGGCGCCTCGGCGNTCATCGCAGGCGCAGTGCTGGCCGAGACGCGCGACCCGACCATGCAGACCGCGGTGGCAACGGTTGCCTCTGGTATCATCGGGTCGGTCACCTTCTGGGGCAGTCTGGTCGCCTTCGACAAGCTGCAAGGGCTGCTGCTCCCGGACCACCCGGTACACTTCCCGGCGCAACAGGTGGTCAACGCCCTGCTCGGCCTCACGGCGCTGGGGCTGGGAGTCTGGGTCGTGAGTGATCCAGGCAATCTCACCGCGTTCGGTCTCCTTGTGGCAGTCGGCTCGTTGCTGGGGTTCCTGCTGACGATCCCGATCGGCGGCGCCGACATGCCNGTCGCGATCGCGTTGCTCAATTCTTACTCCGGACTTGCGGCGGCCTCGACCGGCTTTGTCCTGAACAACAACATCCTCATCATCACCGGCTCACTGGTCGGCGCCTCGGGGCTCATCCTCACCCGGATCATGTGCAAGGCGATGAACCGGTCGTTGATGAACGTGCTGATGGGCGCGATCGGGCCGGGCAGCGGCCCAACCGTCGGCGCCGACGAGGTCTACGCCGGTCGGGTCAAGAGCACCTCTCCCGAAGAGGTGGCGATGCTGTTCGACGGCGCGCGACGGGTCGTCATCGTCCCCGGGTACGGCATGGCCGTCGCCCAGGCGCAGCACCAGGTGCGGGACCTGGCCAACCTGCTGGAGTCGCAGGGCACCGAAGTGGAGTTCGCCATCCACCCGGTGGCGGGACGGATGCCGGGTCACATGAACGTACTGCTGGCCGAGGCGGACGTCGACTACGACAAGCTGCGAGAGATGGACGACATCAACCCCACATTCGAGCAGACCGATGTGACGCTCGTCATCGGCGCCAACGACATTGTCAACCCGGTCGCCCGCACCGACCCCTCCAGCCCGATCGCCGGCATGCCGATTCTCGATGTCGACAAATCGCGCACCGTCGTCGTCGTCAAGCGCAGCCTGTCGCCCGGATTCGCCGGCATCCCGAACCCGCTGTTTGCCACCGACAACACGCTGATGCTATTCGCCGACGGGAAGAAGGCGGTCCTCGACCTCATCACCGCCGTCAAAGAGGGATAGCCACTTCGGCGCGCTATAATCCGAAACTCGCACGCCACCGAGCTCAGCGCTCGCCCTGCCAGACGAGGAGTGTCGTTCATGAGCCTCAGTCTTCCGCACGCCAGGCGGATCGCATGTGTCACCACGACCTGTTGTCTCGCCGGCTGGATTGCCCTCGACGCAGCCCGTGCTCGGCCACGGACGGCGACCCTGGCCATCACCGGCGCCTCGATCGTCGCTCGCGCAGGCGACGACGCGGCGCCGGGCACGATCGTCATCACGGACGGGACCATCACCGCGATTGGCAGCGGTGTGACGGTCCCCCCGGGCGCGGATGTGCTCGACGCCGAAGGCATGATGGCGTATCCAGGTTTCCTCGATGGCGCCACCTCGATCGGCGCGGGCGGNGACGGGCGAAATCGGACATCCGGGTCGCCCCAGGACCTCGACCAGGATCTGACACGCGACGCGCTCGCCGCGACGCGCAGCGTGAACCGCAAAGGCATCTTTCCCGACTACGCCGTCGCCCAGAACCTGCGTGTCTCGAAGCGTGACGCCGACACCTGGCGCGCCGCTGGGTTCGCCGCGGCCCACTCGATGCCGACCAACGCGCTCATTGCCGGCACCAGCGCCGTGGCGCTCCTCCTCGACTCGGCCGATGCGGATGGCACGCGAGCCATCGTCAGCGCCAACACGATGCTCGCCGCCGGCTGGCGAGCGCCTGGCGATGATTACCCACGCAGCCTGATGGGATCGATCGCGCATTTGCGACAAACGTTCCTCGACGCGCAGCACTACGGCTCCGTCTGGGACATCTACCGCGAGACCAACGGCATTTCCCGCCGCCCGGGGTACGACTTCGCGCTCGAAGCGCTNCAGCCGGTACTAGACGGGGAGCTCCCGATCCTTTTTTCGGCCGCCCGTCAGGACGAGATAGACCGTGCCTTGGGCCTGGCCAACGAGTTCGATCTCCGTCTTGTCGTGGATGGCGGACGGGAGGCGGTGCAGGCGGTCNCCCGGCTACAGGCCGCCCGCGTGCCGGTCTTGCTCCGGGTCGACTTCCCTGTCGAGCCACGGCCCGACACGCCCACCCTCGAGCGGCTCGAGGCCCGCGCGAGGTCTATCGGGCGCCCGCTCACAGACGCCATGGTCCAGTCGGCTGTTAATGCCGACCGCGACATCCGTGTCGCCGAGCCAGTCGGGCGCTTCACTGAGCGCCACCGTCTCTGGCAGGAGCAAGTCGATGCGGCTGCAACCCTGGCTGCCTCGNCTCATCCATTCGCCATTACCACGCGTGGCCAGCGCAATGCCACCCAGTTCTTCGCCAACCTACGGCTGGCGATCGCGGCCGGGCTGTCGCACGATGCGGCCGTCGATGCTCTGACACTCGGACCAGCGGGCATCCTCGGGGTCGACCGGCAGCTCGGCTCGCTCGAAATCGGCAAGATTGGGAACGTCACGTTGCTCGACGGCCGTCTGGGAGAAGCGGATGCGCGTGTGCGATGGGTTGTCGTCGATGGCGTGCCCTACGAACAGACGCCTGCGGCGTCGAACCCATCGAACCAGGACGACCAATCCGCACCACCGGAGGAGGAGACGGCCGAGCCGGCGCCCTCCAGCGAGAACGGCTGGCCGGTGGAAACCGATGCCAGTCGCGTCCCGGCCACCCGCACCGGCGGCGATGTGCTGATACGGAATGCCACCGTCCTCACAATGGCCGATGCGGGTGTGCTCCCCGAGACCGACATCCTGGTGCGTGACACGGAGATCGTCGAGATCGGTCGCGACCTGGCTGCTCCGAGCGGGATCACCGTCGTCGATGCCGCCGGCGCCTGGGTGATGCCGGGCATCATCGACGACCATTCGCATATGGCGACCGACGGCGGCATCAACGAAGCATCGTTGTCGATTACCGCCCAGGTCCGCATCGAGGACGTGCTGCGAGGCGACGACCTGACACTGTATCGGGCCGCCGCCGGCGGGGTGACGACCGCCAACGTGCTCCACGGCAGCGCCAACACCATCGGGGGACAGCGAGCCGTCATCCAGATGAAATACGGCGTCCCGGCCACCGAACTGCTGTTCGACGGTTACCCGCGTGGCATCAAGTTCGCTCTCGGCGAAAACGTCACGCGGCGACGGGACCGTTTTCCCAATACGCGCATGGGACAGGAGGCGGTGATTCGCCGCGCGCTGACCGAGGCACAGATCTACCAGGCGGGATGGGACGCCTACGACACGGAGGTTCAACGGGCCGACCGCCCTCTGGCGCCGCCCCGGCGGGATCTCCGGCTCGAAACCTTGGCTGGCATCCTGAGCGGCGAGATCCTGGTTCACAGCCATGGATACAACGCCGATGAGCTGTTCATGCTGCTGCGGACACTCGAGGAGTTCGGTGTGCGGGAGCTCACGCTGGAGCACGCGCTCGAGGCCTACAAGATCGCCCCGGAAATCGTGGCGTTTGGCAACCGTGGCGCGTTCGTCTCGACCTTCGCCGACAACTGGGCGTACAAGATCGAGGCTTACGACGCGATCCCGTACAACGTGGCGCTGATCACCGAGGCGGGTGGCCGCGCCATTATCAACTCAGATAGCGGCGAACGGGTCCGGCGGCTCTATGTCGATGCCGCCAAGATGGTGCGCTTCGGCGGGCTGACCTACCGACAGGCGCTCGAGACGATCACCGTCAACCCGGCGATGGCGTTGCGAATCGACGACCGCGTCGGGTCGATCGAGGTTGGCAAACGGGCGGATCTCGCGTTGTTCAACGGACATCCATTGAACATTTACGCACGCGTCTTCATGACGCTGGTTGGCGGCGAGGTCGCCTTCGAGCGGTCCGGTGAGCGCGGCGGCCCCTTTCCGCTCGAGCCCAAGCGCCCTACGCCGTCCGGACCGGCACCACAGGACGCCAACGACCGGTACGCGATTGCCAACGCCCAGATCCACCCGGTGTCCGGTCCGACCATTCCCAACGGCACGCTGGTGTTCGAGGACGGCCGTATCACGGCGGTTGGGTCCGACGTCGAGCCACCGCCCGGCGTGACGGTGGTCGACGCACAGGGCATGTCGGTCTATCCGGGATTGATCGATGGCGGCTCGACGCTGGGTCTCAACGAGATCGGCGGCGTGGCCGTGACCCAAGACTCGGCCGAGAGCGGTGTCATTCAACCGGACCTTCGGGCCGCCGTCGCGGTGAAACCGGACTCCGAGCTCATTCCCGTAGCCCGGTTCACCGGGATCACCTCCGCCGTGTCGGCCCCGACCGGCGGTCTGNTCCCGGGGCAGGCGACGCTGATTCAGCTCGCCGGCTGGACACCCGACGAACTGGCCTACATCGACCGCCTCGCATTGCAGATCAACATCCCGAGCGGAGCCGGCGAGCTCGATATCGGAACCTTGCTGGGCCAGAGCCGAGACCCGGACGACGACGCCCCGACCGCCGACCAGCAGCTGGACCGGCTACGTGAGCTATTCGAGGAGGCCCGCGCTTACGCGGACCAGCAGGACCAGGCGGCGCAGGCCGGCCAGCGTCTCTTGTCGTACGACCCGGCACTGGAGGCGCTTATCCCGTATGCTCGGCGGGACAAGCCGGTCATCTTGAACGCGAACTCCGCCGCGGCGATTCTCGTGGCGATCGACCTGGCCGCGGAGTTGGACGTGCGGGCGATTCTACGGGGTGGCCAGGAGGCCTGGCGGGTCGCCGACCAGATCGCCGACGCCGAGTTGCCCGTCTTGCTCAGTCCACTGACGCGGTCGCCCACCGACCCCTACGACTCATACGACTCGGTGTATGCGAGCCCGTTGCGGCTACACGAGGCCGGAGTCACGTTCGGCTTTCAGAGCAACAGCGGATCTGGCTCCCGCGAGCTACCATACCAGGCCGGCATGGCGGTCGCCTTCGGACTTCCGCCCGACGTCGCCCTGCGGTCGGTCACACTCAGCACTGCCGAAATCCTTGCAGTTGACGACCAGGTGGGCTCGCTCGAGGTGGGCAAACGCGCCGACATCATCGTCACCGACGGCGACCCGCTCCAGGCCGTATCGAACGTCCGGTATATGTTCATCANCGGCAAGCCGGTTGACCTGAACGACAACCGGCACACGCGGCTGTATCGACAGTACCAGCAGCGCCTGAGCCAACCGTGAGCCTCTTCGACTACACCCAGGACAGGCCGGGACCCGAGGGCCTGAATTGACGGACGACGTCGTGAGACTGGCCGGAGTACGGCTGGTCAGAAACGACGCGACGATTCTCGACGGCATCAACTGGCGGGTGCGGCCCGGCGAGCGCTGGGTCGTGCTTGGCCCGAACGGCTCCGGCAAGACCTCCCTCTGTCAGATCGTCTCACTCTATGTGCACCCGTCGGCCGGGTCGGTCTCGGTGCTCGGCGGTGAGCTCGGTCACGTCGAGGTCCGGGCGCTGCGACTGCGGATCGGGGTCACCAGCGCCGCGCTTGCCGCGATGATGCAACCGAGGCTGACGGCGGAACAGATCGTCGTGGCCGGCAAACATGCCGCGCTCGCCCACTGGTGGAACGCCTACGACGAGGCCGACTGGCACCAAGCCCGCAGGAGCCTCGAGCGGGTTGGTTGTCTCGACCACGCGGGCCAGCGCTTCGACACTCTCTCGTCCGGGGAACGACAACGGGTCTTGCTGGCTCGGGCGTTGATGACCGACCCAGAACTGCTCGTGCTGGACGAACCGACCGCCGGACTCGACTTGCCGGGTCGCGAGCAACTCGTGCAGACATTGTCCGGATTAGCGCAGGATCAAGCCGCGCCCGCCTTGATTGTCGTCACCCACCACGTCGACGAAATCCCGCCCGGGTTCACCCACGCAATGCTGCTCTCTTCAGGACAGGTCACGGCGGCAGGATCGATCGAGCGCGTGTTGACGGAGGATCGGCTGTCCCGATGCTTTGGCCTCGACCTAGCGGTCGAACGCCGTCACGGTCGCTGGCGTGCCTGGTCGACGAGTCTCGCCGAGCCCTTGTGAGGACAAACTAATCAGCCCGCTGCAACGGTCCCGGCCGCACCCGACCGGCGAATTACCGCGCTGGCTTTTCCTTGAGCCTTCGAAAGACGCAAGATTCACTAGGCTCACCGGGGTATCAGGGTGTGCCGGGAGACTGGTAGAATCCCGCGAGGGAGATTCAGATTGCTGAGTCGGTTGACTGCCCAGTGAGAGTCATTTGGCCTAGTCTTGGCTAAAGGGCCACCAGTGTTGCGACGAGCCCATGCCTGAGCGTGGAGGTGCGCCTGCACATAAATGGAACTCAGTGTCATCCTGCCCACCTACAACGAGCGACCAAATGTCACAGAACTCGTCGAACGCATCTGCAAGGCGCTGCAGGATGTTGACCACGAAGTGATTTTCGTCGACGACCGCTCGCCGGATGGGACCGCTCAGGCGGCGCAACAGACCGTGTTACACCACCCGCAGGTGCGGATCATCGAGCGTCAGCCTCCTCCGGGACTCACCGTGTCGATTCTAGACGGCGTCAGAGAGGCGCGTGGTCGGTATGTCGCCTGGCTGGATGCTGATCTATCTCACCCTCCGGAGCTGCTGCCACAACTGCTTGCTCCGATTCGCGAGCATCGTGCGGAGGTCGCCTGCGCGTCACGGTATGTCCCAGGTGGCCGTGACGTCCGCAGTTCTATCGCGACGCGCTGGGCAAGCCTCTTCATCAACAGGCTCGCGCAGTGGTTAGTCGACCGCCGAGTGGTGGACTACACCACCGGCTTTGTCTTGTCCCCTCGCCACGTGGTCCTGGAGCTGGGTCTGCGCGGCGATTACGGCGAATACTGCATCGATTTGCTAGCGACAGCCGTCCGACGCGGCTACCGTGTACATGAAGTTCCGTACCGGAACGTCGAGCGGCAACACGGCACCTCGAAGACGGCTCCGNATCTAGTCAGCTTCGTGCGTCACGGTTGGCCCTACCTCACGACCATCGGCGCTCTCGCAATGGGGCGTCGGCCAAGACGGCGCTGACCACCACATGCTACGCGACCAATACGAGCAAATGGCCGAACTCCAGGACCACCATTGGTGGTTTGCGGCCAAGAGGCGGATCGTGGACACCCTCGTCCGGCAGTATGCGACACGCGGGGGTGACCGGCGGCCAGCAGCCAACTGGGTGCTCGATGCCGGCTGTGGAACGGGATCCATGCTCCCAGTGCTGCGCCAGTGGGGCCACGTGATCGGAACGGATGTACACAGGCAGGGCCTACAATTCGTCAGCCATCGACCGGTGCTCGAAGCCGACGTCCTGCGCCTACCGTTCGCGGACCAATCGTTCCAACTGGTCGGTTGCTTCGACGTGCTGTATCACCGTCGCGTTGTCGACGTCGAGGCCGTCCTTCGGGAGCTCCACCGCGTGTGTCGCCAACAGGGACTGCTGGTGCTGACCGACTCCGCCGTGCCAGCCCTGCAAAGCTCGCACGATACTGCCCTGCACGGTGTTCGGCGCTTCCGGCTCGAGTCGTTGCAAGCGCATCTCGAAGGCGCTGGATTCCGAGTGGTCTACGGCTCGTATTTCCACACGCTGTTGTTCCCCATCGCAGCGATCGTGCGATTGACGAAGCGAGCGCTAGAGGGGACACCGGGCCAGCCTGTGTCGGGTAGCGACTTGCACGTCGCGCACCATTCGGATTTGCGTCCCACACCACGACTACTCAACAGTGTCCTCGGCAGCGTCTATAGAATCGAAGCCGCCCTCTTGCAACGCACCCGCCTGCCTATCGGGCTCAGCGTGGTCGTCATTGCCCGGCCGGCTGACGCCGACTGAACGCTCACGATGCCCACGCNGCTCTCGCGCCAGGCATGGCTGCGTGCAGCGCCGGAGACTGGCAAATGTGCTCCCCTTCAAGTGATACAATGCCTACCTTGATCCGGTTTCGATCCTGACCGTGCGGCGCTGCTAACCATGAGGGATGGATGTCCGACAAAGGGGAGACGGACCACATCGAGGTCGTCAGCGCGGACGGTCAGGAGCTCACCTACATCATTCGCAGCACTTACGGTCCGGCCGAAACTCGGTTCCTGACACCGCCCGAGCTAAAGCAACAGGTCGGCTTCATCGTCTATCCTGCCGGTGTAGAGATCCAACGGCACGCTCACCGCGCGATCGAGCGTAAGATCGTAGGCACGTCAGAGGTGCTCGTCATCAAGTCAGGCCGTTGCCTGATCGACGTCTATGACAAGGAGCAGCGACTGGTCGCCACGCGTGAGCTGGGCGTAGGTGACGTTGTCTTGATGGTCGGCGGCGGGCACGGTTTCCGCATGTTGGACGACACGGTGCTGCTAGAGATCAAACAGGGACCCTATACCGGCATAGACGAAAAGGAACGATTCTGATCCCGGTATGCGAGCCGCGAGTGGATGGCCGCGAGCTCGAGTACGTCACGGACTGTGTGCGAACTGGGTGGATTTCGTCTGCAGGGCCGTATATCAAACGGTTCGAGGCATCCTGGGCGGCATACTGCGGCCGCCGCACTGGCGTGGCTGTCTCCAATGGGACGGTAGCCTTGGAAGCCGCAGTCCGATGTCTCGGTCTCCAGCCGGGAGACGAGGTTGTCCTACCCACGTTCACAATCATTTCTTGCGCGCTGGCCGTCCTTCGCGGAGGAGCCACCCCCGTGCTGGTCGATGCCGACCCGGACACGTGGTGCATGGACGTAGACAAGGTCGAGGCCGCACTGACCCCTCGTACTCGCGCTATCATGCCCGTCCATATCTACGGCCACCCGGTGGATATGGACCCATTGGTCGCGTTGGCCCACGAACACGACCTGTTTATCATTGAGGACGCGGCGGAGGCACACGGCGGGCAATATCTGGGAGGCTGGCGCAGCGGGTCCGGAACCTGGCAAACCTGTGGCTCTTTCGGCGACGCCTCTTGTTTCAGTTTCTACGCCAACAAGATCATTAGCACTGGTGAAGGTGGGATGGTCTTGACCGACGATCCGACCCTTTCGGATCGACTCGCTTCGCTACGAAACCTCTATTTCGAACCTGGAAGGCGCTTCTATCACTCGGAGCTAGGTAGTAACTTTCGATTGACCAATCTCCAGGCAGCTATAGGATTGGCGCAGCTTGAAACGGCCGAAGAGCGCCTCGAACACAAGCGTTGGTTGGGCAAGGCCTATCAGGAACGGCTGAGCCGGGTGTCGGGTCTTTCGGTGCAAACCATCAGGCCATGGGCTCGCCCAGTCTACTGGATGTTCGGTATTGTGGTCGATGAACACGTCGGCAAGACAGCCGCCACGGTTTCCGACTACCTTGCGTCGNAAGGTGTGATGACCCGCCCTTTCTTCACAGGCATGCATGAGCAACCCGCCTTGCAGCGAATGGGGCTGTTTCAAGACGGGCGCTATCCAGTCGCAGAGCGACTCGCGCGACAGGGACTGTATCTGCCGTCCGGTCCGACCCTGACGGAAACGCAACTCGAGCAGGTTTGCGACGCCGTAACGTCCGCACTTGGGTGACTGTCTTCCGATTGTTTCATCTCCGAACAACCGCCCGCGATCAATCCCGAACCGTTCAGAACTCGACAGAACTGGAGGGATCTCCATCGCCGAGGTTGTGTCCATCGCCCGCGCCGTCGCCCGCTGCATCGTTGCGANCCACGAGGCGGGCATCATCCATCCGTCTCGCGCGGCAACGAGCGAGCTTGTGGTTCACTCGAGCTGGCTCNCGGCGACCGGCACACTCTCCCGCAGCTCGCGCACAACCGAGCTCACCACCTGTCTGAAATCTCCGGTCTCCGCGTACACCTGCCGCTGACGGGCGTAGCTGGGGCCTTTTGTCATCATGTCGCGCACCCGCATTAGCTCGGCGTGGCAACCAAGCCGTCGTGACACTGATTCGAGCGACCCGATCAACCGGTCGATGCCCTCGACCAACGGCTCCAGGTGTCCTTCCTCATCGACGATCATTTCGGCATCGAGCGCCCAGCGCGACGCCCGCCACTTGTTCTCGCGCACGATCCAGTTGGGCTGCAGCGGCAGATAACTGCCCTCGTCGTACTGGTCTCCCAGCCAGACCACGAGCGCCTGGATCATCGCCGTCATTGCGATGATGTCGTCGAGCGTCGACAAGCCGTCACAGATCCGCACTTCGACGGTGCCGAAGTCGGGGTGGGGCCGGATGTCCCACCAGATCTCCCGGACCGATTCGATCGCCTTGGCGTTGACCAGCGTGATCATCAGCCGTTGAAACTCGGCCCAGTTCAGCAGACGATACGGCAGACCCGCGGTGGGCAGACTCTCGAAGATCTTCACCCGGCAGGACGCGAGCCCGGTCTCCTCTCCCTCGAAGTACGGCGAGCTGGCCGAGAGCGCGAGCAGGTGCGGTATGTAGCCGCTGAGCGAGTTGAAGATCGCAATCGCCTTTTCCCCGCTCTCGATCCCGACGTGGACGTGGAGCCCGAAGATCATCAGCTGTCGGGCTGGCCACTGGCAGCGGTTGACCAGCAGGTGATACCGCTCCCTGTCTGTGATCTCCTGCTCGGCCCACCGGGAAAAAGGGTGAGTGCCGGTCGCGGCGAGCTCGTAGCCAAGAGCGTCGCACAACGCAAACAGCGACCGGAGCCGGTCTGTCAGCTCGGTCCGAACCACCGCGATGTCATCACACACGTCGGTATTCAGCTCGACCGTAGACTCGATCAGCTCCGACTTGACGTGGCTGATGTCCTTGACTCGTTCCAGAATCCGCGGCGCGCCCGAGACAAGATTTTTCGTCTTCGGGTCGATGACCTGCAGCTCGACCTCGACGCCGACCGTCGGGCTTCGGGACTCGTTGAAATGGATGCGCATCAAGACGCCTTGCTGTCGGTCAGTATAGCCGGTGGGAGGGTCGTCGCCGTCGCCGGACTCCCGTCGCTGAGCCGCGTGAGGGACGGAGCGGCGATGCGCTGCCGCACCGCTGACAACCGGTCGCGATCTGGTCGTCGACGATGGCGTCCCGGGGGTAAGATGGAACCAGAAACGTGACCGACTTCACCACGCCCAGCACGGTGCTCAGGCGATACGTGCTGTATCAAATTCCGGGCTGGCTGCTCGCGGTAGCCAGCGCCCTCCTGCTCCACCGCTGGGTCGGTCTGCCCGGCTGGGCAGGAGCCACCCTGGTGGTCACCTGGGCCCTGAAGGACGCCGCGCTTTATCCGTTTCTCAGAGCCTCGTATGTACCTGATTCGCGCACCGTCATTGAACGGTTGATCGGGCAGGTAGGTATCGCCGTCCAGCCGTTGGCGCCACGGGGCTACATACGCGTCCGCGGCGAGCTGTGGTTGGCCGAACCGACCACCGCTAACGTCGTGATTCGCGGTGGCCACCCGGTGACTGTCGACGCGGTGCGCGGAACCATACTGCTGGTTCGACCGGGCTCCGCCGAGCTTTCTGAATCCATAGCCTCAAAGTGATCGTCGCCGTCTGGCCGGTTCAAGCTGGGGCACGCTGCGTCCGATACCATGCCAAGGTCCGCTGGATCCCCTCCTCGAGAAACACGGTGGGCTCGTAATCCAGCAACTCGCGGGCCCGTGTGATGTCGGCCTGCGAGTCACGCACGTCGCCGACACGCGGGTCGGTGTACACCGGATCAAGGTCGCTCCCGCTCTGGTCAGACATCATCCGATACAACGTATTCAGCGAGATGCGACTGCCACACGACACGTTGATGACCTGCCCCGCGGCGCGTGGCGCCAAACAGGCGCGCAACGTCCCATCGACGACGTTCCGCACATACGTGAAGTCACGAGTCTGCGTGCCGTCACCGTGAATGGTTGGCGGCCGATGCTCTAATAGACATTGCGCGAACCGCGAAATGACCCCTGAATACGGCGACGACGGATCTTGACGGGGTCCGAAGACGTTGAAGTAGCGCACGGCGACCGTTTCAAGACCGTACAGCTCGAAGAAGAGTTTCCCATACTGCTCCCCGATCAATTTCTGTAACGCGTAGGGCGACAAGGGAGCCGGTGGCATGTCTTCCTGTTTCGGGAGCGTGGCCGCGTCGCCGTAGACCGACGACGAGCTGGCGAACACCACGCGCTTCACCGCGTGACACTGGGCGGCCACGAACAGGCTCAAGGTGCCGGTGACGTTCGCGTGGTTGGTTGCGATCGGTTCGGCGACGGAGCGTGGCACCGACGGAATGGCCGCCAGGTGCACCACATAGTCGACATCGGTCGTGGCACGATCAGCCACCGCCGGTTCCGCCAGATCGCCGACGATCAAGTCTACGTCGGCGACGTGTTCCAGATTCTCGCGGCGTCCGGTGACCAGACTGTCGACGACCCGAACCTGCTCGCCACGCGAGATGAGCTCTTCGACGACGTGCGACCCGATGAAACCGGCGCCGCCAGTGACCAAATAGGTAGCCATGTGTCTTGATCAAAAAGATGGAAACGCGTCACGCGGAATTCCCGGGACTACACGCAGAGCGTTTTCATAGTACACCTTCCGCAGGATGTCGTCCGACAGCCCCATGCCATAGAGCTTCCAGAACGCGTGATACCGCCGGTAGTAGTCGAAATACTCGTCCCGCGTCTCGAACGTCCGCCAGTAGTAGGGGAACTCATCCGCCGCATAGGAGTCCTTGCCAAACAGCACTCGGTCGGCGTACTCGGCAAAGAAGGCGCCCGCCGCGAGCGGCTGCCGCCCGAGCTCATAGAGGATGGCGCCGGTCCCGACATACACGTTGGGAAGCCGATCGAGCATGGCACCGAGCCGACCGAGATCGTTCGCATGCCATCCCATATGGGCGGCCATGAAGCGGGTCTGTGGGTGTCGCGCAAACATCCGGTCCCGCTCGGCCATGATCGCCTCGAAGCCCGGGTAACGGTCCGAGGGCAGACGGCGACCCGGCCGCACGATCAATTCGAGCCATCGCTCGTTGTAACGGTCGACCGGTTGGAAGAACTCGGCCGGCTCGCCCGTGTGGATCAGCACCGGGATATCCAGCCTCGTGCACATCTCCCAGACCGGGTCGAGCTCGGGATCGTCGACGCTGACCCGCTGTCCCTGTGCGTCACGCACGGTCAAGCCGAAATTCTTGAACAGCTTCAGCCCAACAGCGCCCGCGCCCACGTCCCGTTCGAGCTGGGTCGCTGCGCGCGTACCGAATCCCGGCCTCACGCCGCTGCTGAAATCCAGATTTGCGAAGAAGACCATGCGGTTCGGATGAACACTGTTCTGGATTGCCTGGACCCCGCCTGCCAAGGTCGCGCCGGATCCGCCGCTCAGATTCACGAGCACCTGCAGGTTCAGCGCATCCATCTCGCCGACAATCGTGTTCCACCGCTCGCCCGAGAGCCCTGGTCGATGATGGCTGTGGACATCGACCACCGGAAACTTCGCCCTCGGCACCGGGTGCTCTGGCACGACCAGGGTCGAGCGTGGCGTGTAGTCTTCGACCGTCAGCGACCGTTCATTCGCCGTCGACTGACCGCGCCGGTTCGTCTGCGCAGTCAGCGACACCGCCACACCGATCAAGGCGAGCGCACAGAATCCGACGATGCCGAGACGTGTCATGGTCAATAGCCTCCGAGTGGCCCAGTACCTCACACTCAACGGCGCGCACGTGCGCGCCTCGCGGACGCGGAGTGGGGCCTTGGGGTCCCCGCGCAGCGTCCGCGGGGGCTCGGGGCACAGCCCCGTCAAGAAAAAGGATCCGCCGCAGAGGAACGATAAGCCGAATTCTGTTCCCGGCGCTACGCCCGAGGGCGCGGAACTGGGTGACGACCATTCCTCTAGCCCCGCCATTGCTGGCAGGATCCAGCGACCTACCCGGAAGCTTCGGACGGGCCGTCCTGATAACGCTTCCCTATTTGGTCTTGCTCCGTGCGGGGTTTAGCCTGCCATCCACCTTACGGCGAACGCGGTGCGCTCTTACCGCACCTTTTCACCCTTACCCTTCGGCTCACCCGGCTGACGCCGGGCTTGCTCAGGGCAGGCCCGAGGGCCTGTCTCGAGCTTCGTCGAGAGGCGGTATGTTTTCTGTGCCACTTTCCTTCAGGTCGCCCTGACCGGGGATTACCCGGCGCACTGCCCTCTGGAGTTCGGACTTTCCTCCCCGAACGGCGCCACGTCGTGACACCGCACGCGGCGGTCGTCTGTCCCTCTACGGCGGATTGTCAAAGATCAGCTGGGGCTCCGCCCCAGACCCCGGGGCATCTTCACGCGGGGCGTTGCCCCGAACCCGACGCGGGTGCTACGCAGGGACCCCAAGGCCCCGCTCCGCGCCCGCGGGGCGCGCACGTGCGCGCCGTTACGTACCTACTGGATCGACTGGCGAAGCCACTCTGCTTCTTCTGACTTCTGCCTCCTGACTTCTGACTTCTGACTTCTGACTTCTGACTCCTCGGGAATACCGTCTACGCGTCCTGTTCCTGTTTGATCTGATACTGCTCCAGCTTTTTGTACAAATTGCTACGCGGCGTGTCGATCACCTCGGCGGTCTTCGAGATGTTCCAGCTGTGTTCGCGCAGCTTCTCCACCAGAAAGGCCCGCTCGGCGACTTCTTTGAACTCTCTCAGGGTGCCCGCCAGATTCGCCGCCACCTCCCCCGCACCGCCCCGTGCGTCGCTCGGCAAGACCTCACGGGCTTCGGCCGTGTCAATCGTCTCCCCCGGTGTCATCACCATCAGGCGCTCCACCGTATTCCGAAGCTCCCGCACGTTTCCTCGCCACCGCTCGCGTGTCATCAGATCAATCGCCGCCGGCGTGAACCGCTTGGGCCTGAAGTTGTTTTCCGTGCAAAAGAGATCGGTGAAGTGCGCGACAAGCCGCGAGATATCCTCACCGCGGTCACGCAACGGTGGCACCTGGATCGGAATGACGCTGAGCCGAAAATACAGATCCTCTCGAAAGGTGCCATTGTCGATGGCCTCTTCCAGGTTGCGGTTGGTTGCGGCAATCACGCGGGCATCGACTTTGATTGTCCGCGCCGACCCAAGCCGCTCGACCTCGCCCTCCTGAAGCACCCGGAGCACCTTCGCCTGGGTGCGGAGACTCATGTCGCCGACCTCGTCGAGAAAAATTGTTCCGCGGTCGGCCTGCTCGAACTTGCCAATCTGCTTCTGCGTCGCGCCGGTGAACGCGCCCCGCTCGTGCCCAAACAGCTCCGACTCGATGAGCTCCTCGGGAAGCGCGGCGCAGTTGACCTGCACGAAGCGCTCTTTGCCACGGCGACTGTTCCGGTGAATTGCGCGGGCGACGAGTTCCTTTCCCACTCCGCTCTCACCCTGGATCAGCACCGTGCTGTTGGTCGGAGCCGCGCGACCAATCGCGTCGGCGACCTGCACGAGCGCTGGACTCTCGCCGACCATCTCGTGCCGAACCTCGGCAAGCTTACGATACGAAGTGACCTCTGTCTTGAGCCGACGTTGCTCCAGCGCATTCCGAATGTTCAGGAGGATGTCACCGGTCTCTATCGGTTTGGTCAGACAGGAGAATGCCCCCAGCTTGGTCGCTTCGCGACCGGTCTCCATCGTGCCGTGACCGGAGATGATGACGACCTCGACAGACTCGTCGATCTCCCGAATGCGTTTCAGCACCTCCAACCCGTCCATCCCCGGCATCTTTATGTCCAGAAACACGACATCCGGGCTCTCCCGTTCGACCATGCCGAGCCCTTCCTGCCCGCTCCGAGCAAGGAGGCAGTCATGCCCGGCGTAGTCGATAGCCTGCTTCATCGTGCTCCGAATGGCCTCTTCGTCGTCAACAACCAGTACTCGCGCGTTCATAAATCATGATCCATCTAACGGCTCCGCCTCGGCATCCCCCCCAGCTTAATACGTTTCCGGAAGACCTGCTCGTCGATGGTTTCCACCCCGAGCGACCGCGCCTTGTCGAGCTTCGAGCCGGGATCCGCACCCACCACAACGCAGCTCGTCATCTTGCTGACCGACCCGGTCACCTTCCCACCACGGGCCTCGATGGCTCGCTTCGCCTGCGCGCGAGAGATCGACGCCAGCGTGCCGGTGATGACGAATGTCTGGCCGGACAAGCTCTGTGCAACTTCAGGCGTGGCGACCGGATCCACTCGCTCCGCATCCATACGCACACCGACCTTCTCGAGCCGCTCCAGCAGACCGCGCTGTGCCGGGCTGTCCAGAAACGTCCTGATCGACGCAGCCACGATCGGGCCGACCCCAACGACTGCCTCGATCTCCTCAAGCGAAGCCTCGAGCAACCCTTGCACGCCGCCAAATCGACGGACCAACAGGTCGGCTGCCCCCTCGCCGACGTGCCGCACACCGAGCCCGAACAGCACATGAGAGAAATCCCGGCGTTTGCTGCCCTCGATTTCGGCAATGAGATTGGCGGCCGACTTCTCCGCCATCCGTTCCAGGCCCCCCAGTGTTTCGGCGGTCAGCGTATAGAGCTCTGCCGGATCGCGGACGAGCCCGCGGTCGACGAGCTGGTTGACCAGCGATTCGCCGAGCCCCTCGATGTTCATCGCCCGACGGGAGGCGAAGTGCAGCAGCCCGCGTTTGAGCTTCGCCGGACAGACATCGTTCGGGCACCGCCAGACCGCCTCGTCCTCACCCCGGAGCAGCAACGTCTCACAGACGGGGCAAACCGTGGGCATGACAAACGGCGCCGGCGCCGCGTCTCCAATGGGACGACGGCCGAGAATCGGTTTGACGATCTTCGGGATGACGTCGCCACCCTTCTCGACCAGCACGATGTCTCCCGCCCTGACGTCCTTACGCGCAACGTCGTCCGCGTTGTGCAACGTCGCGCGCTGCACGGTGGTTCCGGCCAGTTGAACCGGCGCGAGCACTGCGTAGGGGGTCACCGCTCCGGTCCGCCCCACCTCGACATCGATCCGGAGCAGCCGGGTCGTGGCCTGCTCGGCGGGGAACTTGAACGCCATGGCCCATCGAGGAAACTTCGCCGTCTGTCCGAGACGGACCCGGTCGGCCAGGATGTCCACCTTGACGACCACACCATCGATGTCGAACGGCAACGCCCGACGATCGTCTGCCCACTGGCGGCAGAACGCGATCACCTCGGTCATCCCGTTGCACCGGCGCCAATGACGCTCCACTGGCAGCCCCCACCCTGCCAACTGCTCCAGGGCCGCCCCGTGCCCGCTTGGGCGCACTGGCTCGCCGCCCACGCCCTTCCGCTCGAGCAGGTGATACAGATATGCGCCCAGCCCGCGACGCGCCACCAGCGCCGGGTCCAGCGTCCGCATCGTACCGGCCGCGGCGTTCCGGGGATTGGCAAACGGCGTGTCGTCGGCCTCGGCACGCTCGGTGTTCATCCGGTCGAACGACGCCCGAGGCAAGAAGATCTCGCCTCGCATCTCGACGTCACGGGGCACCGCGGTCGTCGTCTTCAGAGCCAGCGGAATGCCGCGAATAGCGCGGACGTTGGAGGTGACGTCTTCGCCGCGGACGCCGTCGCCACGAGTCACTCCCCGCACGAGCAGGCCATCCCGATAATGCAGGGCGATGCTCAACCCGTCGATCTTCAGCTCGGCGACATACGTCACCGCGGTGCCTGGTTCCAGCTCCAGCCCCTTCCGGACGCGCTCGTCGAATGCTTCCAGCTCTGCCTCGTCGTATGCGTTGTCCAAGCTCAGCATCGGGACGGCATGCTCCACCGTGGTGAAGCCGTCAACCGCTCGGCCCGCGACGCGCTGGGTCGGAGAGTCTGGAGTCACCAGCTCTGGATGGGCCGCTTCGAGCTCGGTCAGCCGATGCAGGAAGCGGTCAAACTCTGTGTCTGAGATCTCCGGATCGTGCAGCACGTAGTACCGCTCTTCGTGATGACGAATCACGGCCCGCAGCGTGTTGACTTCTTCCTTGATCGGATCTGTAGACACCGGGTGGGAACTCGCCATTGTCTGAGCGGTTTGCGCTGCAGCGTCGCTAGCAGCTACCGGTCACGGGCGAGCACGTAGTCTGGCAAAGCCAGCAGGGCTTCGAGCTCCGGCGTCGGGGGAAACTGGCCCAGGCACCGCTTCGCCTCGGCCGCAAACCCTGCCGCCTTCTCATAGGCCCGATCGATCACCCGATGCTCGATGAGCAGGCCGCGGAGCGCGCGCCATGAATCTGGGCTGATCGTCCGGTCGCGCACTATCCCCTCGAGCAGGGCGCGAGCGCGTCCGCCATCCTTCTCAAGGAGGTAGATGGCCGGCAGCGTCATCTTGCCCTCTCGCACGTCGCCACCAACCGGCTTGCCAAGGACCTCCTCGTCGGCCGTGTAGTCGAGGAGATCGTCTACCACCTGGAAGGCGATACCGAGGTTCACCCCGTAATCGCGCAGTGCCAGCTGCTGATCTTCTGACAAATCACCGAGGATCCCGCCGATCTGGGCACACCCGCCAAACAGATAGGCGGTCTTGCGCCGGATGATCTCGAGATGGTCCTCCTCGGTGATATCGATGTCGCCTGTCTTCGTCAGCTGAAATAACTCGCCCTCGATCATCCGCCGCGTCACATCACAGAGCAGACGCACCAGCTCGAGGGAATCGACGGTCAGCGCCATCCCCATCGACTTGATATACAGATAGTCCCCCAACAGAACCGTGATGTCGTTGCCCCACCGGGAATGAACCGACTGACGTCCCCGTCGGATGACCGAATCGTCGATCATGTCGTCATGCACGAGGGTCGCGGTGTGGATGAACTCGACGACCGACGCATAGACGGTAGCCCGTTCGCCCCGATACCCACCGAGCCTCGCACACATCAGCAGCAGGGCGGGTCTCACCCGCTTGCCCCCGCCATTCTGAATGTAACGACCGATCTCGGGAATCAGCTCGACCCGTGACTCGATATGACGAACGAACTGCTGCTCGACGGTCTCCAGATCCTGTTGAATAGGCTCGAAAATCTGAGCGAGGTCGGGTGGTGCGGAGGTTCTCGACAAGGCTGTCACTCGCGTTCCGGATCTCAGCACACTTACGAGCCAAGTGTCAACGTTGCAACCCTTTAGCCCGAGATCAGAACAGGGCCTCGAACGCCGCAACGGTCTGCATCTTCAGTTCTTCGGGCGCCACCCCACGGACCTGAGCCAGCATCTCCACGACATGCCCAACCCATGCTGGTTCGTTCCGCTTGCCGCGATGCGGCACCGGCGCCAAGTAAGGCGCGTCGGTTTCCACCAGCAGCCGGCTTTCCGGCACCACCGCGGCGGCCTCCCGCACCGAGACCGCTCTCTTGAATGTCACGATCCCGGAGAACGACACGTGAAAACCCAGTTCCACGGCGCGCGCAGCCATCGCGGCGTCCCCGGTGAAACAGTGAAGCACGCCGGACACTGCCGGCGATGCGGCCTCGCCCAGGATCGCAAGCGTGTCCTCGTCGGCCTCTCGAGTATGAATGACGGTCGGTCGACCAATCTCACGGGCCACCCGAACTTGACGACGGAACACCTCCCGCTGCACCGCACGCGGAGCGAAGTCGTAGTGATAGTCGAGACCGATCTCACCAACCGCACAGGTTCCCGGACGCGCCTCGATAGCCGCCAGGAGGACCGATTCGACCTCGTCGATCCGCTCGGCGAAGACCCCCGCCTGATGCGGATGTACACCGACCGCGAACCGCACCGACGGCCACAAAGCCGCTATCTGGACGGCGCGCGTCGTCTCGCTGTCCTTGGTGGCGTCGAGCACGCACAGCGCCCTGTCCACTCCCGAGTCCCTGGCGCGTGTGATGACCGCCTCGAGGTCATCGTGAAATGCCTCGTCCGCGAGATGACAGTGGGAGTCGATCATTGCTCTGACGGGGCTTCGCTCCGAACTCCACCCGGCCCCGAAGGCGCCGGTCTACCGGACGCGCGACCCAGGTGGCGCGGCTGCCGGGTCGTCCAACGTCAAAAGGACAGGGTTCCCCTCAGGGTCGGTGGCAGCCAGCATCATGCCGTCCGACTCGACCCCCATCAGCTTCGCCTTTTCGAGATTCGCCACGACAACCACCGAGCGCCCGATCAGTGTGTCGGGCGCGTAGGATCGCGCGATGCCTGCCACGAGCGTGCGCTCCTCGGTTCCGACATCAACCGTCACCTTCAGCAGCTTCTTGGATTTCGGAATCGCCTCGGCTGCCACTACTTTCGCCACCCGTAGGTGAAGCTTCATGAAGTCGTCGAACGACAAGCGTGGAGCCTCGGCTTCGGCTACCGCCTGGGCCGGCGGTGCCGGCGCCGTGTCCGTCACAGCAGCCTCCCCATCGCCACCTTCTTGCGGCGGCTGCACCACCGGCTCCGTCTCGTTCGTCATCTTGCTATTCGCTCCTTTCGATGCACCCACACCTCCGGGCGCGGCTGCGACCACATGCGAGGCCGCGTGCTCGAGACGCGGCCAGATCGGCGAACCCTTGAGGATTTGCCGCCCCACGCTTGACCAGGCGGTATCCCGATCGAGCTGAAGGTCGTCGACCGAATCGGCCTGGCCCATCCGTCGCAGAATCTCGGTGCAGGAGGCAGGCATCGCGGGCCACAACAGGATCGCCGCGATCCGCACCGCCTCGCTCATCTCGAGCAACGCCTGATCCAGCTCCGCACGACGGTCCGGCGTCTTGGCCAGGACCCACGGCTCGGACCGCGTGATGAACTCGTTGGTGGCGTCGATCAAGTCGAACGCCACCGCCATACCGGTGTGCAGCTGGTGCTCGTCCATCGCCGCTCGGTATCGACCCACCAGCTCCGCCGCCCGGTCCGCCAGCACCGGGGTCGCAGGCGCCACCGATGTCAGGCGCCCCCCGCGATACTTGTGGGCCATCGCGGCGACACGATTCACCAGATTTCCCAAGTTGTTCGCCAGGTCGGCGTTGTAGTGCGCTTCGAAGCGCTCCCAAGTGAAATCTCCGTCCTGGCCGTAGGCGATTTCCTTGACCAGATACAACCGGAGCGGGTCGGGACCGAGACGGTCGGCGGCATCGAGTGGGTCCACGCTCGTGCCGAGCGACTTGCTCATCCGCTGCCCCTGCCAATTGACCCACCCATGCCCAAACACGCGCCCAGGCAAGGCGAGCCCGGCGCTCATGAGCATCGCCGGCCACACAACCGCATGGAACCGCGTGATGTCCTTGCCCACCACATGCAAGTCGACCGGCCACCACCTGTTGAAACGCTCGTCGTCGGTGCCATAGCCGATAGCCGCGATGTAGTTGATGAGGGCATCGAACCACACATACACCACGCTCGACGGGTCAAAGGGCAGCGGGATTCCCCAACTCTGACCGGTCCGGCTCACCGAGATGTCCTCGAGGCCCCGTTCCAGTAGACGCAGCATCTCGTTGCGCCGCACGTCGGGCTGCAGAAACGTCGGGTGGGCTTCGTAGTGCTGGAGCAACCGGTCGCGATACCGCGACAAACGGAAGAAATGATTCTTCTCCTTGATCCAATCCGGCGTGGTGTGGTGAATCGGACAGTTGCCGTCGACCAGGTCCTTGTCCTGCTTGAATGCCTCGCATGACACGCAGTACCAGCCTTCGTACTCCCCTTCGTACAGGTCGCCGGCATCGGCGATCCGCTGCACGAGCGTAGTCACTGCCACCCGATGCCGCTCCTCCGTCGTGCGGATGAAGTCGTCGAACGACACATCCAGCTTGGCCCAGACTTCGCGAAACACCTGCTCCATCTGGTCGCAGAACACGCGCGGCTCGAGCCCCAGCTCCATGGCCCGCTGGTAGACGTTCTGCGAGTGCTCGTCGTTGCCCATCAGAAAGTGAGTCGACAATCCGCACAGGCGGCGGTACCGCGCAATGACATCTGCGGTCACTTTCTCATAGGCGGTACCCAGGTGGGGCCGGCTGTTGACGTAATCGATCGCCGTGGTCAGATAGAAACGTGGCATGCCTAGACGGGGCTGCGCCCCGTGCCCCCGATATCCTGATACGCCTTGGCCGCGTCCGCGTGAACCTCCTTCACCGGCACACCGTGTTGTTCGGCCAGCCGCGCGCAATCGTCGAACTCCGGTGCCACGTTGACCACCACCGCTTCACGCCAGGCCACCTTGCACCGCACCTCGCCGAAGCGGGTCGACACCGGCACCAGCTCGCGCCGCAATGTCTCTCGGGTGACATCCATGTGCCGCACGCCGATGGTCGTCGACTCGCGAAACAGGGTCGCGCTGACCGCCTCACGTCGTTCCCGCGGGACCAGCACGGTGACGTGCGTGCCAGGCCGGTTCTTCTTCATCTGCACCGGGGTGTAGAACACGTCGACGGCGCCGGCGGCATACAGCCGATCCATCAGCACGCCGAATATCTGCGGGTTCATGTCGTCGATCTCGCACTCGACGACTGCCAGCCGTTCCACGCCGCCAGTGCCTGTCGCCTCCCCGGCCAGGACCCGCAGCACGTTCGGGTGCCCCGCGGGATCGCGAGTGCCGGCGCCATACCCAATCTTCTCGATCCGCATCGGCGGCAGCGGGCCGTATTCGCCGGCAAACTCCGTCACGAGCAACGCCCCGGTTGGTGTCAGCATCTCTCCCGGTGGCCCCGCGGCATACACCGGCACGCCAGAGACCAACGACGCGGTTGCGGGCGCCGGCACAGGTAGCGTGCCGTGTTCGCACGTGACCGTCCCGCTGCCCACGTTGATCGGCGAGGCCACGACCCTATCGGCGCCGAACCACTCCAGGGCGAATACCCCCCCGACGATGTCAATGATCGAGTCGAGCGCACCCACTTCGTGCAGGTGCACCTTCTCGACCGGCATCTGGTGAATCGTCGCTTCGGTTTCCGCAAGTCGCCGGAATAAGCGATTCGCCCGCTGTTTCGACGAGTCCGACAGTGCCGACTGGTCCACCAGCTTCGTGATGCCCGGGAGGTGACGGTGCCGGTGAGTGCCGCCCACCTCGCCGGTCGTCTCGGTGACCGTGAACTTCGTCGCCCCGATGCCCGACCGACTGACTCGCTCCGCCGACACCCTGCACTCGTCTTCGAGGGCAAGACTGCCCAGCGCCGCGCGCAACGTATCGAACGGCAGCCCGGCATCGAGCAGCGCGCCGATCAGCATGTCGCCCGACGCGCCCGAGTAACAGTCTAAATACAGAATTCGACCCATTGTGTCCTGGTCGCCCCTAGAGTCTCCCCATCTCCTTGAAGCTACAGTATCTCGCGTCTGCCAGCACCAGATGGTCTATCACTTCGATACCCATCAGCTGGCCTGCCTCGACCAACCGCGCCGTCAGCGCGACATCTTCACCGCTCGGCGTCGGGTCGCCGGACGGATGATTATGAAACAGCACAATCGCCGCCGCCCCACCGCCGGCCGCTTCGCGAAACACTTCACGCGGGTGGACTAGGCTGGCGTCGAGCGTCCCAATCGACAGCAACGCCGTCCTCAACACCCGGTGCTTTGTGTCCAGCAGCACGATACCGAACTGCTCGACCCGGCGGGCGCCGTAGCTCGGCAGCAGATACGACGCCACGTCGCGTGGGGACCCCAGCTGAACGCGACGGTCCGGCTCACGCACCAGCGTCCGACGGCCCAGCTCGACCGCCGCCAGGATCTGCGACGCCTTGGCGGCGCCGACTCCCTTGAGACGACGCAGATCAGCTTGAGACTGCCTGGTCAGCCCGTGCACGCCGCGCACGACCTCCAGCACCCGGTTAGCGACCTCGATCGCACTCGTGGAGCGAAACCCGTGACCGAGTATCAGGGCCAGCAGCTCGTTGTCGCCCAGACCTGACGGCCCGAGACGCTCTAACTTTTCGCGGGGTCGGTCGTGAGGAGCGAGTGACTTCATCGTACCATACGGGTGCCGGGGTGCGGCCCACCTCGGCCGTGGCGAGCGCTCAAACCGCCTCCACGGCCTCAGGCTTTGGGCGCTCCGTCAGGCTGGGAACGCTCTGCCAGCCTGCTTCCTCCCAGCTCTTTGCAAGAACCGGACACAGCCGAGAACTCCGACGGGCGGTACCGAACACTGTCTGGTACGAAGAACCTGCACTTTCCGGAGGCCTAGCAGTTTGAAAAAGCTGCAGGGTGGACGGTCGAAGACTGGGAACGAATGGAGTCGCTCGCTACCCGTGCCAGCGTCCGGTCAAGACGACCTCGGCCCAACCAGTCAGCCGCATGCCTGCCTCGGTCCAGGTCACGTGCTGCGTGCCACCGGGTGACACCACGTCGACGTCACGGGAGGCCCCTCCAAAGGCGGCGGCCGCCACCGCGCTTGCACACGCACCGGTACCCGACGCAGCCGTCGGGCCAACACCGCGCTCCCAGATCAGGATCCTGATCCGCGAGGACGACTCCACCTCGACCAGTTCGACGTTCGACCCGGACGGGAACACGGGGTGCGTCGCCAAGACCGGACCCAACCGATGCAACCGCGCCTCGTCCACCGGCCCCTGGAGCACGATGCACTGCGGGTTGCCCACCGACAACTCTGCGACCTCTACGGTTTCTCCGGCCGCCTCGAGCGCTCGTTGACGGAGACCCGTCGGCTGTCCCATCATCGCCTCGAACGTCAGCCGGTCACCGGCCGACTCCACCAACGTCAACGGAATCTCCCCGGCATCGGTTTCGATGACCACCTCGGTGACGCTCGGTCTGGCCCGTGTCACGATGGCCGCCAGACAGCGGACCGCGTTCCCAGATACCTCGGCCACCCCGCCGTCGGCATTGAAGAGCGACATCGTAGCCCCTGCCTCGTGCAGCGCGTACAGCACCAGCCCGTCGGCACCCACACCGGTGTGCCGGTCACACACACGCTGCGCCAGCGTCGCGCGCTCCGCCTCCACCGTCTGGTCGATTGGGGCGAACAGAAAATCATTTCCGTAGGCGTGAGCCTTGATCAGATCGATTGGCATGAGTGCTCGGCCAAATTTCAGAAGTCAGAAGTCAGGAGGTAGAAGTCAGAAGGAAGCCGGTGGGCTGCCGCCAGCCTCTGTTCAGCAGTTGCGTTCGGAATAGACTGTCGCGTCAGTGTTGGAGCCGGCGAAGCCCTCCAGTGATCTTCTGACTCCTGACTTCTACCTTCTGGCTCCTCACGGACTCAACGGACTCTCGAACACCCAGGTCAGGCCACCCGTGACCCCCACCCTAGGGTCCCGCGACGTGAACCCGGTGAACAGGCCACCGTCGAATCGTACGGTCCCGCGCGTATAGCGCAACCCAAAAGTCATCGTGGCGCGGGTCTCGGTTCCCGGAGGCGGCGCGCCGCGGCGCGTGCTCGCGCGGCCGTTGATCTCCCCGACGATCTCCGCTCCCGGGGCAAACGCTCGCGCCAGTGAAAAGCCATAGGTCAAGACGTCGTTTTGCCGGTCGCCGCGCGTCGGATCCGAGAGAATGCCGAGCCCGACGTTGCCGACCACGCGAACCGACTCGATCGTCTTGCCGACGAGTAGGGACTGAAAGAAATCGATCGTGTCGAGCCCGAGGCCGCTTTCGTTGCTGGCATTGGGCAGCCGCGTCGCGAACCGCAGGGCGATCGCGGGCATACGCGCCCCCTCCCCGACAATCTTCACCTTGGCCCCGACAACAATGTCAGCGAAGCTGCTGCTGGTGTCTCCGGTGACGTCGAGCATGCTCGATAGTGGAGCATCGAATCGATCCGAGATATTCAATCGGCTGAACGAAATGCCGTCGATCTGAATTTCGGCATTCGGGCCCATCCCGAAGCTGAGCCCGAGTTGAGGTCCGCGCAGCAGGTTCCCCTCGAGGCCGGAGACCGTAAAGGTCTCGTCCCAGGCCCGATCGATGCCCGCTTCAAGCAGTATCAGTCCGTCGCCGATCGCTTCCGGGTCCTCGGTCAGCAATGGCCGCTGCTGGGCGGCGACCAGACCGGCTATCAGCCAGATCCCGAGTACCCAACATCCCACCCTGATCACACGTCGCGTCATCGTCTACTCCCAGCAGCCTGACTCCCGCCACGGACCGCAGCATCCCACCGTATGTAGCTAATCGCCGCCGTGTCGTAGGCGGCGTGCGCCACGATCGGGGCCAGCAGTCCACCGGCCACGTGCGCCAACCAGCCCAGCGCGACACCGATGACCGCGACCCACACCCCGAAGACGAGTGAGCTCCGGCCGCCGACGTGCGCCAACCCGAACAACACACTCGCCACGACCAGCCCGAACTCGGCCTGCACCGCGCCCCGAAACAGCAGCTCCTCCCCCACCCCAGCGGCAACGCTGACGCCGACGATCTCGAGTGGCCTCGCCGCGGCAAACAGCGGCCGCAACGTCTCCCGATAGAGACGACGGATCGACCGCACCGGCTGGATCGGCGGAGCGAGGCGCAACACGCCGTAGTTGAGGAACGCCAGCGCGGCCGCGGCACCGAATCCCAGCCACAGCCCCGTCACCGGCTCCCCGGCCACCACGGCGAGCCCGCGCAGACGGATCCACAACACAGCCACGACAGTGAGAAGGCCCTCGCCAACGAGCGCGACCACGAAGAGACGCGTCAAAACGCTTTGCCACTATCAAGCAGCATGGTCACCGGACCGTCGTTGACGCACTCGACCGCCATGTGCGCTTGAAATGTCCCCGTCTGCACCGGCACGTCTTGCCCCCGCAGCGCATCGGCCAACGTCTCATACAGGACTCTGGCC
This sequence comes from Acidobacteriota bacterium, assembly GCA_002726085.1. Classification (GTDB taxonomy): domain Bacteria; phylum Acidobacteriota; class Vicinamibacteria; order Vicinamibacterales; family UBA8438; genus NP936. The sequence goes on from PBRZ01000089.1 coordinate 27,966, forward strand.
TCGACTGGCGGTGCGGCGCGGTCAAAGGACGAGCGCCGCCCCCGGCGACAATCACCATAGAGGGTGAACTGCGAGACTAAAAGCACCGCTCCGTCGACCTCGTGCACCGTCCGATTGAACCGATCCTCTGCATCTCGAAAGACGCGCAACCCAACGATTTTGTTCGCCAAATACGCCGAATCGCTCGCCTCATCGGTCCGCGCGATACCGACATATACCAACAACCCGTGCTCGATTGTGGCCACGAGCCGGTCACCGACCGAGACCCGGGCCGAGGATACACGCTGCACGACGGCTCGCATGGAGAGTCAATGGTGACGCGGATGGTCGAAACGATGCCCGCTACGTCGCAAGGGCCACCTTGTCGAGTTGCTCGGCCACTTCGGCCCGCAGCTCGGCCACCGGATTCAGTCGCTGGTCGAGCAGGTGCCGGCCCGCGACGTTGCCGAGGGCTTTCAACATCGATTGCTTGACGCCGGGATGCTCACGCTCGAGATCTAGCAGCAGCCGCTTGACCCGCTGTCGCTGCAGACTCAAATCTCCACAGGCGGGACAGCAGCAGCCGATCACCGGCAACCCAGCCATCCGGGTATAATCCCGCGCCTCTTCTTCGCTGACATAGACCAGCGGGCGGATCACGACGTGCCGCCGGTCGTCGGACACGAGACGAGCGGGCATCGCCTTCAACGCGCCGGCGAAAAACAGGTTGAGTAGGAGCGTTTCAATGAAGTCGTCCGCGTGATGCCCGAGCGCGATCTTGGTGGCCCCGACATCGCGCGCCACACGATACAACACCCCGCGCCGCAACCGGGCGCACAGCGAGCAGGGCGTCGCCCGCGCGTCGAGCTTGTCGTCGATGATGTCGCCAATCGACGTGTGCTCAATTCGGTACTCCCAGCCGTGCTCATCGCAGGTCCGCGCGATCGTATCGTGCTTGTAGCCATCATATCCGGAGTCCACATTCACCGCCACCAGCGTGAAATGAATCGGCGCTCGCCGACGCAACGCGTCGAGCAGCCGTAGCAGCGCCCAGCTGTCCTTGCCGCCGGACAGACCGACCATGACGCGGTCGCCATCTTCGATCAGATCGAAGTCGACGATTGCCCGCGTCGTCTTTCGCGCCAGCTTCTTCTCGAGCACGCTGTCGTAGGCCATGAACACTCAGTCTATCCGACGAGTAGCCGCTGAATCGTCTGCTCCCACGTGAACTCGCGCGCACGCGCCTCAGCTGCGACGCCGAGCCGCTCGGCCAGGGTGCCGTCGTCGAAGACCTGCCGAAAAGCGTTCGCCAGAGACTCCGGGTCAGGCAGTGCAACCAACCCTTCCTCATCCGACCGCACCAGCTCAGCCGGGCCGCCGCTGTCGACGCAGGTGATCACCGCTTTCCGCGACACAAACGCCTCCAACGTCACCAGCCCATAGTCCTCGGCGGATGGCACGTAACAGACCGCACGGCAACACGCCAGGTGCTCGACCAACTCGGTCTCGTCGATGCTGCCCGCGAGACGCACCCGGTCAGCCAGACCCAGGTCGTCGATGCGCGACCGGAGAGTCTCGCGCTCTTCGCCGTCACCCGCAATCACGCACCGAATACCATCGGCCACCGGATGCGCCAAGGCCTCGAGCACGAGACCGACGCGTTTGAGCGGTGACAATCGCGACGCCACGAAGAGATAGTCCCCATATTCGTCGCAGCGATAGGGCCGAGGCGGCGGCGGCGGATACAGCACGTCCGACGGGATGCCACCCCAGCGCTCGAGCCGACGTTGAATCGTCCGAGACTGCGCGAAGACCCGCCGGACGTTCCGGGTCAACAAATACCGGTCGGCCGCGTGAATGACCCGACGGCGCAGCCGTTCCTTGCCCCGCCCGCGCCATGACAGCGGCCCACTAAAGCGCGGCCATTGGTCGTAGTACTCGCGCATCCGATGATTGAGCCAGCAGACATGCGAGGGATGCCGCACCGCGTAGCTTGGAAACCGAAAGCTCACCAGATGATCGATCGGATGCCCGTCGAAGGTCAGCCCGACGTCGGTCAGCCAAGTTGCCAGATACGCCGCCCCCTGCCGGCCAAACCGGTTCTGGGGTGTCCGTATCACGGTGGCCTCGTGGCCCGCCTCGCGTAACGCCCTCGTCAGCCCGTCGGCAATGACGAGATGCCCGCCTCTTGCGAAGAGGGGATGCGATGTGACGACCGCTACTCGTGCCACCCTGTCAGCGTCTCCGTCCGATCACGATCAGCCCCAGGGACACCCACGGCACGAACCGTCCAAGCGGCAACAGCCCTTTCATCAGCCACCGGTTCTTACGCCGGTTGCCGTAGGACTGCAGATGATCCTCGGTCCGGTCGCCGCTCCACAGGTTGGTGAGCCATAGCTCCAGATAGAGACACGACTGCCCAACGAACTCGAACCCTGCGTCTCGCAACAGCGGCCCCGCCAACTCGCGGTAGGACAGCTCGCTCAGGTGGTCCTCGCTGCAGGGTCGTTCGCGGCGGTCGGCAACCGCCAGCAACCGTTCACGATTTGGTGTGGTGATGATAACGATACCGCCCGGCTTTAGCACCCGGCGCCACTCGGCGAGCGATGCCGAAGCGACCGGCGTGTGCTCGATGACCTCCCCGGCGAAGACCGCATCGAACTGCCGGTCCGTGAACGGCAACTGATCGACGTCGAACACCGCCCAGTGCTGCTCCGGCACCTCCGCCGCCCGGGTCCGCACTCCGACGTATTCGAGATCCCCCGAGACGACGCTGAACGGGAACGTCCCATCGATTTCCGAAAAGAGCGACCGCCCGCACCCGACGTCGAGCGCGCACCCGCCGGATGGAATATATTTCTCGAACAGGCGACGCAACCGCTTCTTCTTGTACTCGTGCAGCTCCCACAGAAACGGCTGGTCTTCGGGCGGCGTGTAGCCCTCTGTCGCGTATTGCCGGTCATAGAAATCGCGCAGGATGTCGCGGTCGAGGAACTTGAGCAGCGTCGTCTCGATTCGCCGGATCTGTCCCTCGCAGTCTCGGAACACCAGCTGCAAATCGGCGAGCGGATCGAAACAGTAATCCGGGTTGTGCCACGAATCGACCAGCGCCAGCGTGTCTCCGTTCACGGAAATGGTGACCGACTCCGAGCGCACCGGGTCGAAATCCATCTGCAACTCCGCGATCCCTTCACCACGCGGCAGATCGAATCGCCACCACCCCACATGGCGGTGGGGATGAGCGTGGTCCCGATGCCCGTAGATGTCGACCGTGAACACGTAGTCCGACGGGTCACCTGTTCGATATCGGAACTCCGTCACGCCTTTCCGGTCGCGTTCCGGTGCCGCGCCGGGTCCCATGTGCACGCGATGCGGCCACCGCGACCCAAGGAAGCGGTCCGACGTCACCATCCTCATTGAGCCTGCGTCGGAACCGCGGTCAGGCTGATCGCGGCGCCGAGATACCGCTCGTCGTCCGACCCGGCCTCGACAAGACGGGGCACGAACCCGGCGCTGGTCGTAACCTGCATCAGATAGGCCCAACTGCGACGCGAGTAGATCCCCCGAGGGCGAATCGTGACCGAACCAGGGACGTCAGGCTCCAGCGTGATCCGCCCGTCCCTCCCCCCTATGTCGATCGCCACCTCGGTCGCAATTCCCGAGCGCGCCGTGACGGTGATGGTCTCGAGCGGTCTTGGGTTCGTGTGGCGCACGATGATGTCGGTGCGACGCTCCCCTGCAACCCAGATCCCCGGCGATTCGGGCAGCGAAGCGTTCTCGTCCAGAAAATGAAGCTCCAGCACCGGGTCCTCGCCGTAGATCACGCGGGAGCGAGGGGGATCCAGCATGATCGGCAGGTCGCGCACCATCGTGAGCTCGACCGGCAGCAGACGAAACAGGCCGTGCATCGGGGCCAGATACGGCTGATTGGCTGTCACGAAGGGGTTGAGCAGCATCTGCGCTGTGAAGAGCGACCCGCCCAGCCAAGCCGCGATCGCCGGCCCGTGACCGCGGAGCGTCGGAGTCAGGAACAGAAACAGCGGATAGGCACTCAGGTAGTAGCGGTTGCCGTTTGGCCCGCCACCGCCGGACCACGTAAACGGCATATAGACCGCAAGCGTGACCGCCGCCAGCACGACCGTCGCCAGGATCAGCCAGTGCCAAAGCTGCGCCTCGGCCCGGCCACGCAGGAACAACAGCAGCACGACGACCCCTGGGAAAAAGAACGGGATGAACCCGAAGTGCCGCCCCACCAGGAAATACCGAAGGTTGTGGAACAGCAGCGTCAAGAATGCGACCGGTCCCTCTGTGGCTTCGACCACAATGCTGTCGGTCGTCATCGTCGTCCCGACATCGTCGAACTCGACCCCCGGGGCCTCGAACGGAAACTCGCCCGCTACATACTTGCGGTCGAGACCGCCCTGATAGATGAACTCGCCGCTGATCAGTGCGTTCAGCCCGAGCGCCGCCACGGACACGCCGGCGGCCAGGAACCCCACCGCGATCCCGTGTCGAAATCGCCGCTGCCGCCACAGGTGCAGGACGGGCGGCGCGATGAACAGCGGGTGGGGCCACGGCTTCGAAAAGATGACCAGTCCGAGTATGACGGCTGCCACCAGATCGCTGCCGGGGCTGCGCAGCCACCGTCCGAACCAGGTCGTCGGGGCCGGCGCGACATCCTTGTAGAACCAGAGCAGGTAGGCGAAAAAGACGAAGGCGAAGTGGAAGATCTCCGACTGCAGCCAGACGACGTAGAGCGGGACGATCGACGCGCCAAGAAACGCCAGCACAAACACCAGGGCGACGTGCCCCGGCGAACGCGCGGCAACGAAACGATACGCTCCGAACACAACCGCCGACAGCAGCACGACATTGAACCAGAGGAGACCGTTCAAACCGGCGACCCAGACAAACGGCGCAGCGAACAGCGACGACATGTAGGCCTTGCCGAAGTACAGCCGGCCGTCGCGGCCATCGGGATATGTCTCGCGATGGATGAACGGGAATGTCCCGTCGACGTCATAAGACGACCGGGCACCGATCTTGAGATAGATGCCTTCGGGCCCGCCACCGTAGATCTCGAAGAACCGTTCGATGTCTCCACGCTCGTAGACGAGATCGCCGTCGTAGGCGACGCTCAGCGCCATCGCTACATAGGTCGCCTCGTCTCCCTTGATGCCGAACCCCGTTCGCGGCACATCGATCGAGAGCGCCACAGCCGACCCTACCCACAGGAGGGCCAGTGCCACCAGGAGACCGGGGTCCCTCATGGACGACAGGGCGACACGCGGCCCGTCGCCGCCCGTCGAAGCGGACGTGGGATTCATCGGGTCGATCATATCTGACCGGCTCATCTGCTCCGCAATGGGTCGATCGGCCTGGACAGAAAGGACAAATCGGCCTTCGAGACCCCCTCGCGGTGGGTTTTGCGCGACACCTCGTGCATCACCTCGTAGAGCCGCTCCATCTTCCGGACGAACACGCCGATGTCATATGCCGCGCCGGTCTCTCTGGCCTGCCGGCTCAGCCGCTCGCGCGTTGCCGGGTCACGCCGCAGTCCGATGATGGCCTCGGCCAGAGCCTCGGCGTCGCGGCGAGGGACGACGCGAGCGTCGCCGTCCGGGGTGAGGATGTCGAGCAGGCCGTCGCAGTCGGTTGCGACGATCGGGCGTCCCATCGCGAGCGCCTCGAACGCCGTCAGCGGGGTACCTTCCCACAACGACGGAAACACGACCAGGTCTAAGGCCGCGTAAGCGCTGGACACGTCTCGCATGAACCCGAGAAAGGTCACTCGGTCGGCCACCCCGAGCGTGCGCGCCTGCGCCTCGAGCATCTCCCGAAGCTCCCCCTCGCCCACAATGTAGAAGCGTATCTTCGGCTCTACGGCGAGCACTTTCGGGATCGCTTCGATCAGAAACTGATTGCCCTTCGACGGCATCAGCCGGGTGACCGTGCCGACCGCGAAGACGCCCTCGGGTACTCCGAGCGCGGCTCGCGCCGCGCGTATCTCCGCGTCAGACCAAGCCCGGCCGAACTCGTCCACCGGCGCGCCCAGGTACACAACGCGGGTCCGGTCCGCCGGAACCCGCCTGGCGTTGATGACAAACTCGGCCGTTGACCGGGACACCGCGATCGCAAGATCTGTGAAGGGCAGCAGCAGCTCATCGGCGACTTGCTGGAACCACGGGGTAGACGTGAGGTTGGCATGCTCATGCAACAACGTCGGTGTCCGGCGCCAGGCGGCCGCCAGCCGTCCGAATGTCGTGGCTCCGTACCCGTGCATGTGCAGGATATCGGCTTGCTTTTCGTCGAGGACTCGCAACAGCGCCGGTAACGTGCGTGGATCGAACTTACCGCGGTCTAGATACGTGACGTCAATCCCGAACCGCTCGAGATTGTCCTCCGATTCGTCTCGCCTGCGCAGGCTAATCAGCGAGACGTTGAACCGGTCGCTGTCGAATCGCGGGATCATCCAGGCGAAGAGCCGCTTCACCCCATGCATTCGCGAACCGGTCCATCCGAGGTGGTCGCAAATCTGAACGACGTTGAGGGGACGAGGGGACATACCCATGCTCAGAGCATTCCCTGTTCCCGATACCACACCGTCGTGCGGTGGATTCCATCCTCGAGATCCACGTTCGGGTTGAAGCCGAGCTCTCGTCGAGCCCGTGACGCGTCGAACGCGCGGCTCTTCGTGTAGAACTCGACCCGACGGCGATAGAGCGGTGGCTCGATGCGCAGCGGCACACACACCAGCTCGCACAGCGCACCGGCAAGCCAGACAGGCCAGACCGGCAGAGCGAGGCGCGGCGGGTCGACACCGAGCTCAGAGGCAATCAGGGCCACCAGTTCCCTCAGCGTGGTGTAGCGTGGCCCGGCCAGCAGGTATGTCCGACCGACGGCCGCCGGCACCGTGCCACATAACCGGAAGCCCTCTACCAGGTCCGCAACGTACGTCAGATGATAGAAGACCCCCCCGTTCCCAAGCATCGGCAACCGGCGCCGCGCGATGCCGCGAAACAGCTTGAGAAAGCGGGTGTCGCCTGGACCGTAGATCCCGATCGGCCGAGCTACGACTACCTCGAGCCGGCCGGCCTCGCCCCATGCACGCGCCACCCGCTCTCCCTCGAGCTTGGTCTCCTGGTAGATATCGCCCGGCGCTAGCGGCGCGTCCTCGGTAGCCGGCGGACGCTCGACGTGCCCGTGTACACCGCCCGTGCTGCAATGCACGATTCGTCGCACACCCGCCGTCTGCGCCGCCTCGAGCAGCCGGCGCGTGCCCTCGACATTGACGTCGCGATAGGCCGCAGCGCCCTGGCCCGCCATCCGGTACATCGCGGCAATGTGGTAGACGACCTCGATCTGGTGGCACGCGACTTCGAGTGAACGCGCATCTCCCAGGTCGCCGATTGCGACCTCCGCACCGGCGTCCAGGAGCCTGCCAACCCGGTCCTGGCTGACATGCCGCACGAGCGCGCGCACCGTGTCCCCGGCGTTGGCCAGATGACGCGCCAGCCAACCGCCGGTAAAACCGGTCGCACCGGTGACCAGCACCCTCACGGCGACGTCACGCTCCCGGCCGTCGCACTGCCGGTCGCGGCCGATGCTCGGTCGGGCAACGTCCCGGCCCCGAGCAGTCGCGCGTAGGCCTCGCGTGTCCGTTCCAAGTAGGACGCCCGGCTGTACTTGCGCGCCGCCAGCGCCGCGGCGGCCGTGGCCAATCGCTTCCGTTCCGCCGGCTCGTCGATGAGCCGCCCGACCGCCTCGGCGAGCGCCGACGGGTCCGGCGCGACGAGCACGGCCGTGCCCGGCTCGAGCACCTGTGTGTGTGTCCGCAGATTCGTCGCAATGATCGGCCGGCCGGACCGCAGATATGAATAGATCTTCAGCGGCGTGTTGGTACCGGCAATGCGGGGCGACACCAGGATGTCAGACGCGGTTACGAACGAGGGGATCTCGTGCGCCGGGCGGCGGCCGGCGAAGACCAACGGGAGCGCGTCGCGTTCCGCGGTCACCCGAGCCGCCGCCACCTGCTCGGCGTCGCCGCCTACGATGAGGATCCGCGCGGCCGGATGAGTCCTCTTCAGCTGGGCTGCCGCGCCATACAGCAACTCGAGCCCCTGATAGGCCTCGAAGGTCCCCGTATACAGCACGACGGGCGTCGACGCCATGATGCCCCAATGCTCCCGCACGGGCACAGACACGTCGGCATCATCCACGTCACCACCCATCACGTTTTCGATCAGGATGGCCCGCTCGCCCGCGCCAATCGCAACCACCGTGTCCTGCAATTCCTGACAGATCGTGATTACGACCTGTGATCCAGCGATCATCGCTCGCTCCGACCGCTCGAAGATCTGTCGGATCAACCGGGACCGCGAATAGCCGAAGCTCGTCAACTGCTGCGGCAGACTCGAATGCATGTCATACAAATGTGGAATTCGCAGACGCCTGGCCAGCCACACCCCCAACGCCCCGGCTTCCTCGTGCGAATGGATGGCCGCATAACGCCCGGGTCGAGCCAGTCGAATCGCGGTCGTCGCGAGCGACAGGTCCAGAAGCACTTTGACGAGCGATGGGCCAATCGCCACACGACGCACGAACGGTGGTTTCACGCAACGATAGATTCGCAGGTTCGGAAGATCAACATCCTGTCCGATCGGGTAGGTGACCAGATCGATCTGCACCCCGAGTTCGCCGAGCGCCTTGATCCGGTGGTACTCGCTGAAGGGCGTTCCCCGCGGCTCGAAGAACGGCTCCGGGGCGAGCATCAGGACGCGGGGAGCGGTGCTCACAGTCGTCGAGGGCAGGATCTGACGAGGCCGGATCGCCACGCGTGGGTGATCGTCGAGAGTATAGCCACTCCGACACCGACCGGTCAACGGTCCGCTCGGCGTTTGTTACTGAAACAAAAGGGAGTTACGAGCGACAAGTACCCAACGGTCGGAGGTCGAAGCTGGACACCCTGGAGCGGACCGGACCGGCGCCCGACGACGATACGCCGCTCGACAACCTCCGGCACCGACCGAGGTCCGGACGGCTCGAGCCGCGGTATCGCTAAAACCGTGCGCGTAGACCGATGCCCACCTGCACCCCACCGACATCGATCGATTGAGTCCCGCCATTTGCCGGGATGTCGACGGTTCCCCCGGCCCAGCGCACGAAGAGACCGCCACCAAGCTGCTCGGTGACCATGTAGGTAGTATCCACGCCAACGTTGCCTCCGACGCCGCTCTCACTGACCGACGCGGTTGCCGCCGAGGCAATCGCCACGGCATCGAACGGCGCGCCGATCTCTGACGTGGTGACGCCCGAGATCAGGCTTTGGTCCACGCTGAAAAACGACGGTCCACCGGCCACGGTGACGCTGATCTTCTCATTGATTGGTATCACCCAGGCCGCCTGAACATGCACCCCGAGCTCTTTGTGCTCCAGATCGGCACGCGCAAAGCTGGCAGACCGCGGCCGGCTGAAGAACAGTGGGTGCGGCACAGACCCGGTGATGACCGCTCCGTCCGCCGTCGAGAACGACGTCACCGCCACGCCAGCGGCCAGATTCCGCCAAACACGCAGGCCCCAGCCGACATCGAACTGCCCACCCCCGCCGCTCAGGTGGCTCACGTCGTACGTCGCCTCCTCCGCGAAGACCGTCTCGGAGAGACTCTCCCCGAAGGCGCGATCGCCGGACTGATAGCTGTAATTGATGCTGAAGTACCCGATGTCCTGCCACGCCTGCATCTGAGCCTCAGCCCACCCCACCGCCACAACACTGACCGCCAGAACCCCGACGGCGCTCACCACCCAACTCGTTGCTCGTCCAAATCGCTGCATCTGGCTACTCACCTCGAACGCCGAGGACTCGACATGCCCGCCACCCAACCCGGCACGAGGTGCCCTCAGCACTGGTCACCCGTCACTGCTGAACGAGGGATGGTAGCACAACAGCCCGCGGACCGGCTGTCGCCACTCGCTCGACATCTACTGTTCCTGCTCGCAGGCGAAGTCCCGCCGTCTGGACGCTCTGCGGAAGCAGCTCTGATATGATTCCGCGTCGCCACGGTGGCGGGTCCGGGACGCCGGTCACATCACCGTAGGCCAGCGCGTGGTGCTGTGTTGATGAATACGTCGGTGATTAATCGTGGCTGAGCCTCGCCGCCAATACGCCCGTCTGGTCGCGTCGCACCTCGTTGCACTGCTCCTGCCAGCCGTCCTGGCGAACGCCCAGACACTCAAATCGAGCGCACCGGTACCCACTGGGCCGGCGAGCGGCGAGGTGCTGACGACGCGGACCCCGCTGCTGACCGTTCAAAATGCCCAGGGCACTTATGTGTTCGCCCAATTCGTCTATCGTTTCGAGGTCTACGACGCCGCCCGCGGCACCCTGGAGGCCTCTGGAGTCGTCGGTCAGGGTGATGGGGTCACCGGGTTCCAGCTTTCCAGCCCACTCGACTACGCCGTCACCTACTGGTGGCGGGCACGCGCCCAGCTCGACGGCGCGGACGGCCCGTGGTCGGCCACTTTCAGCTTCGTCACGCCCGACCCACCGCCACCGCCCCCGAGCAGCCCGCTATCGTTCACCGACATCTCCGTGGCATCTGGCATCGCTCCGTCTGTGCTGGGTGGTCATGGTGTGATGTTCGGAGACGCGACCGGCACCGGCCAACCCGACCTGTACATCACGATGAACTTCGGCGACCCACAGGCCGACCTGTTCTTCGTCAACCTCGGGGACGCGACGTTCGACGAATTGGGCACTGCACGAGGCATCGCGGACTTCGACGTCGGGTCCCATGGCGCCGCTTTCGCCGACATGGACAACGACGGCGACTACGACCTGGTCAACGGCGCGACTGGCGCCGGCGCGCCGAACAACATNTTCCAGAACGACGGACAGGGTTTCTTCACCGACGCCACCCCGGCGAGCATGGCCGCGCGCGCGGAAGCCACGCGCGGCATGGTCACATTCGATATGGACGGTGACGGCGATCTCGACATCTTCGCCGTGTCAGGCTTCCAGGGCTCTGATGACCCGGCCGGTGAACGCAACGAGCTGTATCGGAACAACGGCAATTTGCAGTTCACGGCGATCGAGTCTGGCGCGGCCTACGATGCCGAAGCGGGCCAGGGCGTGACGGACACCGACTACGACGGGGACGGCGACATCGATCTGCTCGCGCCAAACGGGAGCGGTCGGCTCATCGTGCTGCGCAACGACGCCGGGGTGTTCACCCAGGTCACCCCGTCTGGGATCGGCATCGACCGCGACGCGGATAGTGGCATCACGATGGCTGACATCGACACCGATGGCGATCAGGACATGCTGATCGTCGGCGTCGATGCTAGCGACGATCGCGTCGGCTATCTGTTTCGCAATNCCGGCAACGGCACGTTCACGCGGCTCCGCGAGTTCGCCGACTTCGAGGGCTTCATGGGCGGTTTCGCCGACCTCGACAACGACCAGGATCTCGATCTGGTGTTCGCGGGCGACGACGTGTCGTATCTAAATGATGGCGCCGGCGTGTTCACGCCAGGTCCCGCGGTACCGACGACGGGCATCGACGACCCCCGGGCTATCGCCTTCGCCGACATCGACGGAGATGGCGACCTCGACTTCGCGATCGGCGCCAAGCGCAGCAGTAACTGGTTGGTCCGCAACAACGTGAGCGGTTTGAACTGGCTGAACGTGGTGCTGATCTCACCCCAGGGGCAAGTGGGCGCCTTCGGCACAAAGGTGGCAATTCATCCCGACGGCATGGTCGGGGCGGGCATGATCGGGATGCGAGAAAGCCGCAGCAACAACGGGTACCTCGGCCAGGATGATCCGACTTTGCACTTCGGCCTCGGTCAGATCGATGCGGTGACCGTGATCGCCACATTCCTTGATGGCACGATCCGCACGGTGACCGGCGTCACCGCAAACCAGACCATCATCGTGGACGGACGCACAGCCAACGCGACCGGCCTCTCCCGCCCAGGCCACGCTGCCCGGACACGGTGACGCCACACTCCAGCCCTCAAGGGGGGGCTTTATCTCGATCGGCATCAGATATCATTAAGCGTTAACGTGAATCTCAACCAGNGCTCGTGAAGACACAACCGGTACGGGCGACGCGCGGATGCTTCCACCGTGCTTTCGCCGGAGGATAGCCGTCTTGAAGCTCAACAAACTCGTGCTCGTTTTCTTGTGTGTCGCCGGGGTTACCCTGTTCTCGTTCGGGTGCGGCGACGACTCGTCACCGTCGTCTCCGGCAGCCCCCAGCGCGTTCCCAGCGGCGCTGGCCAGCACGGACTCAGCGGTTGGGGTCTCGGTGCGGAACGCGATCGACACGACGTCGCTCGGCACCGACACGGTTGACTTGAAGGCGACGGCGGCCACGCCCCTGAGCCCGATCAACAACGTCGAGGTTGACGATTTCACCCCAACGCTTACCGCCGCGAATGCGAGCGGCACGTTCAGAGACGCGACCTTCTCCTACGTGTTCGCGGTCTTCAACGTCACCGGCGGCGGATCGACATTGGTCGAGACCGCCACCAGGGCGCAGGGCGCGACGTCGACGTCGTTTCAGATCCAGGCGCCGCTCGAAGGCGATTCGAGCTACCAGTGGCGCGTGCGTCCGTTCCTGGATGGCGCATTTGGACCGTGGTCGACGCTCGCCTCGTTCACGACGCCGCCGTCCGTCGTGATCGGATTGCCGGTTCCGACTGCCCCGATCAACGGCGCGACGGTGTCCGATCTTCGTCCGGATTTCAACGTCACCAACGGCAGCGTCGAGGGCGATGCCGGAACGGTGATCTACCAGATTCAGGTGGCACTCGACAGTGGCTTCTCCAATATCGTCACGGAGGAAGGGACGGAGCTACGCGCTCAGGGTGACACGAACATACACCTTCGGGCCGATCTGGCCGCAGAAACGCACTATTTCTGGCGCGTCCGGGGACGCAATGACGGCCAGGGCAAGACCGGGTTCCTGCCCATCGGTCAAGCGACGTCGCAAGTGATAGGTGATTGGAGCACGACGCAGGACTTCTTCACACCGGCGGCGCTCCCGCCCGGACCGACGCCCTTCTGTTGTCCACCGCCCAATCGGCTGGAGATCGTGCAGCAGGTCGGAGACGAAACCGGCTATCCGGACTCGGGCATCAGCGTGACCGACTTCACCCAGGCTGTGGCCGAACGTCTCAACCAGGAGGATCCCAATTGGGGACGCCGGATCAACGGCAACGGAAATATCGGAAAGGATACGATCGGTTACCGGGTCGACGGGTCGGACGACAATCCGTACAAGGTCGACATTGTCGCGGGCGCGACCAGCTCCAGCCCTGTGCTCCACTGGGCCGGGGAGGGGCGACTCGGAGGCTCGTGGGTCGCGCCCTGACGGGGCGTGCGGTGGCGGGTCGCTGACTGAGTGAGGTATCCCCGAGCGCGCACCGCTGCGGTCCCTGCCGTCGAGGCTCATCCGTCTCCGTTCGGCGCAGTCGGATGGTCCCGGATAGACATGCGGATCGTCGTTCCTCCTGACAGACCCGGCTCCAGATGCAGATGATCGGCAGGCTGGTCACCTCTTTTTGGTTCCGGGCCGGCCTGAGCGCCACGATTCTTGCCATTCTTGTTTCTCAGCTCGACCAACGCGGGGCCATGCGCGCCTTGGTTGGCGTTGATCTGCGCTATCTCTTCGGAGCGATCGTGGTCGACGCCGCCGCGCGAGCGACTATGATCGCTCGCTGGGCTCTGCTGATTCGATCGAGTGGTGCTCCGATCTCCGACTGGTCTGTCGCGCGAATTTTCCTCATTACCTCGTTCGTCGGCACTGCCTTACCAGCCGGTGGCGCCGACGTAACTCGGGCCTACTCGCTTGCGCGGCACACCGCCAACGGTCGCGAAGCCATCGCGTCGGTCGCGGTGGATCGGCTGCTTGGTGTGTCCGCGCTGCTGACGCTTGGGATCGTGGGTCTCACGCTGGGCACGCCGGATGCCGAGCTGCCGCTGGCCCGGCTCGTCGCCGGATTGAGCCTAGCGACCGCGGCAGCCTTGTGTGTCTCGTTCTGGGCCGACCGACTGCTTCGTCTCGCGCTGCCCAAGCGGCTGCAGCGGACACCTCTGGGCCAATGGCTCGTTCGCGTCGCGGATGGTATCGGAGCGTATCGGGGGCGGCGGCGCACCCTCGCGTCCGTATTCTGCCTGTCGCTGCTGGTCCAGTGGTTGCGAATTATCGGGGTCTTCTTGTTGGGCACTGGTCTCGGCCTCGGCGTGGGGCTTGGCTACTACCTCATCTTCATGCCGATCGCCCTGCTGGTGTTCATGCTACCGCTCTCGATCGCCGGTATCGGGTTGCCGCAGGGCGCGATCGTCTGGCTGCTCGGACAGATCGGCGTGCCCTACGCGTCGTCATTCGCACTGTCTACGCTCGTGGTCGCGGTGGGCATGCTCGGGACGCTCCCCGGCCTCTGGCTGTATCTGAGCTCGCGTGGGAAAGAGATGCATGCCGGAAGATCGATTGGCGCACGCTGAGAACCGGCGCCATGACGCACCGGCAGACCGGTAGCCACGAACATGGGTTTCGACGACAAAGGCACACAGTTCCTGCTGGCTGCACGGAGTCTCGGCGTGTCGTTCGAGCGTACCGCCACAATCGGCCGGCAGCGGCTCGACATTTCGCCTCGTATGCTGCGCCGCCGGCTCGCCACATTCGGTACCACGGTGGCCGGGGAAGACATACGGCACCTATTCGACGAGAACGGGTTCGGCGAGCCCTTCCTCCGACTGCTGGGGGCCACGCGGACCGAGTCCATCGACGCCTCGGCCTACGAAGGCGCTTCGCGGGTATTGGACCTGAACCAAACCCTGCCGCCAGAGCTCGAAGGCAGATTCACGGCCGTGATTGACGCCGGCTCGCTCGAGCACGTCTTTGATGTCCAGACCGCCCTCCGGAACTGCATGGCCATGGTCGCACCGGACGGGCATTTTCTCTCCATCGCGGCCGCCAACAATATGATGGGTCACGGCTTCTACCAGTTCAGTCCGGAGCTGTTCTATCGAGTCTTTTCGGAAGCCAACGGCTTCACGGTCGAGCGGATGCTCGTTACCGGCAAGTCGTCCACCAAGTGGTATGAGGTAGCCGATCCGAAAACCATCGGGACTCGCGTACAGCTCCGCAGCTTCCGCCCAACCTATCTCTGTGTCTCCGCCCGGAGGGTCGAGATGCGACCGATCCTCGACACGCCACCGCACCAAAGCGACTATGTCACGCGGTGGGCGGGCTCAGCGGCTCCCCCGGCGCCCGCCCCGAATGCAGTCGCCGCGACGGAGCCACACCCGATGGAGCGTCATGCGCCATACCGGCTGCTGATGGCGGTGACCAGCCTCTACCACTTGCTGTAGGCCACCTGCCTGCCGTTCGATCGCCGTGCATTCCGACGCGTTGACGTCACCAGGCTTACACGAAGCGGACACCCACCGGGATAGCGCTCGGCCTCCTTCTGGCCAACGCCAGCCCGCGTCGGGCGTGCGACCTCACGCCTGACATCCGCGGCCGCCGGCTGCCCTCAGGGCACGATCCACGTCCCGCCGATCTGNCCCTCCTCCTCCCAGTGCGGCTGGGGACTGGAGCCACTCGCGCCCGCAACGATGTCGACCTTGTACGGATTGTCGTCCGAGCCATCGACCCGGTAGCCGATCGTGTCCTTGCCGATGTTTCCGTTGCCGTTGATCCGGCGCCCCCAGTTGGGATCCTCCTGATGCAGACGCTCTGCGACGGCCTGTGTGTAGTCGAACACGCTGATGCCTGAATTCGGATACCCGGTCTCCTCCGCAACCTGTAGAACAATCTCCAGCCGGTTGGGTGGTGGACAGCAGCCCGGCGTCGGAGCCGGCCCGCTCGGCGGCGGCGGTGGCGACGGCTCCGGATTCGCGGGCGTTCGAAAGCTCTGCGACGCCGTCCACGGGCTCACGGTCGTCCCGTCGCCAGCGAACACGCGCCAGTAGAGGGTGCTGTCAGCCGGTAGCAGCGGAGACGTGACGGCAGTCGTACCGCCCGCAGACATCGAGGCCTCGAAGACGGTGACGACGCTGTCGACTGCCGGGTCAGTGCCCACGTGGAAGAACAGGCGCACCGGGCCGGCCGGCCCGATCACCAGGCCGTTGGCAACAGTGAAGAGAGGCGGGTTGGTCGGTGCGAGCGCGCCGCTGATGGGCGACAAGAGCGTCGGCGCGCCAAGCGACACCGGCTGTGGAGGAGTCCGAAACGTGGCCGCGTCCGACCAGGGCCCCGTAACGGTTCCTTCCTTGCCTTGGGCGATCGCTCTGCTGCGCCAGTAGTGCGGCGTATTCCACGCCAGATCGCCGGTCGTGGCGGTGGTCGCCACAGCACCAGCCGGGACCGTCATCGAAGCGACAATGCTGCCGAACCCGGGATCGGTCGAGACCTCGAACTTGCAGGCTACGGACGCCGCCGGTCCCTCAATCGTCGAATTGGNCGCGACCAGCGTCGCCTTCCGCGTGGCGACCACAACACCACCAAGAGGCGCGGTCGGCGTCGGTTTTCCCACCACAAGCGGTGTGAAGACCTCGAATGCCGCGCTGGCCGAGTACGGCCCGGTATTGGCGCCGTCAAGGGCACGGACCCTCCAGTAGTAAGTCTGCTCGGGGTCGAGCTGGGCCGCCAATTCGTAGACGTCGGTCGCCTCTCCGCTGGAGACGACCTTTTCCGAAGTCTCCGCCACCTCGGCAAACGCGTCGTCGCGGCCGATCTGAACCTCGTACCAGAACGGCCGAACGCTGTTCGACGTCGCACCGTTGAACGTCACCTGAATCGGCTGGTCCGCCACCTTGATCAGGAAGCCATCCCTGGGAGCAAGCGCTGTTGGTGCCGAAATGGTCACACCAACGATGGGGCCGGCGATGGACGGGCTCAGCGGATTACTGCTCTTTTCGCTGTCGCACCCGACGAAACCGGCCACCGAGGCGAGCAGGACAACGGACCTGGCGGCAGATCTACAATTCTGTGGCGATGTGGGTCCATTGAAGCGGGAACGATTTGGGGTCTCCCGCCATTGCATGTTGGTCATTGTGAGCAATCCTGTGAACAGTTTCGGTTATTGAGGTAGGCACCAATAGGCCCTCGAGTCACATAACGGAAAAAAGGATCCCGGGAGAGACGTGCTCTGAGAATGGAGGGTTGGCGACAGTCCGTGGATTAACAGTCTGGTGCGGACACGGAACGGCGGCCTACAAACCAGACCGCGGTCAACACCGTTCCTATCTCCGGCAGAACGCCATCAGATGCCAGCCGAACCGTCGCACCAGCGGTCGCGGGATGGTGTTGAATATTCCCACGAAGAATCGGTTGTAGAACGTACCCTTCCAGCCAATGTGGAGCCGTGAGCGAACCGGGAAACGCTCCGGCACGATACTGACCTGGCCAAAACCATCCAGCAACCGGCGAAATTCTGGAATCGAGTACTTCCTCAGCACTGGCGCATCGGCGTGCTCGAGGCTGACACCCATCACGTGGGAGAGCGCGTTCAGCCACGAAACCCGGTTGTAGACCATGAAGATCGCTTCGCCGCCTGGCTCGAGTACTCGTCGGCACTCCTCGACCATGCGGCGCGCGTCGGCAGTGTACTGAAGCACACCATGGCCGTACACCACCTCAAAGGTGTCGTCGTCAAAAGGCAGCGCTTCCCCGTTGGCCACCCGTAGATCGGCCCGTCCGCCGAGACCGTGTAGCTCCACGTTCGCCTGGGCCAGATCGATCGAGCGCTGCGCCAGGTCGACCCCCGTGATGCGGGCACCCCCGCGCACGAACCGGACCAGGTCTGTGCCGATGCCACATCCCACTTCCAGCACGCGCCTATCCCGGTATCCCCCGAAATCGACGAGCTTGGGCAGATACCGCAACTTATCGAAACGATAATCGTCTAGGTCATTGAAGAATCCCAAGGTCCCGACCTGACGGTCGGTCATCTGGAGGTCGTGGATGCGCTCGTTCCAGTAATGCGCTATTGCCTCAATCATGCGTGGCTGCGCTGCCTCGAGGGTCCCACTGAGCCCGTCATTGCTCATGAAGCCTAGCTGAGCCAGACTACTGACATGATAGTCATCCCGAGGCAGGACTTTGCGTCCGTCTTCCAGCCCCTGCGGGAGTCTCGTCAGCTAGGATAGCGTCTTGGTACGGGATCTTCGGACACTGGCCCACACCCACTTCGACCTGCTGGTCGTCGGTGCCGGCATCTATGGCGCCGCCATAGCGTGGGATGCAACCCAGCGCGGACTCTCGGTCGCGCTCATCGACCGCGGCGACTTCGGCGGTGGCACCTCCGCCAACAGCATGAAGACGGTGCACGGCGGTGTGCGGGCGCTTCAAACCGGCAGTCTTGCCGAACTCCGGTTGTTTGTGCGAGAGCGCCGCGCGTTGTCGCGGATCGCGCCGCATCTGGTCCACCCGTTACCGTTCATCATTCCGACCTACGGTGAGCTTACCCGCAGCCGGCTGATCATGCGCGCGGCGTTCGAATTCTACGATCTCCTGGCCCGAGACCGTAATAATTCTCTCGACCGCTCACTGCATCTGCCGCCCAGCCGCCTCGTCTCACGCAAAGAGTGTATCGCACTGAACCCGGCTATCGCCCCAGAGGGGATCACGGGCGGCATCGTCTGGCACGACTGCCAGATGCACAACGCTGATCGAGTGGTGCTGTCGTTCGTGATGTCGGCAGTCGCCATCGGCGCCGTGGCTTCCAACTACGTCGAGGCGACCGGTTGGCTACGAGACGGTGACCGTGTCGTCGGCGTCAAGGTGGCGGACCGTCTCAACGGCAACAGCTTCGACATCCGCGCAACGTTGGTCGTCAACGCGGCCGGACCCTGGGGCGAGGCGCTGAACGCGACCCTGTCGCAAGCGACCTCGTCAAGCCGCCCGCCAGGGTTCTCGAAGGCGATGAACCTGGTCACCCGCTCCATCACGCAAGACCACGCGCTGGGCGGCCTGGCGGGATCGCGATACCTGTTCGTGGCGCCGTGGCACGGTGTCTCTGTCGTCGGCACCAGTGAAGACCCGTTCGATGGCCAGGCGGACTCGTTGCGCGTGCGCGAGACCGACGTGTCGGCGTTTCTGCGGGAGGTGAACCGGGCGTTTCCGGCGGTCGGGCTCAGGCTGGACGACGTCCGGCTGGTTCATCGCGGTCTGCTCCCCACTGCCGACCACTCGGGTCGACTGCTGCTCAAGCAGAGCGTCGTTCGCGATCACCGCGCCGACGGCGCGCCAGGGCTAATGAGCGTCATCGGCGTCCGCTACACCACCGCACGTGGAACCGCCGAGCGCGCTACCGACACCGCATTCTCGATCCTCGGGCGGACGCCACCTGCGTGTCGAACCACCGACATCCCGCTGTTGGGCGGTGACATTCCGAACATGGCAGCCTTCGTCGCCGAAGCGACCGAAGAGACCGCAGATGCAGTCGACGCCCTTACAGGGAAACGCCTGGCGTGTAGCTACGGCTCGCGGTATCACGACGTTGTGCAGACAATGAAAGACGACCCTTCCCTGGTGGCACCCCTCTCCGACAGCTGCCCAATCACGCGCGGGGAAATCCTGCACGCCGTTCGCCACGAGATGGCGGTCCGACTCGCTGACGCCGTGCTACGACGTACCGAAGCCGGCTCAGCTGGGCATCCCGGCCGAGCCGCCATGGTAGAGGCCGCGCGGGTCATGGGTGCAGAGATAGGTTGGACCGACGACCGACGCGAACGGGAAGTGGAGCACGCCGAACAGGACTACCGTTTGGACCCGTAACGCGAGCCCGACGGCCCCTGCCAAGGTTCAATGCACAATATCGGCAATTACTGGCACTGCCAAGTTGCCGACGAACGATGTCGGTAGGGCAACGTTTCGAGGGTGCCGGTGTCCGTGCGTGGCCCGTCAACGCCTGGCATCGCGCTTGCGTATCATCCGCCTCAAGGAGGCACCATGAACGTATCTGTAACAACGACGAATCTACTCGAACAGTTCGCCCGAACCCTGATGACGTCGCTCGATGGCAGTCGGGACGGCCAGCTGTCGACCACCGAGTTCACGTCGTTCCTCTCCAAGTTCGCCGGCGAGGGATTCGGCACTGATGGCCATTCATCGCCATCCCTGAACGAGGGACCGGTCCCGGAATTGGCAGGCTTCAATCCGAGCAGGCTCGCTGAACCCAGCCACACGACTGTGAAGTATCTATTCGGGCGTGTTGCGCAGCGCTACAGCCTGGAGTCTGTTCACGACAAGACGAGCGCCGAGTCCCTGCAGCAGCAGATGCAGCGAGATCTGAAAGCCGCGGGCCTCAATGTCCTCAACGTCAGTCAGGACAAGATTCAAATCCAACACAACGACGGACAAACCAGCTGGTTCGACATCATCCGCGACGCGACCGCCGGTAGCCCCGCATTTCAGTGGCTTGACACAGGGATTGCATAGGCGCAGTCCGCCCACCGGGTCTCTTGCAGTGGTCAACTGCCTGTCACGCCGACCCGAGCGGCCGCCTCGGAGCATCGCATAGCGCTCGTAGCGCTCCACCACCACGCGGAGCTGGAGGACGGACGGCGCAGGACGGATAACAGCGAATTCTTCCTGCGTATCTAGCTATGACGTCGGCAGCTGGCCTCGTGCTCCGATCAGGGACGCGAGGCTAACGCATATGCCCGCAACTCTCGGGGGTGGTCTCCGCCCCCGGTCGCGAATACGAAGTACTGCTTGCCTTCGAACGCGTAGGTCATCGGTGCGCCGTCGGGCTCGGTTCCGATCATCCTTTCCCACACCATCTCCCCGGTGGCCTTGTCGAAGGCTCGCATGACACCCGTCGGGGCAGACCGGTCGACCGGAGGATTCCTCTGCGTCGTAAACAGGAGCGTCTTGGTGACCAGCGGAGCGCTGGCGTTCGCGGCGGTCGCCGACATCAGTCCTAGGGGTCCAACATCGCGGTCATTGCCAAGTAGCTCGTTAATCGCCTCCCGCGGTCCGTCACCATGCGGGACCTGCCACACGATCTCTCCGCTGTTCAAGTCGATCGCGGTGAGACGGGAGTAGGGCGGTTTGACCAGCGGAAGCTCAGCCGACAGACCACCCCCGGGCAAGGGAACACGAGGCCACGGCGGCTCCCGAGCCCAGTCCTCGAACGTATACCGGAGGTCCGATTCGTCTGGATTGCCAGGCGTCAGCGCGGTGACGAACGGAAACGTGCTCGATTGGACGTACAAGATGCCGCTCTCAGGATCGAAAGCGCCGCCGGGCCAATTAGCCCCGCCCATGATTCCTGGCACCTGGATGACGCCTTCCTTGCCGTTCTCACCGGCCACAATCGGCGGGGTGAACAACGGACCGAGCACGAAGTCCCGGACAATTTCGAGTGCGCTGGTGCGCAACGCTGGCGTGAAGTCGATCAGGTCGTCCTCGGCAAGACCCTGCCGGTCGAAGGGAGGCGGCCGTGTCGGAAACGGCTGGGTGGGCGACATACGCTCGCCGGGCACCGTGCTCTGTGGCACTGGCCGCTCTTCAATCGGCCAGACCGGCTTGCCCGTTACGCGATCGAACACGTAGGTGAACGCCTGCTTGCTCAGCTGCGCGACAGCCTTGATCGGTCGGCCGTCGACCGTGATGTCGACGAGGTTCGGTGGGGCCGGGAAGTCATAGTCCCAGACCCCATGGTGGACACCCTGGAAATGCCACACTCGGTTGCCCGTTTCGGCCTCCAGCGCCACCAAGCTCTCCGCAAACAGGTTGTCGCCGAGGCGGTGACCACCGTACCAGTCGTTCGTCGGTGTGCCAATCGGCAGATAGACGTAGCCGAGCTCCTCATCGCAACTCATCATCGACCAGACGTTCGTGCTGCCCGTGTAACGCCACGCCCCTTCTTCCCACGTCTCAACACCGAACTCTCCTTCTTGCGGGATGGTGTGAAAAATCCACTTCATCTCTCCGGTGCGCACGTCGTACCCGCGCACGTGACCGGGCGACATCGTTTGCGTATAGCCTTGGTCATTGACTATCGCGCCCACGACGACCGTATCGCGACACACCGTGGGCGGTGACTTGATGTTGTACTGCTCGCGATCGATCTCGACACCAAGGCCGCGGGACAGATCGACGATGCCCTGGTCCCCGAACTCCGGGTACAGCTGGCCGGAGTCGAGCGTGAGGGTCAGGAGCTGAAGCGTGCCAGTGGCGAAGACGAGACGCCCGTCGTTGTCGAGGTCGCCGGGCCAGTACGCCACACCACGACTCTCCAGCTTGTTACGATCGGCGGGGATCGGAAAATCGTACGCTCTTGGGTCATACGACCAGAGCAGCCTCCCGGTACCCGGATCGAGCGCAACCACGAGGTTGAGCCCGGTGCTGAGATACAACCTGCCGTTCACCATCAACGGCGTGGCCCTAAACCGCTGCGTCCGGTACCCGGTCGGCTGCTCGACGTCGCCCACCTGCCACGTCCACGCCAACGCAAGGTCGCGGATGTTGTCCGGCGTGATCTGATCGGCCGCCGAGTACTTCGTGCTGTGCGAATCACCGGTAACCGCGTGCCACTCACTATTCGCGCGCTCTGGACGCTGAACACAGGCGGATGCCGTTAGGAACATGGCTCCCGCGAGGCTCGCCGCGAGCCGCCGGGATCGACAACTTGTCATACGTGTGCCCGTCGGGGTGGTCCGATCGTTGTGACGCTGCGTGTGTCGTGCAGCCACCGAGTATTCACCCTTATACACTGGTGCCTCGCCGCACGGCAAGACCGCACTACGGTTGGGCGGAAGCGGGCATTCGCCGGTAGATGTTGATCTCGGGGTCGATCTTCTCCAGGTTCGAGAGTACGCCCCGAAACGACAAGAAATTCCACTTGGGTCTCGATTGGTGGCTGAGCGCAGTCACATACGGAAGACTGCCAGTCTTCAGGAGCGCGAAAAATTCCCAGGAAGCATGCCCCTCCTCCCAGCGCCGTTCGTCATAGCTACTCGACGTGATCACGTACTCCGGTTCGACCTCCTGTAAGTGCGCCACGCTCGGACCCATAGTCCCGGTCGATGAATACTCATGCATGCGTGGAAGGTACATAGGAAAGCCGACCGTCAACACCAGGTCGTCTTCCGAAATGTGTTCCTGCATCCACCGCTCGACTGCATAGCGTGAATCGGCGGCCATCATGGCATTGACAGAAAAGGCGTAGGCAAACGTGAAGACGAACACCGCCACAACCCCGCCGATTCGCGCGACACGCCACCGACTCCCGCGCTCCGTGAAATGGGTCAGGAGCGGCGCCCCGAACAGCGAAAGCGTCACCGCCTCGGTCATGGACCAACGATCGTAGTGATACAGGAGCACGCTGAGAAGAAAGACCCAAAACGACGCCAGCGGGACGAGTAGCGCAAGAAGCCGTGTATTTCTGGGTTTCTGAATGAGTGCCCAGACGACACCGACAGTGCAAATCATCAGGAGCGGCCAGCCCATCGAGAATTGAAGATGACGCAGCCCTTGGGCAAAGTTCCCCAATTGCCCCATGAGCGAGTGCAGGAAGCGTTGTTCAGGCCCGAATACGTTTGCGGGACTCGTGACGAAGTCGACGTGCTGGACGAAACCACTCCAATTGAAGCTGACGTTATAGATGAGCGCCAGTGCTACGGCGCCGAAACCGAGAGCGCCGAGTGTTCTAAGGTTTATCAGAGCAGCCCAAATGCTGGCTCTGGAATCGGCCCGTCTATGCCAGACGAAAGCAGACCACCCAATCACCACGGGCGTGAGCACATAGTAGGAAGCGGCCTGGTCCTTGGTCCCGATGGCCAGCGCGGCTGCGGCTGAAAACCCCAGATAATCTCCCAGCCTATGGTCCTTGAGCACTCGAATGAAGAAGAACATCGAGAGCTGGGTCCAGAAGAGCACCGGCACATCGACGTTGGCCGTCTTCGAGTAGTACACAAGCGGACAAATCGTGCTTGTGATCAACGCGGCGAACACCGCACTCCGCCGGTCAAACAGTTCACGTCCGCACGCGTAGGCCAGCAGGACCGTCCCCGTACCCATGAGAACGCTCACAAATCGAAGCAGGACGTACAGGACCGCGTAGCTGATTTCGCTTCTGATGTCGATGAGGCCCATCCGATCGAGCAGCACAGCCGGATACTCCACGAGAGTGAGCAGATAATAGTGAGCGGGCGGGTACACCTGCCACCAACCGTTCGAAAAACGGCGCTCGATTCCGTCGAGTACATCCAGCGGATTGATCTCGTCTGGCGCCCACGCGCCAGGCTCATTGGGCAGGCCCCACCAGATGCCATAGATATTGAGGAAAAGGCTGAGCCCGATAACGGCCACCAGCGCGTGTCGATACGTAAAGGAAAATCGCATATCTGTCGCAGGGCCGGTCACGAAGCCAGCACTAGCGGCTCGTGGCGAACGTCAAGCG
>PBRZ01000090.1 GCA_002726085.1 Acidobacteriota bacterium
GCCGCCCGGTTCTTCCGGAAGTTGTTGAAGAGCCAGGGATGTGTTCCCCACCGGCTGATCACCGATAAACTGCGCAGCTACCCTGCAGCCTGTCACAGCGCGATGCCGTCGGTGATCCACTGCACGGACCGGTACGCGAACAACCGCGCCGAAGAGTCGTATCAACCGACTCGTCAGCGCGAGCGGCAAATGCGTCGCTTAAAGTCGACTGCCCAGTTACGGCGCTTTGCGGCCGTGCACGGCGTGGTGCAGAATCTCTTCCGCGTCGGCCGACATCTCCTGCGATCGGTCCACCATCGACTGCTTCGCACGCGGGCGTTCGTCGAATGGGAGACGGTGACGTACGCCTGCTGAGTCAACTTGTCCGCTCGACCTCGAGGGTGAGAAGCGCGCCGCCTGCGCCAAGTTGACAAAGCCTTCATTGGCCATCAGGCAACGACAGTGCGGCGGCGAGGCAGCGGAAGAACGCCTCGTGTTGAGACTACGGGGAAGAGCCGCCACACCGCGGACCACCGGTCCGCGGCGTGGCGGCCAAGGAACTCAGCTCGGCTGTCTCCTGGCTACTCAGGTTTTCCGTCGAAGCTGTCAAAACCTGCGGGCCAGTCACAGCCTGAGACGCTCGAATCCGAGCTTCGATCCAGCCGAATGCTATCGGGGCGGCTGGCGGAAATCGTTGGCGTGGTCGCTCCTATGAAACTCGCCGACGCAACACACGGTGTCGAGGTAATGGACACCGCAGGCCTCGTCAACACGCCCGTAAACGCCCCGTTGCTCGGAAGCCCGCGGAACGTTCCCGTCAAGGCACCCGTATCGTCGTTAGGCGCACTCCAGCGGCCTGTCACGCTATAGGTTGGACTTACCGGCGACGCCGCAGTCGTGGGCTCTCCTGTTGCAGTGAGGCTGAAGACCATGGTGAGTTCCTCCGGACTGGTGGCTAACCCGTTTTCGGAGACGACAAACTTGTATGTCGCCTCGGTCGGAGGCGGCGTCGGGGCCGTCGGGGCCACCGGATCCACCGTGACGCTTGCGGCATCACTCCCCGTGAGGCCGTCACTGTCTGTGACTGTCGCCGTCACGATGTGCGTCCCTTCCGAGAGGCCGCCAGCTCTGACCAACAGAGCTCCAGTCCCCAGCTGGCCATCAAGGGTCGACTCCCACACGATGTCTGTCGAGATGTCCCCGTCCTCGGGGTCGATCGCCGTGGCCTGGAAGCTCACACCTATCCCCGTCGTGAGCCCCGGCACCGACGTGATCGTAACAACCGGCGGCCCGCGGCGGGTTATGGTGACCGCGACACTCGCACTCCCCGAAACCCCACTTCTGTCTGTGACAGTCGCTGTGATCGTATGGGCCCCCAGCGGAAGGGCTCTCGCCACCGTGCCGCCGGTCCCAAACACCTGACCTACGGGGTCGAGGCTCGATGTCCAACTGATCTCTTCCGTCAGGTTCTCTGTTGTGTCGTCGATGGCCATCGCGGTGAAGGTCAGACTCGTCCCTTCGATGAAGCTCCCCGTAAGCGGCGCCGTGATTGTCACGACCGGCGCCCCGTTGGCCGGGGCCGTGAGAGTCTCCACTCGACTTGGGCCCGTAGGAGCCTTGTCCTCGCACGCGATGATCGCGACACTCAGGACCATCAAAACCGGCAGCACCTTACGCATGGGGTCTCCCTCTTCTCGCTGACGCCCAGTTAGTCCGAACACCTGTCGCAACACGACCGCGTCAGAAGCCCCAGGCGAGGCCGACGACCGGCGTGAACTCATCATGCAGGCCGTTATCGTCGACAGGAATGAGCGCGTTCACCGACACCAGCAGGTTCCCTTTCACGGCCCACTTGAGTCCGGGCGCCACTGTCAGTTTGCGGAGGCTATCCAGAGCAGACATGCCAACGAAGCTGATCGTGGAAGTCGGGGACACAATCTCCGTCTCGACGATGCTCCCTCCGTCTCCTCGCACGTGGCGCCCCAGCACGTCGAAGATGAACGTCATCTCTGGAATGGGCGTGAAATCCACTCCGGCGACGTACTCGACCATATGCCGGAGATTACTCTGCGCCGCCCCCCCAGAGTCGGTCCTGAATGGTATGTCGTTACTCCACCACTCGAAACCCGCGTTCCCGTGGAACCCAAAGTTCCCCGCGCTGCCGGACACGAGGAGGGAGGCGAGAACGCGGGTGATGCCGAGCCCACGGAGGTTGTTCTCCTCGCCAGTGGGAATGCGGGCCCGGACCAGCAGCCCCAGCCCGCCAGGATCGTGAAGCACATCCGCCTCATCATCATCCCCAAAAGGGCGAATGGGAAGGCGATACTTGGCACTGAGCATGACGTCACCCACGCCCGAAGATCGGCCGGTCGCTTCCACCAGGCGCACGACCTCTCCGTCGCCGGCGGCGTCGAGGTAGCCGTTCTCGAGGGAGCCGATACCGTCGAAGGCAACCGTGACGAACGGGACCGCCACCCCGAAATCGAGGTCGTCGGTCAACCCCACGCTACCGAACAGGACCAGGGACTGGGAGGACAGCACTAGGCTGGTCGTCCCAGTTAGGGTTTTGTCCGGGTCTCCCGTGACCGCGATCGAACCCGCGTCCATCCGCCCCAGGGAGAGGTCGCCCAACTTGTCGTAGGTTGCCGAGATGAAATTCAGGCCAACACTGACCTTGTCTTTCCCGGACGTCAGCACCCGTTCCGCGAACGCAGGACCGAACGTCGTGGGGGTGCGTACGTCAACACCGGTCACGGGATCGAGGACAAACGAGAAGGCACTCGAGCCGGTCCCGAACGGCGTGGTCCCCACCTCCAACTGCGTGCCGACCACAAGCGCGTCGCGCAGGGAGAACGGCGACACCGTCGTAGTTGTCAGCGCCTCCAGCGCCTCTGCCAGTGGCAGCCCTTCCTCAATTACGGGCGTCTGGGCGGACGCCGGCTCCCAGACGACCAGGGTCAACAGGACGCTCGCAAGAACCACGTGGCCTCGTCTCATCACCTTAGCCTCTCCACTCCTCACAGGTTGACCTCGATCGCACCATTAGGGATCGGAAGGGATCGGACTCCTGGCTCAGGCGAACGTCTGGCAGCTGAGACGGGCCGTCTCGCGGCAAGCAATACATCGCGGGAGTGTCTCGGAAGAATTGCGCCAACGTCACCGTGCATATCGGCCGCCGTCATCATAAGAGATGAGATGTGACCATACCTTAACTGGAGAACGCGATCAAGGTCTACTTGCAGGGCACAGGCACAAGTGCCATCAGTCCAGCGAGGTTGCCAGGGACTTGGCGCCGGAATACCGTAGGCTGCCTCTTACTGCTTGAAGCGCACCTCGGAGATGAGCCAGCGTCCGCTGTCGTCCTGCCTCACGAAGGTGATCTCAACGTCCGTCTCATCCGGCTCCTGCGCGCCACCTACTCTCGCGTCGAATTTGCGTTGAAGCGTGGCCTCGACCGTGGCTGTGCCCGCGGTGACGTCGAGCGCGGTGAACTCTGGCGGGGTGAAGTCGTATGCCTCATAGCTATTGACACTGTCAAAATGCCTTTGAATGCCGTCAATGGGAGCCTCGGGATACACCTCCTGGATGCCGTCCGTGTCGAGGTCTTTGTATGCCGAACTGTACTCCTCGAGCGTCAGCGTGACGTCGGCCTTGGCCTGCTCTGCGTCCGCCTTCGCCTGGTTCCACCAGCCTACCAACACTTCCGTGTCGAGCACGGGCGTTGGTGTGAGCACTATCTCCTCGGTGAGCCTCTCTGCCAGCCCGACATCCACCTGTACGGTCCGGTCAACGTCGTAATAGCCATCCCGCGACGCCGTTATCTGGTACTCACCCGGAGGCAGCCCCTCAAACTCCCATTCGCCGCGCTCGTTCGTCTCCTCGGTGAAATCGCCAGGACTCAACGTGATCGCGACACCGGCCAGCACGCTCTCCTCCGCGTCCACGACCCTGACGAGAAGGTCGACGGGTGACGACGCCGGCGAAGGCCGTGGGGGGGTCGGTTCCGGCACGGGCGTCGGTCGGGGTGGCGGAGCCGGCTCGGGTGCCGGTCGGGGGGGCGGTTCCGGCTCGGGCGCCGGTGGCGGAGGGGGCTCCGGTTCGGGCGCCGGTGGCCGGATCGGTTCCGGCTCGGGCGCCGGTCGCCGTATCGGTTCCGGCTCGGGCGCGGGTCGCGCGGGCGCCTCGGGTACGGGCTGTCGCGCCGGTTCCGCCGCGGGGGCAGGGTCTTCCGCGCCCACAATCTCGTCGGGACTGAGCATTGCATTCACGCCGAGGTAGATCAGCCCGATCGTCGCGACGGTCACGACGAGCACCCCAACCCCGAGACCGGCGTAGCGAAGCCAGCGAGTCGGTTCGCTAGATGTCATATCGCGTGGCCTTTCTGGGCGATCCAGGTTGTATTCTACCAGCCCCGATTCACTGCAGGGTCATCCTCCGCACGGATGGATCATCTCCCCGGCGTACCGTCCACGTAAACAGTCAGCGCGCCTGCGCACGATAGAACCAGAACGTCCCTCGTACCGTGATCGTCGTCGTCCGGTTGCCACTCGCGGTCGTGACACTCGAGAAGAACAGCTGATTGCGCGTCACCGGGTCGCCGACCGGAGCGTTCTGCTCGAGCACGGTGATGGCCCCCTCGTCGCCCACCTGCTCGACAATGGCGGTGTGGTGTGGGCGCTCCTGAAAATCGGTCTCGAACGTGGTTCCGCTCGTATCCTCCGCGACGACCTCGCGGTCGTACCGATAGTCGCGAAACTGGATGACGTCTCCGCGCCGGACGTCGGACAGACTTACCGCCGTGCCCCACACGTAGTCGGCCGTGGGCGTCACCGTCCCGAAATCGGCCGCGCTCTTCGCGCCCGCGCGGCGCAGCGCCCGGTCGGCCAGCGCGAAGCGCTCTCCGTCCCCGACGCGTTGTCCCAGACGATGGCGCGCATAGCTGACGACCCGGTCCGCCATATTGGCGGCGCGCGAGGCCGGACTGCCGCCCTTCGCATCGAGGCCCACTGCGTCCCGCGTCGGTGACTCCGCCCGGGCGAGCGTTCCCTCGTCGATCAAGATCGACCTGCTGCCGCCGTCGATAGATGCCGGTGGGGCTGCGTTGGCCATCGTTCACCCCTGATAGAACAGCCAGCCGCTCACAATCCCAAGAATGGCGCTGACCAGTAGCCAGGTTCGAGTCTGTGGGTGCGCCGGGCCGTCACGTGTGATCCGTATCCACGCAGCGACAAGGAACACCACTGAGAGCACCGCAAGAATGTACTTCGTCAACATTCCGCGGTCGGCCCGCGATCAGCCGATCGCAGTGGCACCGAGCGACTGAAGGCGAATCAACCGGACCGCGTTTCGGTTCCGGTAGGACAACAGCGGCATGATCCCACGAGCGAGGACTGCTTCGAGTGCGTGCTCTGTCATGCAGAACTCGGCGCACGGCTTCAGCGTCGGCTCGCCGTGCTCGGTATAGGTGAAGGCCGGGAGGTCGCCGATGTCTCCCTCGAGCCCGTCGGACGTGCCGAGATGCGTCCGCGCCATCGTCAGTGCAGCGGCGAACGCGCCATTGCCCCACAGATAGTCCTCATGCGTGTGATCGGGCGGAATCTCCTCGAACGCGAAGGCCTCTATCGGGTCGGACTTCCTCCCGTACGGCAGACGCAGGATGACGCGAGGCCATGTCAGACCGAGGAATCGGCCCTCGGGCATCGTACGCACCTCGGCCCAGAGCCGAGCCATGTCAGCCGGCAGTGCGCTCCAAGTCTTCGGGTCGGCCTGGGCCCGGAGGTCTTCGCAGCCGACCAGCGCACCGTGGGCGGCNGCGACCAGCGGCACGNCGAGGCCGCCCAGGAGTCTTCCNAGGNTCCGGAGCGTTCCCANGTCGTCTTCTGACGGCCCGAAGGCAANGTCNGCCACNACCAGNGACCNCGGGGCTGCGTCGGCGCCACGGGNCTCGAGGCGGAGNNGGAGGGCACTGNCGGGATGGGCCTGGGCGTTGAACTCNTCACGGGTCAGNTGCAAGAGAGCNANTTCCAGNTCTCCCTCNTCAATNGCAGACAGCAACCANCGAACNCCNCGCCAGACGGCNTCGAGNCNCTGGAACGTCGGCTCGTGCAGCAACGACCGCATCGTGTCGGTGATTGCCATGTCGACTGCCGACAGGAATTGCGGTAGCTGAGGGTCGTCTTCAGCCACGATGTGGGGGGCCACGATCGACCGAATGAGGGCCTCGACGCCCGCCTGTGCGCGAGATTCGTTGGCTACCGGTGGTGGTGTGGCAGGAACAGCAGCGCTCTTGCCCAGGAGCCGGTCGAGCAGGACGCCGCTCTCTTCGGGAGTCGCTTGGCTAGCAACCGGGCCAGAGTCCGTCTGGGGCGGTGAGGGACCCGCCGGAACGTCCGATCGAAGCTCGTCCGCAGCCGCCGCAAACGTCGACGGGCTCTGAAGACGCTGGCGCAGCGTTCGAAGCCGGTCGAAGATTGCCACCTTGTGGAAGAGCTCGTCGGGATGGAAGTCTTCGAGCGAGTTGAAGGCAAGGGGCGCCCGCAGTCCCAGAGCCGGCAGCGCCACGGAGGGCTTGAATCGTGCGAAGACTTCGTCGAAGGCCTCGACGTGGACACGGACGAGCGGACGCTGATCGAGAGGCGGCGCCTCGTCGGCGTTGGCGCCCATCAGATCGCCGATGATGAGTATGCGCATCGGGTCTTGGCTGATCCGCCGCGCACCGGGTCGTGGCCGTCCAAAGTCGAGCTCGAACCTCATCTCAAGCCACATTCTGTCAGAAGTTCGTTCCTCGGTGGAAGGGAGTAAGGGCGAACCGGCACGGCAAACGTGTGCTTGCACACGCCGCCCCCCTCTTGCAGACATCCTCGTCCGATCTTGATCCCCACTCGACCGAGGGGGATAATCGGCACCAGACGCTCGATGTCCTGCGTCAACGGAGCCTCGTCAAGAAACGGGCCTCCGGCCGAATGGAGCGAGGCTAGAGGCTGACTTGTCGCCGATCCTTGTTGTGTTACTGTCTGATCGAAGCAGTGGGTGGCTCTATAGCTGGGTCGATTGGGGTGGAGCGAGACCTAGAACGGTCGGCAGGAACCGTTCGTCGGTAGCCGTCGAGACAAACAGGGTCAGAGGGCACTGCTATGACACAAGGCATACACGAATTCTCGATGCTGCAACGACGAAAAGGACATGACGAGATGGCGACCGCTGTCGACGACGACATCCCCTCCAACGCCATTGCCGAGGTGATCCAACAAAGGCAGGGGTACGATGAGATCGCGACCGCCGTCGTCGTAGACATCACCCCGGAGGGCATCGCCAAGGTAATCCTGGGCGGCGAGACAGATTCGTGTGACGCGTCGAGTCTGCTGCAGTTTGCCTCGTCGGCTGAAGCCACGGAGGCTTTGTTGGGCCGTACGGTGCTGGTCCTTGCGGACCGGCAGACCCCACCGGTCATACTCGGAGTCGTGGCACAGCGGTTGTGGGAGGAACAAGCCGAAAACGGCGCCCGCGAGGCACACGTACAACTGCCGGTCGGCGAGGCCAGGTCAGTTCAACTGGACAAGCGCCGCGTCGATCTCGAGGCCACCGACCAGATTCGTCTCACCTGCGGCAAGAGCTCTCTCGTGCTGCGTCGGGATGGCACGGTGATCGTGCGCGGCGTGAAAGTCGTGAGCCGAGCCTCGCAGTCCAACAAGATTCGAGGCGCGACGGTCAGCATCAATTGACCAGACGCGGAGGTCGACATGGGGGTGACAGTCGGCGTCAATTTCTTGTCCGTCATTCACAAGTCGAGCAACGGCATGACCCTCGCGTTTCCCGACATCTGCAAGACCCCGGTCCCCCCGGCAGGGCCGGTACCGATCCCGTACCCGAACATCGCGAAGTCCTCGGATACGGCCAAGGGCACGAAGAAGGTCAAGTGCGACGGCA
>PBRZ01000091.1 GCA_002726085.1 Acidobacteriota bacterium
CGCGACGAGGGAGCAGCCAGGCGGGCTGTGACCGAGGAAGCAACGCCGTCCAGGCGGGCGCCTCGCCAGGAAAACCTACGCACAGCCGCTTGTCGCCCCGCAGTTCACGCATTTGTAGCAGCTGCCGTTGCGAATCATGATCGCACCGCATGTCGAGCAGGGCGGCGCATCCTGGTCGTTCTGGATCGCGAATGGCGCAGCCCCATCCTCGACGCCCTTCTCTTCTCTCTCCGATGACCCGTCCGTACCAGTGACCAGCGAGTCGAGCTCGAGCTGTTCGCCTACCGGCTCGACGGCGGCCCGCACGTTCACGCCGGCGTAATATTGCGCCTCCTGCGACAGGAATTTTGTTGCCATCCAGCGGAAGATGTAGTCGACGATTGATTTGGCCACGCGCACGTCCGGATTCTTGGTAATGCCGGCTGGCTCGAACCGCACGTGACTGAACTTGTCGACAAGCATCTGCAGCGGCACACCGTATTGCAGCGCGTACGACACCGCCTGGGCAAATGCGTCGGCGAACCCGGAGATGGTCGAGCCCTCCTTCGCCATTACGAGGAAGATCTCGCCCGGCGTGCCGTCCTCGAACAACCCGACCGTGATGTAACCCTCNTGCCCGGCGATGTCGAACTTGTGGGTAATCGCCTGACGCTCGTCCGCCAACCGGCGCCGCTTGGGTTGCGGAGTGTCCGCCGTTTCCACGGTCGCCCCTTGACTGACGCGCGACGTGTTCAGCGGCTGGGTGCGCTTGCTTCCGTCGCGATAGATCGACACCGCCTTGGTACCGAGCCGCCAGGCGTCCCTGTAGGCTTGGCCGATGTCCTCGACCGTCGCGTCGGTTGGCACGTTGATCGTCTTCGAGATGGCGCCCGAGATGAACGGCTGGGTCGCACCGAGCATCTTGATGTGTCCCATGTAGTGGATCGAGCGGGACCCCCGCGCCGGCTTGAAGGCGCAGTCGAATACCGCCAGATGGCGCGGGTCGAGGTGGGGGGCCCCTTCGATAGTCTCGTGTTCGTCGACATACGCGACGATGGCATCGACCTGCGCCTGGTCGTANCCGAGGTGATAGAGCGCCATCGGCACGGTGTTGTTGACGATCTTCATGAGACCGCCGCCGACCAGCTTCTTGTACTTGACGAGGGCGATGTCCGGCTCGACCCCGGTGGTATCGCAATCCATCATGAAGCCGATGGTCCCGGTCGGTGCCAGCACCGTCGCTTGCGCGTTGCGATAGCCGAACGCCTCACCCAGCTCAACCGCGTCGCTCCACGACTGGCTCGCCGCTGCAAACAGCGGCGCGGGCACGTGTTCGGCGTTGATCCCTTTCAGCGCGTCGCGGTGTTTGCGCATGACCCGCAGGAACGGCTCTTGGTTGGCGGCATAACCGGTGAACGCCCCACCGAGATCCCGCGCGATTCGCGCCGACTGGGCGTAGGCCTCGCCGGTCATGACCGCCGTGAGCGCCCCGGCCCAGTACCGCCCTTCGTCGCTGTCATACGGGATTCCCCGCGACATCAATAGCGCCCCGAGGTTGGCATAACCCAGACCGAGCGGCCGGTACGCCTTGCTGTTGCGCTCGATCGCCTTGGTCGGATAGCTCGCGTTGTCGACGATGATCTCCATGGCTGTGAGCATCGTCCGGACGCCGGCCACGAACGCCTCCGGGTCGAACGCCCCTCCCTCGTCTTCCTTCAAGAACTTCATCAGGTTGAGGGACGACAGGTTGCAGGCCGAATCGTCGAGAAACATGTACTCCGAGCAGGGGTTCGACGCGCGGATCCGGTCGGTATTCGGGCAGGTGTGCCAGTCGTTGATGGTCGTGTCGAACTGCATCCCGGGGTCGCCGCAGACATGGGTGCCCTCGGCAATCAGATGCATGAGATCGCGGGCCTTGTGGGTGTCCATCACGCGATCATCGGTAACCGCCCGCGTCTGCCAGTCGCCGTCGTCGACCACGGCCCGCATGAAGTCGTCCGACACGCGGACGCTGTTGTTCGAGTTCTGAAAGAACACGGACGAGTAGGCGGTGCCCGTGAACGACCCGTCGTACCCCGCGTCGATCAGCGCCCACGCCTTACGCTCCTCGTCGACCTTGCAGTTGATGAAGTCGACGATATCCGGATGGTCGACATTGAGCACGACCATCTTCGCCGCCCGGCGGGTCTTGCCGCCGGACTTGATGACCCCGGCGAATGCGTCGTACCCCTTCATGAAGGACACCGGACCAGACGCCGTGCCGCCGCCGGCGAGCAACTCGCGCGACGACCGGATCGACGACAGATTGGTGCCGGTACCGGATCCGAACTTGAACAGCATCCCCTCGGTCTTGGCCAAGGTCAGGATCGAGTCCATCGTGTCGTCGACCGAGTTGATGAAACAGGCGGAGCACTGCGGCGCCTCCTCGAACCCGCAGTTGAACCAGACCGGACTATTGAAGGCGGCCTTCTGGAAAACGAGGAGATGCTTGAGATCGTCACTGAACGCCTGCAGATCGTCCTCGCTCGCGAAGTAGTGTTGGGTCCGTGCCCATTGCGAAATCGAGTCGACGACGCGCCCGATGAGCTGTTTGACGCTTCGCTCGCGGGTCGGCGAGCCCATCGGCCCTCGGAAATACTTGGACACGACAATGTTCGTCGCCTGTTGCGACCAGAAAGAAGGAATTTCGACATCGCGCTGCTCGAAGACGACCTCCCCCTGCTCGCTGCCGATCAACGCCACCCGCGATTCCCACTCAATCTCGTCAAACGAATCAGACCCTTCCCGAGAAAAGAACCGTGGGAATTCCAGACCGGACTGCGCGGCCACTTCAGGGTCCAAGTTCACCTGCTGGTCGACAGACTCGGTCTCATGAGCAGCGCCTCTCGGCATGTAGTAACTCCTTCCGACGGAGGACACGCGAACGCGTCACGAAAGCTGGTGGGAAGTTTCCCGGTTATCGGAGTCTTGCCGCCAGGGAGAAGCTGGTGCTCAGGACACTCCCACGACCGCTGTTGTTCGCCTTGGTCGCCTACTATGGGCCCACCTGTTAGGTTTGTCAAGAACTACCCACAAGATGTTGTGTGTCACCTTTAAGGCACACGCAATATATGGTGAAAATGGACCAAAAACTACGTTATCTCACTGTGATACAGTCCCGCTATGTCCGTCGAGCCATCGGCATCGGGTCTCGAGCCGGACATGAGCGCTGGGGTCTTCGGGGCACCCGGGTCTGCGGCGCCCGCCGGGTCACCGCTGGGCGACCGGATCGTGGCGCTCGGTGAGGTGACGGTCTGTTCCGGGTTCCCGACACAGCTCGGTCTCATCCTCCTCCTGAGCCTGGTTGGGGCCACACCGATAGACGCTGCCGGACTGCTGTCGCTCCCGTATATCGTCGGGCTCTCGCTCGCCGACGCCGCGCTAATCCTGCTACTGGTGTGGCTACTGCTACGGGTCCACGATGAGCGCCCCGTCGCCACCTTTTTCGGCACGCGACCAACTGGGACCGAATTGCTGCTAGGCGTGGCGCTCGTACCGGCAGCACTGCTTTTCACCCTCATTGCATTTGGCGTCATGCAGTGGGTCGCACCCTCGTTGCACAACGTACCGGAGAACCCGCTCGAGGCCCTGATCGGATCGCCTGTCGCCGCCGTCTGGTTCGCCGTGGTTGCGGTGGTGGCCGGCGGCGTCCGGGAAGAGGTGCAGCGAGCCTTCATCCTTCGGCGTTTCGAGCAGCATCTTGGAGGCGGCATCACCGGGCTCATCGTCTTCAGCGTTGCGTTCGGTCTCGGGCACCTGGTTCAGGGTCGTGACGCGGCAATCGTCACCGGTCTCCTTGGTGCGTTCTGGGGCATCGTGTATCTGAAACGTCGCAGTATCGTCGCCCCTGTCGTCTGCCACGCGACCTTCAATCTGACCGAGATCCTGATCGCCTACAGCGCCAACTCGGGGTGAACGACTACCGGAAGGAGGCAGGAGACAGGAGGCAGGA
The DNA here is from genome assembly GCA_002726085.1 of Acidobacteriota bacterium. Lineage (GTDB taxonomy): Bacteria > Acidobacteriota > Vicinamibacteria > Vicinamibacterales > UBA8438 > NP936. Next base: position 3,971 of record PBRZ01000091.1, read on the forward strand.
GACAGGAGGAAGCCGGAGGGCTGTCGCCAGCATCAAATCAGCCAAACGCATCGAATCAGTCCGTCTCTCTTCCATTGAAGACGGCGAAGCCAACCGATAAGCTTCTGCCTCCTGTCTCCTGACTCCTGTCTCCTTCGTCCCTCACGGCGTCACCAGGAACACGTCCGCGCGCCGGCTCAGCCCTGCCGTCCAGTCGTCTATCAGCTCTTGCCGCAACTGGGCCGATAACCGCCGTTGGGCGTCATCGCGCGCAACCTCGAACGACTGAGGCACGCCGTCGGTCTGAAACTCTTCGATGTGCTCGAGGAAATAGGCGGCTACCTCATCTTCTGTCGGCTGTCTCGCTGACGGGAAGCGCCGGGCCAGATACCGCTCGATCCGCAGGTCTTCCCGCAGCACCTGTCTCAGGTCGTCTGCCGTGAAGCCCACGACCTGAAGCACCTGCTCGAACGCGTCGGGTCCACCGATCCGCGCAACCACCAGCGCCAGACGCGCATCAAGCTCAGCCGTCGACGGCTCGTCCACTACGTAACGCGCCACCTCGTCCAAGATCAATTGACGCTCGACCAATGCGGTCAGGACCAGCGCGGTGGGGTCTGACGCATCGGGACGCTCGATGAGCCGCAGTTCCAGGAAGGCCCTGACGTCAGACAGCATGATGACCTGACCCTCGACGACCGCCAGGATCCGGTCGAGAAGATCGCCCGGGCCAAGAGGCTGGCGGAAACCCAGGGTCGCGCTCATCACGGCGCAGAGGAGCACGACCCGAGTCAGTCTGACGGCCATCGGCTCAGAATGCTGGACCGATGCTGACATGCAGGGCCGTGAGACGCTCTCGCTCGCCGGCGAACTCCCGCCGGTCCAGCTTGAAGCCGAGGTCGACGCGAATCGGACCGACCGGCGAGCGATACCGCACCCCGAACCCGGCGGCGCCCCGGATCCGACCCAGGCTGAGGTTGCTGACACGGTCGAAGACATTTCCGGCATCCAGGAAACCAACCGCCTGCCACGCCCCGGTCACCGGCACCCGCAGCTCCGAGTTCAGCACGATCATGGCGCTGCCGCCGGAAGGGAACCCGTTCAGGTCGATCGTCGGGTCGTCACCGAGCCGGTCGAGCGCGAAGCCGCGGACGGTGGTGTCGCCGCCGGCGAAGAAACGCTCGCTGGCGGGCAGGTCCTCGAGCTTTTCCGGCTCCAGTTCGATGCCGTCGACGAGCACCACTACACCATCGTCACCGATGACGGNGATCGGGATGGCAAGTGTCACGGTGCGGTCAAATCCACGGGCCAGACCAAGACGTGCGCCTGCCGCAAACACCAGATCCCCCGGCAGCTGGCGATACACGCGCCCCTGGAGGGTCGTCTTCGCGAACCCGACCTCCGACCCGAGGAAGCGGAAGGCGACCTTGCCGTCGACCCCGACCAGCGAACCCCGGGTGGGGTCGAGGGCATCGTCCCGGGTATCCCGAACCAGCCCACTGGAGATGGTCGAGAGCGTGAGCTTCTCGAACAGCCGGTCGACCAACGGTTGGTCCNCCGGCTCCAGCTGGCTGTTGGTCACCTCGTTCTGCCCGTACGCGTAGCCGACGCTGCCGGTCATGGTGAGACCGATCGCGCGCCGAAGCTCAGCAGTGACACCGCGGCTGAACAGATCGAAGCTCGGACGGATCGCCTGCTCGACGAACCCGGATACAAACAGGTCGCCTGACTGCCGAAACGCCCTGGGNTCACGGTAGTTCAACAACACCCGATACTCGTTGAACCCGAGACTCGACTGAGGCATCTCGACATCTGCGTCGTCGGAGCGACGCACGCTGACCCGAGTGAACAGATTGATCTCCCGGTTCTTGCCCCACAGGTTGCGGCGCCCGATCTCGAAAAACCCCCGCGGCGCGAGCTCCAGCCGCTCGNCGGCAGCGCCAGCCTCGGTCGCGCGCAACCGCTGGCTCACTTCCAGGCCNCCGCCGTAGCCCACCCGGTTCGCGGGCGCTTCCTCGACGATGACCACCACGTCACGCCGGCTCCCGTCGCCGTGACTGAACTCGCGGAAATCGATCCCGCGGAACACGCCGAGCGCGCTCAGTCTACTGCGCGTTTCGGCAAACTCGTCCAGGCCCAGCGGCTCGCCCGGACGCAGCACCATCTCTGCTCGAATCGACGCCACCGAGATTTGCCGGTTGCCAACGACCAGCACGTGGTCGACCAGCACCTGCGGGCCCTCGCGCACCAGAAAGCGCACGTCCGCCGTGGTGCCGCTCTCGTCGAACCCGGGAGCCACCTCGACCTGCGCCGTCTCGTAGCCCTCGTTGAGGTAATGCACGAGCACCGCGTCGGCACCGGCGGCAATCTGGGGCGCGTAGTAGGGCGCCCCGGTCACCGACGCGACCAGCCCGCCGAGCTCGGCCGCGCTGAAGGCGGTGGCGCCCTCGAAGCTCAGCGCGCCGACCACGGTCCGCGGCCCCTCGTCGATTTCGATCGTCAGGCTGACCGGCACGATCTGGGTGGGGTCGCCCGTGTCGGGCCTCTCGCGGTCTGACGACGCCGGCCGAACCTGTATAGTCCGATACCCCAGCCTGGCATAGCGCCCAGCCACGGCAGCCGCACCGGCTTCGACGTCCGCCATGACGAGCGACGTCCCAGGCACCACACCGAACAGGGCGCGCAGCTCGGTGTCCTGCAGCGTTCGGTTGCCATCGAACACCACCTCGACCAGCCGGTACTGGGGACCACGGTCGACGGTGAAGACGATCGACAGCTCGCCGATCTCGGCCAGCCGGCGGTGGGTCACCCGCGCGTCGCGATACCCGAGCCCACGAAGATGGGCCTCGACCCGCAGGCTGGAATCTTCCAACAGATCCTCATCGACCGAGCCTTCCCGCGCCACCGGAACCAGATCCTCCAGACGCGCGTCAGGGACCTCGTCGCCCTCGAAACTGATGCTCACTGGGGAACCGGTCTGGATGTCGAGCGCCAGCTCCACAGTCCGTCCATCTGGGCTCGGCGTCACCTCGTGGCGGAACCGGGCCTCGTAGTACCGGCGCCCCCTGACCTCCGCCTCGTACTCGGCGAGCCGCATCTCGGTCACGACCGGGTCGTAGTCCGCGCCTTCACCGAGACCCAGCCGCTCGAGCACGCCAGCCCGACCGTCCTCCTCAACCCCGCTCACGTCGATCCGGTCGATGCGCGCCGCCGGCCCCTGATCGATATCGAAGACGAGCCTGCCATCCGCCGCCCCCGGGTCGGCCGAGATACGCGCCGCGAATCGTCCCGATTCCTTATAGAGCTCTTCGAGCAGCGTGACCACGGCGGGAATCTGGTCGGCCCGCACGACCCGTCCGAAACGACGGGCAATCAGCTCGAGCAACTCCGCACGGGGACGCCCCAGTGAGCCGCGGACCTCGACATCGCCAGCCGCCTGCAACCGGATGAGGTCGTAGCGCAGCAAGACCCCGCGCGGGTCCTCGGTGGCGCTGACCCGCACGTCGCCGAAGTCGCCCAGGCTGAACAGGTGGGTCTCGCTCTCGCGGACTTGCCGCATCGACAGCGGCTCTCCTGCCCGCGTTTCGACCAAATCCAGGGTCGATCGGTCGGCGTCGGGCACGCGCACGCCGTCTCGGAAGATCCGTACCTCGACCACCGTCTTGCCAACCAGATCGGCGACCTCGGCGGCGCGCGAAGCCATCGGCGCGAAGAGCAGCAGCACCGTGATCAGGGTGCCCGACACGTAGGCGCGCCTCAAAAGGCGTGCCTCACTCGAAAATCGAGGGCGTACGTGCGGTCTTCGTTCTGGGAGAGGACCCAGGACAACCGGTCGCTCTGGTCATACTCGAGGACCACGATCAGATCGCGATTGGCGCCGCTCAGGGCCTGTGACAGCGTCAAATGCGCACGACTGAAGATGCGTTGGCCGATGACCACCCGAGCGGTCGGGTTGAGTTGCGCCGACTGTTGCGCAGACGGGTCTCCGAGCGACGGCGTGATCTGAAAGGTGTCCACCCCGAACGATTCTTCGACCACGCGTCCGACGCCGGACGACAACGAGCTGGTGAGCAACCGCGCCGCACCAGCCTGAAACCGTTGTTGCTGGGCCAGCTCCGGCGCCCGTGCCGCCCGGAGATCGGCGCTCTGCGGGTCGCGGATGTCCCCGAGCAGGAGCGACAGGATGTCGACCTCCGGCAGCGGCGGGTCCGACGACAACGTCGGGACCAGCCGGTCGAGCGTGCCAGTGACGTGCACCGTCACCCGATAGGTCTGCCCCGGCACACGCACATCGGCCTCGACCTCTACGTCGAGGAACGGCTCAATCTCGGTCGGATTGGAAAACCCGATCGTCCCGTAGGTGAGCCGATACCGGGTCCCCTCGACAATCGCCTCCAAACGCTCGATCTCGGCGGTCCCGAACAGGAGCGGCCGGTCGAGGGTGCCCCGCAGAGTGAGCTCGGCGCTCCCCTCGACGCGTGTGGTGTTACTCGTCATCCGGAGACTGGATGGAGCCACGACGCGGATATCGAAGCTTAGTGGCAACCCAGATTCCTCGGTGGTGGGCAGCAACTCCACCAAGTCCTCCTCATCCCCTCCGCCGAACAGCCCGGTATCGATGTCGAGTCCGTCGAGCAGGACCATATCCCGCACATTGACGGTGCCGGCCAGGACCGGTGCGCTGACATCGCCAAGCAGCTCCAGGTCCGCATCGATGAGCGACCGGAACCCTTCCGGCCATCGCAGTTGCCACTCCTGACCGCTCACCGTAACCCCCAGCTCTTCGGGCTGGAACCCGTTCAGGCCGACGCGCCCTCCGATCAGCACCGGTCCCCCGCCCATGATCGCCGCCACGTCGTCGAACCGGATGCCGTCGGACTCGAAGATGATCCGCCCGTTGATCGCCTCGAGGCCGTGTGGCAGTGAGAAGTGACGGATGCGGCCATTCGACACCGCCGTCTCTCCGGTCAGAGCCGGCTCGGCGAGCGGCCCGGTGACCAGAGCGCGCACCGCTGCGTCACCGGACCCCCGGAGTTCCTGGAAGAAGCCCTGGAGAATCCCGAGATTGGCGTCGCCTTCCACCACGAGCGCGAGCTGGTCGTTCGCCAGATCGACCGCGCCCGACAAGTGGAGCGCCGTCCGGTCACCGGCCAGCCGAAGCTGGTCGATGCCGACCACACGCCGGTCGAGTGATAGCCGGATCGGCCCGTCATTCTGGACGCCGTAGTCGAGCAGCGTCAGGTCTGCCTGCTCGATCGTGGCATCCGCGACCAGGTTGTCCCATTCTCCCAGCTCGCCGACGACCCGCATCGAACCACTCACCACAGCGGTGGCGTAGGGGGACAGCTCGGGCACGAACATCCGCACGTAGGGATCGAGCGACGCGTTCGCCACGCGCAAGGACAGCTCCGCCTGATACGGCTCCGACATCTCCACCCGCCCAGAGGCGGAGACGGCAAACGTCGACGAGGCGCCCTCCAGGTTGAGCGCCAGCGCGCTGTCGCGGACATCGAGCGTACCGGTGACCTGCCCGACCTCTTCTTCACCGATGAACAGATCGAAAATGGTGCCGCGGACCTCGTAGCGAGGATCGTCGAACTGGCCGACGCCAGACGCAGTGAACTCGAGCGTGCCCGAGAGCGGCTCAGGTGGCTCGGGAATCAGCGCCACGGTCTCCACCCCGATATTTCTGGCGCCCCAATTGAAGGAATACGAGCCATCCCACTCGATGAAGGCCGCGCCGGTGATCTCCCCCTCGCCCTTCCGCATCTCCAACCCGTCTAGACGAACGCCGTTGCCCTCGAAACGGAGCCCAGCGGTGGCCGAGTCGAACGGCTCGTCGTAGGCGATCGGATGGTCGAGCGTGATTCTGCCAACTCCGAACAGTCGCCGGTAGGCGCCGTAGAGATGCACCTCGCCGGTCCCCGGCCCGTCGATGGAGTAGCCCTCGCTGAGCCCAAACGCCGCCTTGATGTTCGCCGTCGGGAACGCACCGAAGTTGAAGACCGCGTTCATCTCCTCGCCGACGTCGTCTGGCGGCCCGCCCAGCGAGAACAGCCCGTCGACACTGAGCTCGGCATCGCCGTGACGAAAATGCCCGCCACGGATGTCCAGATAGGAGTTCTCCACAACGATCTCGCCGCCGCCGTCACCCCATACGACGTTCCAGGCCCGCAACCCCTCCGCGGCAAACGTGGCTTCGATCCGCGGCCGAGCGAGATCGCCAAGCATGATCCCGTCGAAGGTGCCCGCCCCGTCCACGGCGGGCGGGTCGGTCGGCGAGCCGACCGCCGTCATCACGGCCACCATCAACCGGTTGCTCTCCTGCCAGTTCGTACTAGCGACTTTGAAGGGAATGCTGGCCTCGGAGCCTGATCGGGTGCGGCCATCGAAAGTCACATGGGTCGACGGCGTGGCGATGCGGCCATCGGTGAGCTTGAACCAGCCGTCCTCGACGGTGTAGTCGAGCGCACCGCCGAACAGGAATTCGCGGGTGGCCAGGTCGGGTGACTGCTCCGCCCTGGCCGCCACCGCACTCGCTGCGCCGGGTGGAACCTCGGCGGTCGCCAGCCGAACTCCATCGGGCGGGGCAAACTCGGTCGATCCCTCGTGCCGGGACCCGCCGTCGCCCTTCATCGGCCACTGCATCAGATGGCTCCCCGATGCACGGGAGACCGGCTCGATGCCACGCAGCTCGAAGACCCGCGCCAGCTGCGCCACGTCGACATCCTCGTAGCGAAAGCCGAAGGTCCCCTCCCACGGGTCTCTGAGCCCGAACGTCGAGAGGTCGGCCTGCACGCGGCCGTCAAGAAACGTCGACGTGATGTCCCACATATCGAAGCGGTCGGGCTGCCACACCAGCTGCCCATCCAGCTTCGGGAACCGGAAGTGCCGGGCAGCGGTCTCGAGACCGAAGACCGGGCTGGCAATCGCGCCCAGCAGGTCATACCCGTCTTCGAACTTGTGGAACGTGCCGGTGAAGTGGGCCTCGCCGGACGTCGTGAAGTTGTTGTCGGCGAAGAAAATCTCACGCATGCGGATAACGTCGATGTCCGACTCCAGCTCGAATGTCATCTCCGGCAGGTTCGCCATGTCGACATCCCCATCGAGCACGGTGCTGGCGCCGTCGGTCTCGACGTTGACCCGGGTCAGATGCACCTGGGCACCGTCGAGCTCGAAGTCGGCCGCCATGTCCATCCACATCGGTTCGTAGTCGCCGATCAGGATGCTCCCCGCGGCGCAGGACGCGTGCCCCCGGTAGTCGAGAATCTTGGTGATGGTGAGATTGAGGTTCGAGCAGATGACGCCAAAGTTCGCACCGTGGTCGTCGAGGACGAACTCGCCGTTGGTCGCGTGCAGATACTGCACGGTGGTAACGAAGCGACGCCCGGCATCCTCCTCGGCTGGCGCCGTCTCCTGGGGAGCCTCCTCTTCCTCGCCCTCTTTCATGGCGGCCGCGTCGTCCCCCGACTGCTCGACGAAGGCGGGGAAACTCTGCCGGCCGTCCTCAAACGACTCGGCCAGCATCTTCCAGTTGTCCATCGAGATCGCGTCGACGAGGAATTCGCGCTTCAGCAGTGCCGTCCAGACGGTTGAGAGAGTGATCTGCTCGGCGGTCAGGAACGGCTGGTCACCCGGGTTGAGCCCGCCGATGACGAGGTCCTCGACGAGAAAATTTCCCGTCGCCACGTAAATGCCGACCCGACCAATCGTCACGTCGCGGTCGAGGTAATTGGCCAATTCCCGTTCGGCACGGGCACGCACGGACGGGCCCAGGTCTACGGTGACCGTCGCCACGATGACGACCGCCACGACCACGGCGAGCGTCGCGACGCCCCAGCGCAGATACCGCCGAAGCGAGAGCGGCGCCCACCGGCCGAGACGTGCCCGGAACGCGCCCAGCGTCTTCCCGGCCGTCTCGTCGGGCGCAGTCGTCTCGACGGCTCCGCCGCCTGGCGCCGGCACGTCGACCATGTCGGCAGACGGCTTCGGCGCGTCGTTGCTCGGCTCCGGCGTACCGGGCCCGTCTTCAGTCATCAGTCATTTTCCTGGGCACCCACCACGACCAGCACGGCACCGGTCTCGACCGAGTCGCCTGTCGCGGCGCTCACCTCCTGCACGACACCGGCGACCGGAGAGACAATCTCGTTCTCCATCTTCATCGCCTCCACGACCACGAGCCCTTGCCCGACGTCCACCACATCGCCCGGTTCGACCGGCACACGCACGACCCGGCCGGGCATCGGCGACGCGACGCGGTGCTCACCGATGTTGGCCGGCCCTGCAGTCCCCGTTCCTCGGCTGCGACCGTCTGTGACCAACGCGCGGACGCGCCGCCCGTCAATCCCGAGCAGCAGGTCACCGGGCGCCGTCTCGTGACAGGTCACCTCGTGACTCGCGTGCCCTACCGCCGGCACGATCAGCGACAGCGCCCCCGATCGAAGCCGCGACGCGTCTACTTCGTACTTCGTGTCGTCCCAGCTCACAAGGAATCGGGACCCTGCATCCCCTATTGGGCCAACCGGCTCGACCGTGACCAGTCGCCGCTCACCCGCCACCTCGACATGCAGCCGCTTCGGACCACGACCCTCGCCCGTCGCCATCAGCGTTGCAGCCCGTCCAGACGCGCCGCCCGGCGCCAGGGCGTCGGTCCGGTCCCATCAGCGCCCCTCCCCTGTGTATCGGCGCCGGAAAAATAGCCAAACAGGGCGGCAGCCATCACGACCAGATCCGTCGTCTCTGCCGGCGTGTCCGAGAACGACAGCCCTTGTCGTCGGGCTAGCGCCCGGTCGAGAAACGTGGTGTCGAACCGGCCGCTGACGAACGCGTCGTGACCTAATACCCACAACAGTGCTGGGATCGCCGTCGTGATCCCGCCGAGCTCGTAGTCAATCAGTGCCCGACGCATCCGAGCGATCGCGCCGCTGCGATTCGGTGCCCAGGCGATCACCTTGGACACCATCGAGTCGTAGAAGACCGGCACCTCGAAGCCCGCCTCGACCCCGCTGTCGTCTCGAATGCCAGGCCCCGACGGGCCGCGCAACGCCGTGATCCTCCCAGGCGCCGGCATGAACCCGGCATCCGCATCCTCGGCGTAGACCCGACACTCGATGGCGTGACCCTCGGGCGTGAGCACCCGCTCGCGGTCGATCGCCAGTTGCTCGCCGCGCGCGATCCGAATCTGCCACTGGACCAGGTCCACCCCGGTCACCATCTCGGTGACCGGATGCTCGACCTGGAGCCGCGTGTTCATCTCCAGAAAGAAGAAGTGCCCGTCGGCGTCGAGCAGGAACTCCAGCGTGCCGGCGTTCACGTAGTTGACGGCGGACGAAAGCGCGACCGCCGACTCGGCCAGTGCCGCGCGCACATCCGGCGTGACCGCCACCGACGGCGACTCCTCGATGACCTTTTGGTGCCGTCGCTGTATCGAGCACTCGCGCTCGACGAAGGGCACGACGGTGCCNTGTGCATCACCCAGCACTTGCACCTCGACGTGCCGTGCCCCCTCCACCACGCGCTCGAAATAGACGGCCGACTCGCCAAATGCGGTGCCTGCCTCTGACCGGGCGGCCTCGATACCAGCCACCACGCCGTCTACGTCGGCGACACGGCGCATCCCACGTCCGCCCCCGCCGGCCACCGCCTTGATGAACAACGGGTAGCCGACCTCGTCGGCCCGGGCGCGCAGATCGTCCTCTGACAGCGTCTCTGGCAGGGACTCGGTTCCCGGCACCACCGGCACGCCGGCGTTGATGGCAGCTCGGCGCGCCGCCGTCTTGCCGCCCATCGTCTCGATGACATTGGCATCGGGACCAATGAATATCAGCCCGGCATCCCGGCAGGCACGGGCGAACACTGCGTTCTCCGCCAGAAATCCGTACCCCGGGTGAATGGCCGTGGCGCCCGTCTGACCCGCAGCGTCGAGGATCCGCTCGACATTCAGGTAGCTCTCGGCCGCTACGCTCGGCCCAATGGCGATAGCCTCGTCCGCCTGCCTGACGTGCGGCGCCGTTCGGTCGCACTCGGAGTAGACGGCAACCGAGGGAATCCCCATCTCGCGACAGGCCCGCAGAACCCGGACGGCGATCTCGCCTCGATTGGCAACGAGGATCTTCACTGGAGACTTGAGTCTTTCGACGCAGGAGGCACGCGCGGACCGGGAACGACCCGGACAACCCGCACGCCACCTCCAATACACGGCGCCGTGGGCAAGACGCCGAGTTTGCTGGTCCTGTTCACACTGGCGAACCGAACCACTCAGGACAGAGCGAACTGTCTATTATTCTAACACTTGAAGCCGGCTGGCACCGCTCCGAAGGAACGTGTCTGACGGTTACGGGCAGACCCCGATTCACCTCGTGCTATGCTCGCCAACAACACCGAATCACCGCCTCGCGCGTCGTCTACTCCGTCAAGCACGAACCAGTCTGGGNGGAACGCATGATCAACAGACGATTCGCTGTGCTGACCATGGTCGTCGCCGCACCCGTCGGAGGCGCGCTCACTCTCCTGGTGGGCACCACTCCCATCACGGCGATCTGCACCGGCCTCGCATTTGGGACGATGGCCGGCGTAATACCAGCCGCCCTGCGGGACGGCCGGTTTCCTGGGTCCCTCAGCTCGGGAGGAGCGCGCCGCGTCATCGTGGTAGCCAATCTGATCATTCTGGGTGCGGGGATGCCGGGCGTGGCGGGTCTCAATCTGGATCGCGGGACTGATTTCAGCCTGATGCTGCTGGTGCTAGCGACTGGCTACGCAGCGTTCTTGTTGGGGGCCGCGACGGTCATCGAGGAAGTCGACGACCCGGCTCGCTGAGAGGCAGCTCATGGTCTTCCTTGCCGCGATAGCCGCCCATGTCACCTTCTGGGTCCTGATGCTTGTCGGCTGGGATGAGCTGTGGCCGAAGCGGACCACCCTGTTCCTGGTGATGTGGCTCACAGGGTTCGCCGGCCGGTCCCTCGTGCCCTACGGAGCCGGACTCTTCGCGCCATATGTGGCACTCCTCGCGGTGACCCTGGTCTTCGTCGTGTTCAAGGGCGACATCAGGGTTTCATAGCACCGCCAGATCCCCAGAGCGGGTATTGCACACGGCGCTACAGCGGTATGTTCCCGTGTTTCTTTGGCGGGTTTTTGTCGCGCTTCCCCTCCAGGCTGCGGAGGGCGGCGATCAGCTTTGGCCGGGTGGTGTGCGGCTGAATCACCTCGTCGATGAACCCGCGACCGGCGGCGACAAACGGGTTGGCAAGCTTCTCTCGAAACTCGGCGACCTTCTCGGTGCGGAGCGCATCGGGGTCATCGGCCGCATCGAGCTCCCGCTTGTAGAGGATATTCACGGCCCCTTCGGGTCCCATCACGGCGATCTCGGCGCTGGGCCAGGCGAAGTTCACGTCGGTGCGGATGTGCTTGCTGGCCATGACGCAATAGGCTCCGCCGTAGGCCTTGCGGGTGATCACGGTCACTTTCGGCACGGTAGCCTCGGCGAAGGCAAACAGCAGCTTCGCACCATGGCGAATGATGCCGCCGAACTCTTGTTGGGTGCCGGGCAGAAAGCCCGGGACATCCTCGAACGTCACCAGCGGAATATTGAAGGCGTCGCAGAAGCGGACGAAGCGCGCACCTTTGACCGACGCGTCGATGTCGAGCGTGCCTGCGAGATGCGCCGGCTGGTTGGCCACGACACCGACAGACTGACCGCCGAAGCGCACGAAGCCGACGAGGATGTTCCGGGCATAGTGCTCGTGCACCTCGACGAACTCGCCCTGGTCGGCGACGGCGCGGATGAGCTCACGCATGTCGTAAGGCTGGTGCGGCAGCTCCGGCACCAGATCGTCGAGCGCCGGGTCCTCACGGTCGACCGGGTCGGTCGCCGCGCCGCGCGGCGTCTCATCCAGGTTGTTGCTTGGCCAGAACCCGAGCAGCGTGCGGATGAGAGCCAGGCATGCCTGGTCGTCCGGCACGACGAAGTGCGCCACCCCGCTCTTGGCGTTGTGGGTCATCGCGCCGCCAAGCTCTTCCTTGGTCACATCCTCATGGGTGACCGTCTTGATGACGTCCGGCCCGGTGATGAACATGTAGCTCGTTTGGTCCACCATGACGGTGAAATCGGTGATGGCGGGCGAGTACACCGCGCCACCGGCACAGGGGCCCATGATGGCGGAGATCTGCGGCACGACACCGGACGCCAACGTGTTGCGGAGGAAGATGTCGGCGTAACCCCCGAGTGAAAGGACCCCTTCCTGAATGCGCGCCCCCCCGGAATCGTTCAGCCCGACGATCGGAGCACCCGCCTCCACGGCGAGGTCCATGATCTTGACGATCTTGGCGGCGTTGGTTTCAGACAGCGATCCCCCAAAAACGGTGAAGTCCTGCGCGAAGGCGTAGACGAGCCGCCCGTCGACACGGCCCCGCCCGGCAACGACACCGTCGCCCGGCACGACCTGCTCCTCCATCCCAAAATCGCGACATCGGTGCACGACGAGCTGGTCCACTTCCTGGAACGTGCCAGGGTCGAAGAACAGATCGACCCGCTCCCGTGCGGTGAGCTTCCCGGCCGCATGCTGACGGGCAAGGCGCTCCTCGCCGCCGCCAAGCTGTGCGCGTCGCGTGTAGTCCTCGAGCCGCTTCTGTTTGTCCACTGGACTGTCCTACGCCACAGGCTGCTGTTGCTGGGCCTTAGCCCAATCCGCCAGAAACTTTGCCAGCCCGATCTCGGTCAACGGATGGTTGAACAGCGCCTCGATCGCCTTGGGCGGGCAGGTGCAGACGTCGGCGCCCATGCGAGCAGATTCGATGACGTGAATCGGCCCGCGGACGCTGGCAACGAGCACCTCGGTGGAGAACTCGAAGTTCTCGAAGATCTCGACGATCTGCGAGATGAGATTCATTCCCGACGTACCGATGTCATCGAGCCGTCCAACGAACGGACTGACAAACGACGCGCCGACCTTGGCGGCCAGCAACGCCTGAGCCGGCGAGAACACCAGAGTGACGTTCACGCGGATCCCTTCGTTGGCCAGTGTGTGACAGGCCCGCACGCCGGGTTTGCCGAACGGCACCTTGACGACGATGTGCGGGTCGATCGCCGCCAGCTCGCGCCCTTCGCGCACCATGCCATCACTGTCAGTTGCGACGACCTCGGCGCTCACCGGCCCCTGCACGACCTCGCAAATCCGCTTCAGCGCCGCGCGGGGGTCACCCCCGACCTTGGCCAGGAGCGACGGGTTGGTGGTGACGCCGTCGACGATACCGAGGGGCACGAGCGCCTCGATCTCTTCCAGGTTCGCGGTGTCGACAAATAGCTTCATCCCTTGTTCACTCCTTGGTTTCCGGGCGGGGCATCCCGTCTTTACTCGGACGGGACTTCGCCCCGAACCCCCCGCGGGCGCTCGCGGGGGCCCCAGAGCCCCACTCCGCGACCGCGGGGCGCGCATTGTCGCGCGCCTTGGGCGTTGCTGCCTCAGGCACAGACCGCCAGTCTGCTCCCTCGTCGCGCCCTGCCCTGGCCGGTCGCGGCATGAGTACGACGCCGGAAACCGATCTCGCCGTTCTTCAGCACCCTGTCAGTGTGGCACCTGGCTTCCGCCCGCGACGACGTCGTTGACCAGCTCGCCGACGCCCTCTACGGCAACCACCACCTGATCGCCAGGTACGATCGGCCCGACGCCCGGTGGCGTACCGGTCGAGATGATGTCGCCGGGCAGCAACGTCATCACTGCGGTGACGAACTCGATCAGGCGCCGAATCGGAAAGATCAGCTCGCGCGTGCTCGAGTGCTGGCGGCGCTCGCCATTGACTCGAGATTCGACCGCGATCGGCTGATCGATGTCACCGGCGGCGATGCAGGGCCCGACCGGCGCGAATGTATCGAACCCCTTGGCGCGCGTGTACTGCACGTCGCGCCGCTGCAGATCGCGGTCGCTCACGTCGTTGACGCAGGTCAGGCCGAGCACGTACTCGTGCGCCCGAGCGGCCGGTACGTGGCGCGCGGTCCGGCCGATCACCACGCCCACCTCCGCCTCATAGTCGACCCGCCCGGCATCACGCGGGATGACGATCGACGCCCCAGTGCCGATCACAGCGGTCGAGGGTTTCAGGAAGATCAGCGGCTCATCCGGCAACGCCTTGTTCATCTCAGCCGCATGATCCCTGTAGTTCAGCCCGACCGCCACGATCTTGGATGGCCCAACCGGCGCCAGCACGCGGGGCTCCGGTCCGTGCACTCGCGCTCCTCTCGTGTGCTGCCCGAACGGATCCCCCTCGAGGAGATACCAGGCGCCGTCACGTCGGAGGGCATGCTGAGGACGACCGTCGTGTTCGATCCGATAAATGGGGTCCATGGGGTGCTTGGGGATCTTGCGCTAAGACCGGTCATCGCGCCGCGTCCTCCGCCCGATCGGAGGACGGACTGATATTGGGTGGTTGGGCCATGTCGACCGCACGCACGGCATACACATAGCGCACACCCGGCTCTGCGGTTGTGTCCCGGTAAGTGTTCTCCGGCACCGGCTCCGGGGTAAGCGGCTGCAGTGTCTCACCTGCCGGCACACCGCGCAAGACCAGATAGCCGGCGAGGTCTTCCTCGTCGTTCGCCTCCCAGATCAGACTGACCGCTCCATCGCCGCCGACCGCCTCGAGCCCGTCAGGCGCCGCCGGTGGAAAGACATCGACGAGCGCAACACACTCCCGTGTCGACAACGCGCTCCGGATGTCGAGCCCGCCGACGACGTCGAGGCTGCTGACAGCGTAGCAACGCTCGACCCCGAATTCCATGACACGCGTGTCTGCGTATTCGGGATCGATGAGCGACGTCGGATTGAGCGGTACCGGTATGGTCAGTACACCGCCTTCCGACTCGACGATCTCGAACAGATCGTAGCGTGTCGCGGGCGGCCAGTCGCGGATCGGATTGGATGGCAGGACGGGCGGAGCTACGGCCGCGGGCACCACCGGCGTGCTCGTCGTTGTCTGACCGGCGGGTGTTGAGACAACCCCTGGTGACGCCGGGGTCATGGATGGCGTACCGGTCGTCGTCTGACCAGCGGAGGTCGGGGCGACCGTTGGCGCCACCGGGGTCGCGGATGGCGTGCCGGTCGTCGTCTGGACGGCACCTACTCGCACTGGAACCGGGGGTGCCGTGGTTGCGGCGGTGTTGGTCGGCTCCGCCGCCGACGGTGTCGTGATAGTCGGAGCTACGGCCACGGGCGCGTGTACCGAGCTGCGTACCCCCCGCGGCGGCTCCCACGTGATGTTGACGACCACTTCTGAGTAGGTGAGTGCAAACACAGACGGCGCTACCGGCGCGTCGACCATCGGCACGGATATNCGTGTGCCAGCTTCCCCCTCTTCCCCTTTGCTGGACACGCCCACGACCACATACTCACGCTGCAGCGGTCCGGGCAGCAGCGGTGTCATGAGCGGGACGATCAGCGGTCGCTCCAACTCCTCGTCATCCTCATCTTCATCCTCACGCTCGTCCTCCCAGGGGTCCACCGGCACCAGCGTCTCCGCGGTCAGCATCTCAGAAATCGCAACCGGGAAGCCTTGCACGAACGGCGCGGCAACCTGGACCGCCGCCGCCGGATCCTCCTCGGTCCGCTCGATCGGCGGCGGGAAGGCACTCACTTCAAGGGAGGCAACCAGGGTCGCCGCTTCTTCGAACTCTTCGAGGTCGAGCGTGCGATCGGGCGGAATGCGCGGTTGGGTGGTCATGGCATACACGTCCACCCGAACAAGATCGGCCGGCGCCGTACCATCCCGGTTCGCGGTTGGGAGCGTGAAGCCGACAAACACCTCGTCGCCGAGCTGGCGCACCGTCAAGTCGGTCACTGCGGCCGGCACCCGCACAAACGGCGCCAGCGGCGGGCCTTTCATGCCGCAGCCCCAGTGCTGCGCCGCCGCCACCAGTCCGACAAGCAGCGCGACTCGGCGCTGGAACAAGGTCACAGGATGTAACGTGAGAGGTCATCGTCGCTGACGATGTCGGCCAGCATCCGGTCGACATATTTCGCATCGATGACGATGGTCTTCTCGTCGAGGTCCGGGGCATTGAACGAGATCTCGTCGAGGAGCTTCTCCATCACGGTGTGCAAACGACGAGCTCCAATGTTCTCTGTGCGCTCGTTGACGAGCGTCGCGAACTCGGCAACACGGTTCACCGCATCCGCCTCGAAGGTCAGTCTCACACCCTCGGTCGCCAGCAGCGCCATGTACTGCTTGACGAGCGAGCCACGCGGCTCGGTGAGGATCCGTATGAAGTCGCCGGTCTCGAGCGCGTCGAGCTCCACCCTGATCGGAAATCGCCCCTGCAGCTCCGGAATCAGGTCAGCCGGTTTGGCCACGTGGAACGCGCCAGCGGCAATGAACAGAATATGGTCGGTCCGGACCATGCCGTGCTTGGTGTTGACCGTCGTTCCCTCGACAATCGGCAGAATGTCACGCTGCACCCCTTCGCGGCTGACGTCCGGCCCCTGTCCGCCCTCGCGACCGGTGATCTTGTCGATCTCGTCGATGAAGATGATGCCGGCCTGCTCGACTCGGTCGACCGCCGCCTTGCCTACGCTCTCGCTGTCGACCAGCTTTTGCTCCTCCTCGTGCACCAGATGGTCGAGTGCCTCCGGCACCTTCACGCGCCGCTTCCGAGACCGCCCCTGGAACATGTTGGGCAGCATGTCCTTGATGTTGATGTCGATCTCTTCGACCGAAGACCCGGATATGACTTCGAACGACGGAAAACCTTTCTGCGGGACGTCCACCTCGACCTCGCGATCGTCGAGACGGCCCTCGGCGAGCTGCGCCCGCAGCCTGGCACGTGTTCGCTCATGCTGCTCGAGCGCCGGCCCCGGATCGTTNTCCCGTACCGAGGGGGGCAGCAGCGGCAAGAGCAAATCGAGCAATCGCTCCTCGGCGACCCGGCGGGCCTTCTCCCGCACCTCGACCAACCGCTCTTCGCGCACCATGTCCACGGCGAGCTCGACCAGGTCGCGTACCATCGACTCGACGTCGCGCCCCACATACCCGACTTCAGTGAACTTCGACGCCTCAACCTTGATGAATGGCGACTGTGCGAGCCGCGCGAGCCGACGGGCGATCTCGGTTTTCCCGACACCGGTGGGCCCAATCATCAAGATGTTCTTTGGCGCCACCTCCTCGGCCAGATCTGGCGTGAGCTTCTGACGCCGCATCCGATTCCGCAGAGCCACCGCCACGGCGCGCTTCGCCTGCGCCTGCGAGATGACGTATTTGTCGAGCTCGGCAACGATTTGCCGGGGGGTCAACGCATCAACCGTCGACTCAGTTGGCACGTCCGGCTGAATCGCCCCGTCCGCCTCGGTCGACTCAGGAAGATAGATGGGCATCTGTAGGCGCCGAAGAAGGACCGACTCTGATTCGTCCTACAACTCTTCGATCGTGACACTGGCGTTTGTGTAAATGCAAATGGACGCAGCAATTTCCATGGCGCGCTCGGCGATCTCCCGTGCCCCGAACTCGGTGTGACGCGCCAGCGACTTGGCGGCCGCCATCGCATAGCCCCCGCCGGAGCCGATGGCGATAATGCCATCGTCTGGCTCGATGAGGTCGCCGGTTCCAGACAAGAGGAACGTCGAGTTTGCGTCGAGGACGAGGAGCATCGCCTCGAGCCGACGCAGGAGACGGTCGGTCCGCCAGTCCTTGGCCAACTCGACCGCCGACCGCTCCAGGTTGCCGCGATGCTGCTCCAGTTTGGACTCGAACCGTGAGAACAGGGCGAACGAATCGGCGGCCGATCCGGCGAACCCCGCCAGGATCTGGTCGTGGTAGAGCCGCCGGATCTTGCGGGCACTCTGTTTCACCACGGTGTCGCCGAAAGTGACCTGTCCGTCACCGGCCAAGACGGAATGTCCGTTGTGGCGCACCGACAGCACGGTCGTACTCCGAATCATGGTTCGAGCCTATCACGGTGACTTGAAAAGGCAGGAGTCAGAAGGCAGAAGTCAGAAGAGCCCCGAAGCCTGTAGCCTGAAGCCTGAAGCCGCTAGGTCGAGGCTCGAGCTCGCGAGCGCCGCATGAGCAGATAGACGGGCACACCGGCGGCGATAACGAGCGCACCCGCGCCGGAAGTCACCGGACTTCGCCACAACGCATTGAGGACAATCAGCAGGCTGGCCACGGCGAAGACGAGCGGCGCGAGCGGATACCCCCACGCCCGGAACGGTCGAGCCTCGTCAGGGTCGCGGCGGCGCAACACGAACAGCGCCGTTACCGCGACACCGGCGAACAGCACCACCGCGAAGCCGGTGTATTCGACAAGCTGCTCGAATCGGCCGGACAAGACGAGTAGACAGGCCCAGACGCCCTGGGCCGCGATGGCGACGAGCGGAGTGCGAAACCGGGGATCGACTCGTGCCGCCATCGCGGGGAACTGACCATCGCGTGCCATCGCATAGTAGACGCGCGGACCGGCCATCACCATCGCGCTGATGCTCGCGGCGATCATCACCACCGACGCGGCCGCGACCGGGCCGGCGACCCTGGGCCCAAACAGCCGATCGGCTGCCGCATCCCCGACTCGGGCGTCCACCGCGGCAAACTCCGTCACCGGCAAGGCGTAGATGAAAAGCAGGTTCAGAAGCAGATAGATCACCACCACCGCGATCGTCCCCACCCCAAGCGCCAGCGGCACATTGCGGCCGGGATCCCGAATCTCTTCGGCCACATAGGCGGCCGCGTTCCATCCCGAGTAGCTGAACATCACCGGGACGAGCGCCAGTACCCAGAGCGTGGGCGAGACGGCGCCACCGGTGGTGAAGTGAGCGGTGTTTCCTTCTCCGAGCCCGAACCCCAGCACCACAAAAGCAACCAGGAGCGCAACCTTCATCCCCGCCAGGAGATTCTGGATGATCCGTCCGGGACCGAGACCGAGCATGTGCACTCCCGACAAGCAGGCGATCACCAGAACTGCCACGAGCGCTTGCGGCGACACCACGAGGTCGAGCAGACCGAGCGGCACGGTCAGGAGCGGTGTTGTATCGCCGGCCGCCGGTAGG
Organism: Acidobacteriota bacterium; assembly: GCA_002726085.1. GTDB lineage: Bacteria > Acidobacteriota > Vicinamibacteria > Vicinamibacterales > UBA8438 > NP936. The sequence goes on from PBRZ01000091.1 coordinate 22,972, forward strand.
AACCGGCTGAGGTAGCTGGCCAACCCGACCGCGCTGGCGGCAATCGCACCGGCAAAACCAGCGACGAAGGAGGTCCATCCGGTGAGGAACCCCGCAAGCGGACCGAACGCCTCGCGTAGATATACGTACTCGCCACCGGCCCGCGGCCGCAACGCGGCCAACTCCGCGTAGGCCATTGCCCCGGCGAACGCCAGCACACCACCGGCCCCCCACACGGCGACCATCGCCAAGGGATGCGGAACCGACTGCGCGACGAACGCCGGCACCAGGAAGATGCCGCCGCCGATGACGTTGGAGACGACGATAGCGGCGCCGTCAAGCGGACCGAGACGCCGGTCGAGCGCAGGCGGGACTGGTGTGACGGTTGACGAGACGGTTGTCACGCGCCTACTGCGTCAGCAGCTGGCGGTCGATGTCGATCGAGTCCAGACGGACCCACTGGTCGCCGCGGTGCTTGACAAACAGATCCATCCTCACGTCGACGAAGCCACTATGGGCGAGCATCTCGTCTCGCGCCTGCTCGCCGGTGTAGCCTCGCTCCGACTCGAGCCGGTACTCGATTGTAGACAAACCGGCGTCGAGGCCCTCGGTGCCGAACGCATGGACGTAGGAGGTGCCCCATTCCTCCTCTTCGCCCTCTCGCCGGAACACGCCGTTGAGCTGGACGTAGCGGATCGTGTCGTCGGTCGTGTTCTCGAGCCGGAACGACACGGTCGGCACGAGCTTGTTTCGACCCAGGGTGTCAAGACCGGCGTTGAACCAGCCGCTTGAGATCTGGGTCATCCGCAACGACTCCGTCGTGTCGAGGGAAGGCGCGCAGCCGGCCCCGAAAACGACGACGAACAGGGTGAACACGACACCAAGGTGCAGTCTCGAGATCATGGGTGCATTGTAGCCTACACAGTCCCCGAAGGACTCCAGATTCAAAAGGAATGGACACGCCTGGGGAAACCCCNCCGGTCCCAAGCGGCGCGGCACCTACCTCGCCGAAACCCGCCTCAGATAGTCGAGTAGCTGTTGCCTCGGCCGGTCGGCCCCGGTCACCTCGAATTCCCCGAACGCACGCTGTATCTCGGTCAGGTCGGCCTGGCGCTGATTCGCGATGAGCTCCTCCTCGCGCAGGCGTTGATCGACGGCCCGCAACAACGACTCGTCGGCGGCGGCCGTCACATCCGGCGACTGTCGGCCCGCGGCGACCGGCGTGCTGCGCAGCGGCTGGACCGGCTGTGGCAGCTCAGCCCCACGCATCGGCGGATCGACTTGTGACGTCGCCTCCGGCTGCGTGGCGGCGTCGGACCCGGCGTCGCTCCAGCCAATCCGGAGCACCATCTCCCCCCCCCCAATTTCCAGCTCGGGCTTTGTGATGGCTACTGCCGCCGCCAGCACCACGGCCGCTGCCGTCGCCAGCCCCCAGACCGGCGGGCGCCGCAGCCGACTCCAAACCGATATGGTGACGGGCTCCGGCTCCGCGTCGGACACCAGACGAAAGCCGAGCTCTGCCTGCGGTGGCACCCACGCCTCGAGGTTCCCGCGAACGTCTTTCAGCCCGCTGACCTCGTCTGCACACTGGACGCACGTGCGCAAATGCGCCTCGACGCGCGCGCGTGCCTCGGCATCGGCCTCCCCGTAGAGGTAATCGATCAACGCGCCCTTCTCGACACAGCTATTAGTCTCGGTCATCGATCTAGATTTACCACCTTGCGACTACTTCTTGCCATTGACCCGGTCGCCGGGAGTCCGGCGATGCCTTCCAGGCCGTGCACGCCGCTGCGCTGCAACTGACGCCGCAACACCCCGAGCCCCTGGTAGAGCCGGGTCTTGACCGTGCTCAGCGGGCATCCTTGGAGGTCGGCAATCTCCTGGAAGGTCAGCCCATGATATTCCTTCAGCACGATGGTTGTCCGCTGCTCCTCCGACAAAGCCGACATCGCGCGAGTGATGACCCGCCCGAGGTCGTGCCGCACCACCCGCTCCTCTGCGGTCTCCGCCGATCTGTCGGCNGGGGCCGGCTCGGTATCGGCGTCGAGCGGCGTGACCTTCGTCGTCCGCCGCTCTCGGCGGATCCAGTCACGGCAGAGATTCAGGGCGANCCGGTAGATCCAGGATGAGAATTTTGCCTGGCCTTTGAACCCTTTGAGGGCCCTAAAGGCTCGCAGAAACGTTTCCTGGCAGATGTCTCTAGCGTCCTCCTCACGACCGAGCACACGGTAGGCCAGGGCAAAGATCGGACGCTCCCAGCGCACCACGAGCTGGTTGAAACTTTCCGTATCACCGGCGGTCGAGAGCGCGACGAGCTCTTCGTCAGTTCTCTGCATGCCGAAAACGGCAGTCTGGGCTCCGCTCATGGTCTCCCGGGTGCGTTGTGATCATATATGGTCCCGCAAGCCAGGACTCGACCCGAACCACGTGCGGTGGCTCGAGCCTGACCACCGTACAGGTCGCTGGTATCTGGTTAGACGCCGTCAAACACGAAGTGGTCTGGGCAAATCGTGCGGACCGATCACCCCAAGCGTGACGGCGTCCGGTGTCGGTCGAACGCTCCGCAGAGCACCGGCCGCCTACGGTATCATCTGATGACGGAAATGGGTGCGTTGGGCGATCGCGCCGGTCGTCGGCCCACGGAAAAAGCCGGACCGGAACGTGTCAAATGGTGCTAACCTGATTTATTTGGGAGGCCTATTCGGGACGCTAGGACGTCATGATCGACGAAACTTTTCTCACAACGGACGAGGTCCTCGAGTACCTGCAGGTCAATTTAAGGACCGTGTACCGGCTTATCAAAGCAGGGAAGATTCCGGCAGTGCGGGTTGGTCGACAGTGGCGTTTCCGCAAGACCGACATCGACGCATGGCTGGAACGTGAGCGGTCACACACCGTCCGTCCGCCGGTGTCGTCCACCACGACGGCGCAGCCGGCCAAGACGGACGGGCATCCGCGCGTGCTGGTGGTGGACGACGAGGCCAGCATCCGCGATCTCCTGTCCAAGACACTGGCGCTCGCGGACTATGACGTCGACGTGGCGCCAGACGGGCGGGTCGCACTCGAACGGCTGCGGCTGTTCGGCTACGACCTGCTCATTACAGATCTCAAAATGCCCGGGATGGACGGTTTAACCGTCATCAATGAAGCACGGCGTCTGAACGAGAATTTGCCGGTCATCATCATCACCGGATTNTCGACCGAGGCCAGCGCGATTGAAGCCGCCAATCTCGGTGTGTCGGGATACCTCACGAAGCCGTTCAAGGTACCCAAGGTGCTCTCGGTCGCAGCCAGGGCGCTCGGCGAGTAGTCTCGCCGCCCCCTTTACCCCCCGCTCCACGCGTATGCTCCAACTGTCCTCTCTCACCAAGGGGTTCGGCTACCGCACCCTGTTCGAAAACGTCACGTGGCGACTCTCCGTCGGCGACCGCGTCGGCCTGTGCGGGCCGAATGGTGCCGGTAAGACGACGTTGCTTCGAATGATGGCTGGGCTCGACGAACCGGATGCCGGGGCGATCACCAAACGGACCGGGCTGACCGTTGGGTATCTGCCCCAGGACGGGCTCAGCCACACCGGGCGGTCGCTGCTCGACGAGGTGAGCACGGCGTTTCAGCCGCTCCTCGACATCAAGCGAACGATGCGGGAACTCGAGGACCAGCTTGCCGACGAGCACCGATCCCGTGAGGAACACGAAGCGATTCTCGATCGCTACAGCGAGCTGCAACACCAGTTCCGCGACCAGGACGGCTACACCATCGACCTGAAGGTCGCTGGCGTGCTGACCGGACTCGGGTTCGGCGCAGAGACGTTCAAGAAGCCGACTGACACGTTCTCGGGCGGATGGCAGATGCGAATTGCCCTCGCCAAGCTGATTCTGCGTCAGCCGCATGTCATGCTGCTCGACGAGCCGACGAATCATCTCGACCTCGATGCGCGTAACTGGCTCGAGGATTTCCTGGTCGATTATCCTCACGCTCTCGTCCTCGTGTCGCACGACCGGTATTTTCTCGACCGTGTCGTGACTCGCATCGTCGAAGTCGGGCTACGCACGCTGACGCCCTACGTCGGCACCTACTCCGAATACCTGGTTGAACGGGACGCCAGGCTGACTGTGCTTCGCGAGCAGAAAAGGCGGCAAGACGAGGAGATCACTCGGATCCGGCTGTTCATCGACCGGTTTCNCTACAAGGCGACGAAGGCTGCGCAGGTACAGAGCCGCGTCAAGGCGCTCGAGAAAATCACGCCGATCGAAGTTCCACCGGAACACAAGCGTGTGCACTTCACCTTCCCCGCCTGCCGGAAGAGCGGCCGCGTCGCCCTGGAGTTACGACAGATTCGCAAGGCCTACGGACCGACTGTCGTATTTGACGGAGTGGACGTCCACGTCGAGCGCGGGGACCGCATCGCCCTGGTCGGCCCCAACGGCACCGGCAAGTCGACCCTGATGCGCCTGCTCTCCGGCGTGGAGGCTCCCGATGAGGGAACCCGGCTCGAAGGGCACAATCTCGTCGCCCAATACTTCGCGCAGGACGAAGCCGCCACGCTCGACCCGAACCTGACGGCCCACGACACACTGGGGAGCGGCTCGCCCACCACGATGCTACCGGCTATCCGGAACATCCTCGGCGGCTTTCTGTTCTCGGGTGACGACGTCGACAAACCTGTGCGGGTCCTGTCGGGTGGCGAACGCACCCGGTTGGCCGTCGCGCGAATGCTTCTGCGTCCGTCGAACACCCTGCTGCTCGACGAGCCGACGAACCATCTGGACATCGATTCGACGAACGTCTTGCTCGACGCGCTCGTGGACTTCGGTGGGACGCTGGTCTTCGTGTCGCACGACCGGTACTTCGTAGAGCGAATCGCGACCGCGATCATCGAGGTCGGGCACGGCGAAGCGTCGCGCTATCCTGGCAGCTACGAGGAGTTTCTCTGGAGCAAGGCGCAGCGCGAGACGGCGGGGAACAACGCGGACCGGCCCACGCCGCCGGATCCGGCCAGAGCCACGCCACAGACACCCACCAAGCGGGCCACACGAAAGGCAGCTGGCCCGACTGAACGAGACGAACGGCGTCGGAAGACCCAGGCTGAGCGCCGGCTCAAACGGGAACAGAACGCCAGACAGAAGCGAGTCGTCGACCTGGAACAGCGAATCTCCGATCGCGAGCGGGAAATTCGGACACTCGAGGAGACGATGTCGTCACCCGGGTTTTACGACAGACGGGAAGCGGCCCAGCCGGTGGTAGACCGCCATCAGACCTTGATGTGGGAAGTCGGGGATCTCATGGGCCAGTGGGAAGCATTGCAACAGACCGATGGCGCCGACACCAGTGAATAGTCTGTCTGCGCGTCCTCAGAGATTACGGTACCGTCACCAGGTGACGAAATTGTAACACTCTGTTTTGCGATACTGGCACGCCGCGCTTTCACCCTGCCGCGCTGCATCCGTCGCGTGATCGGGCACGGTTGCGGCGTCACAACATATTGCACTTTATACACTTACGCCATTCAACCGCTGTCTGGTGTCCGTCTACCCGTGTTCTCGAACGCCCTCGCATGGCGCCACCACGGCCCCCAGATCAGAGGCATGGGTCTTGCTGCCGTGGAGCGTAGTGACAACGACATACGCAGGCTGGACACTCGCGGAAGTCGGGGACTTACACTATTGTCATATTGTGACAGTGCGGGCTCCCGACCGGGTGTCTCGATGAAGGGGGCCCCAGATCTGCCCGCTGCCGCAAGCAACTCGATGATTGACCGAGAAGCATTCTACCGGAACGTCGTGCACAGTCTGCGAAATGGCGTAATCGCAATCTGGAGCGATGGCTCCATCGCCGTGGTCAACGATGCGGCGTATCGCATTCTCGGACTGGACGCCGACCCGAGCCATATCGGCCGGTCGTTTCACGACGTCCTGGGTCAGGACCACGACCTGTCGGAGGTGCTCTCTCTCGCCTTCACAGAAGCGGATCTCCCCAACCGCGCCGAGCTGCGGCTCCGATCCCCGAGCAAAGCGATCGGTTACACGTTGTCCCGGATCGCAGACCGCCACGGTAGGGTGTCTGGCGCGGCGCTGCTCTTCAAGGACCTCACCCGGGTCGAGCAGCTAGAAGAGCGGGAGCGACTGCGGGATCGCCTGGCCGCCCTTGGCGAAATGGCAGCGGCGATCGCGCACGAGGTCAAGAACCCGTTGGCCGGAATCCAGGTGATGGCGGGGGTCCTCAAACGACAGCTTCCCGACTCACCCGATGCGCACGAGCTCCTGAACGACATCATCCGCGAAGCCAAGATGGCGAACCGGATCGTCGTTGACGTGCTCGAGTTCGTGCGCCCGATCAACCTGCAGGTCGAACCGGTATCGATCGCGGTCGTGCTCGATGAGGCCGTGGCGGCCACCCGCAGTCAGGCGGGGTTCGGGTACCCGACGGTCATGACCAACTGTGCCGCCGGTCTGCCGGACCTCGACGCCGACGGAGTGCAGCTCCGCCAACTGTTCACAAACCTGCTCACCAACGCGATGGAAGCGCTGGCCGGCGGGGGGCACATCTGGGTCTCCGCGTCCTACGCCGCGGTCGAGGAATCGGGCGAGCCGCCCGAGTATGCGGGGTACGTGAGCGTCGAGGTCGCCGACGACGGTCCCGGTGTTCCAGTCGACGTCACCGACCAGTTGTTCAGCCCGTTCTTCACCACCAAGCCGAGCGGGTCTGGGCTCGGTCTCGCGATCGTGCGCAAGATCATCAACGCGCACGACGGGCGGATCGATGTTGGACCGCGCGCCGGGGGTGGAGCGCGATTCGGTGTCCGGCTGCCGGTGTCACACCGCGCGGTCGAGGCCCTGACCACGGCCCATGGTGGCCGTACAGCAGGAGGGAGTCATGTCGAAGGAACGCATCCTCGTCGCAGATGACCACGATTCGCTGCGCCGCGGGATCGCACGCGCATTACGCGAAACGGGGCACGACGTCGAAGAGGCAGAGAACGGCAACGCCGCGATCGAAAAGTTGCACAACGGGCAGTTCGACGTCGTGGTGTGCGACCTCAAGATGGGGGGCAGTGACGGACTGGATGTGCTGCGCTCCGCCAAGGCCCTCCACTCACCAACCGCCGTGATTCTGATGACTGCCTTCGGCTCGGTACAGACGGCCGTCGAAGCGATGCGGATCGGTGCCTTCGACTATGTGCAGAAGCCGTTCGAAATCGAGGAAATGGAGCTCAAGATCGACAAAGCGCTCGAAGTCCGCCGCCTGAAGCACGAGATCGACTACCTTCGTCACACACAACCCGATATCTACGAATTCGATCGCATCGTGGGTGCCAGTGGCGCACTGCAGCAGGTGCTGGACATCGTCCGCAAGGTCGCCAAGACCAACACGACCGTGTTGATTCGGGGCGAAACCGGCACCGGCAAGGAGCTCATCGCCGCAGCACTGCATCACAATTCGCTCCGGGCGAACCGAAACTTCGTGCGGGTCAACTGCGCCGCCCTCCAGGAGAACCTGCTCGAGTCAGAGCTGTTCGGCCACGAGAAAGGCGCGTTCACCGGCGCCGATCGACAACGGATCGGTCGGTTCGAGCAGGCCGACAGCGGAAGTCTGTTCCTCGACGAAGTGGGTGACATGAGTCCGAACACCCAGGCCAAGATCCTGCGCGTGCTGCAAGAGCAGGAGTTCGAGCGTCTGGGAGGCACTCGGACGATCGGCGTGGATGTCAGACTGCTGGCGGCGACGAACCGCAATCTGGGCGAGATGGTGGCCAGCGGCGAGTTCCGCGAAGACCTCTTCTACCGGCTCAACGTCATGGCGGTCGAAATGCCGCCCCTGCGCGACCGAAAAGAGGACATCACCCAACTGGCCGAGACGTTCATGAATCGGTTTTCCGGGGAGCTGCGGAAGAAGGTGACGGGGCTCGACTCGGCCGCCGAAAAGCTGTTACAACGCTACAACTGGCCCGGAAACATTCGCGAGCTGGAGAACGCCATCGAGCGCGCCGTCCTGCTGGCTGAGGGTGACGTCATCACCATGGACGATCTGAGGCTCGGGGAGCTCTCCCCGCGTGTGGGCGGGTCCGATGTGGTGAGCGTCGTCAAGATTCCTCCAACCGGTATCGCGCTGGAGGAGATCGAACGGCAGGCGGTGGTAGAAGCCTTGACCATGTCGAACTGGGTTCAGAAGGACGCCGCCGAGCTCCTGTCGATTACCCCCCGTGTGATGAACTACAAGATCAAAACGCTCCGCATTGAGTTGCCGCGGCAGCGACGCCCGACGGCGGTGAGCATGTAGCCGGCAAAGCCTCTTCGGCTTTGGGCTTTGGGACGAGCCTCGCCTCGTCCGAGCGCCTGCAGCCTTGCAGGTTGCTGAAGAACGAGCCTAGAGGTTTCCTGGCGACGCGTTCGTCTGGTAAGGAGCGAGGAGGGAGCAGCCAGGCGGGCTGTGACCCCGGTGAGCAGATGCCGCGACGCGGGCCCTCTCGGACGCGTCGCCAGGAAACCTCTAGGCCCTCGGATGGGTCTTCTTGTAGAGCGCCATTAGCTGTGCGGCGGTCACGTGCGTGTAGCGCTGCGTGGTGCTCAAGCGCGCATGACCCAACAACTCCTGAATGGCGCGCAGGTCCGCCCCACGCTCCAGGAGGTGGGTGGCAAAGGAATGCCGCAACGCGTGTGGGCTGATGCCGTAGCGGGCACTCGTGGCGCCGACATACCGCCGCACCAGGCGGTGGACACTTCGCGTCGACAGCCGTCCGCCTCGATAGTTGACGAACAGCGGCTCGACAGCCGCTCGCGGCCGGCCACGCGCCGCCGCTCGCCTGGGCGCACGCGCGACGAGCGTCTCCCGATCTGAGAAATAGGCGCGTAGCGCAGCCCCTGCATTGCGGTTGAATGGCACAATCCGTTCCTTGCCGCCCTTGCCGAGCACTCGCACGAGTCGGCTGCTGAGGTTGACGTCCTCCAGATCGAGCCCGACCAGCTCGCTCAACCGAAGCCCGGACGCATAAAACAGCTCCAGAATCGCGCGGTCGCGGCGCCCAAGTACTGTCGTTGCGTCGGGACTGGCGAGCAACCGCTCGACTTCTCGTATGTCGAGGCGCGCCGGCACTTTCCGCTCCTGCTTTGGCGTTGCCACCATGGCCGCCGGCTCTCGGTCGATGAGTTGCTCGCGTCGCAAGTACCGACCAAACGATCGGATCGCAGCCAGCCGTCTGGCAGACGACGCTCGCGTCAACCCGCGGTCGTACAACTCGCCCATGAACGCCCGCACGGCATAGTGGTCGACGTCGCCCGGCGCGATCTGCTCAGCCGGACGGTCGAGATGCCGCTCCAGGAAGCTCAGATATTGCGTGAGGTCGCTCTCGTAGGCGCGCACCGTGTGCACCGACAGATTGCGATTGAAACGCAGAAACTCAAGAAACGAGCGGAGATGCGTCCTCATGATGGACGTCGTCCAGTGCCATGGCAGTGTGCCATGCCTCAATGTCGGTCAGCGCGCGCGCGGCAATCATCCGACGCCGTTCGACCTTCCGCCGCGGTGCTCCCTCCATCGCCGGAATCAGACCGAACGCAATATTAGATGGCTGGTAGTTGGCCCGATCGGCGTGGGACACGTAGTGCCCGAGCGCACCTATCGCGGTGGTACGCGGGGGGGGCTGCGGCACGCCTTCCCGCGCCAGCGACGCCGCGTTGATCCCGGCGATCAGCCCGCTCGCCGCCGACTCGACGTATCCCTCGACTCCGGAGATCTGCCCGGCGAAGAACACCGACGGATGGTGACGAGTCTGCCACGTCGGCCGCAGCGCGGTCGGCCCGTTGATGTAGGTGTTGCGGTGAATCATGCCAAACCGGACGAACTCAGCCCGCTCCAGACCGGGGATCGTTCCAAAGACTCGTGCCTGCTCGTCCCACTTCAGCTGCGTCTGGAACCCCACCATGCTGTAGTGGTCCCCGGCCAGCGTGTCCTGCCTGAGCTGTACCACCGCGTAGGGCCTTCGGCCAGTCCGGGGATCGTTGAGTCCCACCGGCTTCATCGGCCCGAAGCGCAGGGTGTCCTTGCCGCGCTGCGCCATGACCTCGATCGGCAGACACCCCTCGAAAAACTTGCCCTGATCGATGTCGTGCAACGTCGCGCGCTGGGCCCCGAGCAGCGCATCGTGAAAGTGGTGATACTCCTCCGCCGTCATCGGACAGTTCAGATAGTCGCCGTCACCCGCCGCCCCGGCGTCGCACACAGAGGCCACGGGCTCCCCGAGACCGGTCTCGGCTGGGGCCGGCGTGTGTCGCCCCCACCGAGATGCCCTGAATATCTTCTCTCGATCGATCGTCTCGGCCAGCACGATCGGACTGATGGCGTCGTAGAAATACAGATGGTCCCGGCCCACAAAGCCAGCAACCGCTTGCGACAGCTCTGGCGAGGTCAGCGGACCGGTGGCCACGATCAGTGGTTCCGCGACGTCGCCAGACAGCGACAGGTCGCAGACCTCTTCGCGGCGAATCGTGACCAGGGGCGCCGCCTCGAGTGCGGCGGTAATCCCAGTGGCGAAGCGAACTCGGTCGACGGCGAGGGCGGCACCCGCGGGCACACGCGTCTCATCGGCCACGCGGATCACAAGCGACCCCAAGCATCGCATTTCCGCCTTCAACAACCCGACGGCGTTCTCGATCTTGTCGGCCCGAAAGGAATTACTGCAGACCAGCTCGGCTAGGTGGCTGGTGTGGTGGACCGGAGTCGGCCGCACCGGTCGCATCTCGTGGATGGTGACCGGTACACCGCGCGATGCCGCCTGCCAGGCCGCTTCGCTCCCGGCGAGTCCACCGCCGATGATATGGATCACGGGGTCAGGATCCCCCAGCTTGCTGCGGACCCCGCTCTCAGGAGGCAGGAGAAGCCAGAGAGCTTCACCAGCAGCATGCTTGGCACTACGCCGATCCTTTGCCCTGACGGCGTGTCGAGCATTTCTGAATGGAGCCGCGCGGAACGTCCCGCAGCGGCTTCCTTTTTCCTCCTGTCTCCTGTCTCCTGTCTCCCCCGTCACGCCGACGCTGCTTCCTCGGTGCGTTTGTAGTCGCAGTCGTCGTTGTCGCAGAGCACCTGATGACCCCAGCGTTTCGTGATCTTCTCGACCAGATATGGGGCCCCACACGTCGGGCAGGTCTCCGATATCGGCCGGTTCCAGAGCGTGAAGTCGCAGTCGGGATAGTTGCTGCACCCGTAGAACGTTCGACCACGTTTCGACTTCCGCTCCACGATGTCGGCGCCATCCTTCGGGCAGGCCACGCCGGTCGATTTCAGCTTCACATAGCGGCACTTCGGGTAGTTGCTGCAGGCGGTAAACTCGCCAAACCGGCCTTGCTTCACGACGAGGTTGGACTCGCAGCGCGGGCACTTTTCATCGAGCATCTGGTCCGGCTTCGCCGCGGTCATCCCACTCTTGGTCTCGATCAGCTTGCGAGTCGTCTTGCAGTCCGGATACCCCGAACAGGCGAGGAATTGCCCGAAGCGACCGCGCTTGACCACCATCGGCTTCCCGCAGGTCTCGCAGGCCTCCGGCTCCTCGTCCGCATTCGTCTCGGTCTTGTCCACTTCGCGGGTGTTCTGACACTCCGGGTACGCGCTACATGCCAGGAAGACACCAAACCGACCGACCTTGACGACCATGGGCGCCCCACACTTGTCGCAGGTCTCCTCACTGGGCAACCCTTCACCCTTGATGTTCGGCATCTCCTCGGAAGCCTGCCCGAGATCGGCGCTGAACTTCTCGTAGAAGCTCTGAAGGATCGTGCCGTAATCGGCCTCGCCCTCCTCGATCTTGTCGAGCTGCTCCTCGAGCCCACGGGTGTAGTCGACCGCCAGAATGTCGTCGAAACTCTTGGCGAGCAGGTCGATGACCAGCCGGCCCAAGCGTGTGGGGCGGAACCGCCCCTCAACCTTCTCTGCGTACTCGCGCGCCTGCAACACACCGATAATCGACGCGTAGGTGCTCGGCCGGCCGATGCCGTTCTCCTCGAGCTCCTTGACCAGGGTCGCCTCGCTGAACCGGGGCGGCGGTTGGGTGAACTTCTGCTCCGGGTTCAACTTCCGCAGCTCCAGCACGTCACCGGCGACCAGCTTCGGCAACAACCCGGTCGCTGGTCCATCTTCTCCGTCCGTCCCCGCAGGCTGCTCGACAACCGGCTCCGACTCTGGATCCGCCCCTGGCTGCTCATAGACGGTCAACCAGCCACTGAACTTCGGCACCGAGCCTTTCGCCCGCAAGAGATACTCGCCCGCCTCGACCTCGACCGTCGTGTCGTCGAACGTCGCCGGCGCCATCTGAGATGCGACGAAACGATTCCAGATGAGCCGATAGATCGAATACTGCTCGCGTGTCAGGTGCGCTCGCACCGTCTCGGGGTCGAATTGAATCCCGGTCGGTCGGATCGCCTCGTGGGCGTCCTGGGCGTCCGCCTTCTTCCGAAAGTAACGCGGCTTGTCGGGGACACAGTCGGCGCCGTACTGCTTCCCGATGTGGGCTCGCACATCGGTGAGCGCCTCGTCTGCCACGCGCGTCGAGTCGGTGCGCATGTAGGTAATCAGACCGACGGCGCCCTCACCAGGCAGCTCGATGCCCTCGTAGAGCTGCTGGGCGATCATCATCGTCTTCTTGACCGGAAACCGCGCCGCCTGCTGCAGCTTGCTGGTGATGAACGGCGGGGGAGCCTGCTTCTTGCGCTCCTTCGTCGCGACCGTCCGGACCACGAAGCTCGCCTGTTCGAGGTCCGACACGACCGCGTCGGCCTCGGACCCGCGCGTGACCTTTAGCGCGTGCGTGCCCTTCTTGACGACCCTCGTGTCGAACTCGGGCGGCACCGCCCCGGCCAACCGCGCCGTGATATGCCAGTACTCCTCGGCGACAAAAGACTCGACGGCCGCCTCACGGTCGCACACCAATTTCAGGGCGACCGACTGGACGCGCCCGGCGCTCAACCCTCTCCGGACCTTGTCCCAGAGCAACGGGCTCAGCTTGTACCCGACCAGCCGGTCGAGTACGCGACGGGCCTGCTGGGCATCGACCATACGCTGGTCGATCGTGCGTTCCTGTTTCAACGCCTCGAGTACTGCCTTCTTGGTGATCTCATTGAACAGCAACCGGCCGACCTTGCGTTTCTTCGACCCGAGCTCGTTGGCCAGGTGCCAGCCAATGGCCTCCCCTTCGCGGTCAGGGTCTGTGGCCACGTAGATCTGATTGACACCTTTGGCCGCATCGCGCAGTTCCTTGATGACCTTCTTGCGAGCCGGAATCGGCTCGTAAACCGGGGCGAAGCCGTCCTCGATGTCGACACCCAGCTTGCTTTTGGGCAGATCCCGGATGTGCCCCATCGAGGCGACAACTTTGAAATCTCGCCCGAGGTACTTGTTGATGGTCTTCGCCTTGGCCGGCGATTCCACGACAACGAGCGCCTTTGGCATATGACCTACCTCGTATTCGGCAGCATTCGATAGCCGCCTGCTCCACGCGCCGGTAAACCGGCACCCTTGATCTACCCTACCACCGTTCTTCTTGTCCTGCCTCGGAGGTCCTCGCCAGACCCACTCTCTGGGCCGACGGGCATGACGTTCGGTACGGAAAAACGGTGGTCTTCGTCCGACGGTGCACCGCCGCTATGACGAACAAGACCATCACGGTCGAACGAACCGGCCGCCTTCCTGACGAACCACCCGCCCGCTGAGCTCGAGATCCAGCAGACGCGGCAGCAGACGGGGACCATCGAGCCCAGACAGCGCGATTAAATCATCCAGATCGTAGCTCTCGCCACGCGACAACTGTCGAAGTACCGGGTCTTCCGGCAACGACCCACAGCCAGGTGAATTCCCTGCCACCCTCTCGGCGGGCTGGATCTCTTCTAGGATATCGTCCACATCCTCAACAACCTTTGCACCATCCTTGATCAATGCGTGGGCGCCGCGATTTCGGCCATTGAGCACGTTGCCAGGAACGGCCATCACGTCGCGACCCTGTTCGAGCGCTAGACGCGCCGTGATCAGGGACCCACTGCGCTCTGAGGCCTCGACGACCACCACCGCCTGCGACAGACCGCTGATGAGGCGATTTCGCTGCGGAAAGTGCGCAGGTCTGGGTGTCGTGCCGGGCGGCAACTCGCTGACGAGCGCGCCGCGCCGCATCAGGTCACGAGCCAGCCGGGTGTGCTCGGGAGGGTACACGATGTCCACACCAGAGCCCAGCACGCCAATCGTGCAGCCGTCGGCGGCCAGCGCTCCGTGATGCGCGGCTGCGTCGACACCCCGGGCTAGTCCGCTGACCACTGTGACGCCACGCTGCGCCAAACCGGATCCCAGCTCACCGCCGACGGCCCGAGCATAGGCGGAGCCTGCGCGCGAGCCAACCACAGCGACCGACGAGGTCCGCAGTGCATCCGGCGCGCCACGTATCCACAGAACCGGAGGCGGGTCGGCGATCGCCGCAAGCGCAGTCGGGTAACGGATGTCCGACCACGGCACGACGGTGATGCCGGCGGCTCTCGCGGTCTCGAGTGCACTCTCCGCTGCCATGCGAGCCCTGGCTAGCCGCCCTGGCCGAGCAAGACTGGGGTCGATGGCTCGGGTGACCGTTTCGAGGTTCGCGCCGGAGAGAACGGCCATCTGGCGGGCCCCACCCGGGTCGACCAACCAGCGCACGATGGCGGCCCGACCGCCGCCCTTCCACCACAGCATCCCTAGCGCCACCCAGTCGATGAGCGTCATCTGCACCTCCGGCGCGCCACGGCCGCGCAAACCCGAGCGGACACGAACCGCTCGCGCGCAGCACGTGACCCGCAGTGGGACACGAGTGTGGTGTTGGCGTTGTGGAGCGACACCACACGGAACGTGCGGTGCTAGACGCGGACGGGCGGAATCCCGGAGGTTCGGTCGTCCCCCGACCGCGGCCAACGCCGCAACCGGTGTGCCCGACCTCACTCCATTATACCGTCATCCCGGACCACCCACCCGCCTGATGCAACGACGACGCATCATCAGGCGTCAAATGATAATGATCAAGTCGTCGGTTCACGGGTGACCGGCGCCCGCACGCTCGCTCCCTGTCCAGTTTCGCGGCTGGCAGCGTGCTTGCAAGCGTCACGGACGACTCGCTATAGTGGCTAAAGATCGATGAATCGCAAGCTAGTGTTCGCCTTGGCGCTCGTCCTGGCCTTCGCGGTCGCGACACCGCACGCCGATGCCCGGTCGGACGCAAAGGCGCAGGTCGAGTTTGGCATCGAGGTGGCGCTACGCGGCTTGTGGCAAGAAGCCATGTACCGGTGGCAGCGTGCCATCGAGCTCGACCCGACCTACGCACCCGCTTGGAACAATCTCGGCATCGCCTTCGAGCACGAGGGACGGTTCGACGAGGCGCGCGAGGCATACGAGACCGCGCTCGACCTCGAGCCGGACAACCTCCACATCGAAACGAACTACGATCTCTTCCTGGAAGTGAATGACCGTGACAGCCAAGACCCTCGTTAGTCTCGCCTGCGTGGCGCTAGTTGCCGGTTGCACCACGTTCTACGAAATTCCTATCGAGACCCCATTGACACCCAAGCTGGACATCTCCAAATTTCAGCGGGTGCTGATTGCCGGGTTCGTGTCGGGCGGTTCCGAAGACGTCGACGCAAACAACGAAACGGCGCGTCTCCTCCGGAGTCAACTCCGTCGCAACTCCGAGCTCGAGGTGATCGACGCCGACGTGCTGCCGCTGCTGGAGATCGCCAGCGAGCAGGCGGGCCCAGTCGGACGGGACACTCCAACCATCCCGGACGGGTTCGCGCCCCCCGAGGCGATCGAAGCAGACGAACAGGAGAACCCGCTCGGCGAGGACGACTCGATGTCCGAGGAAGATCTGGAAAACTTCGAGACAATCTTCGCGAACATTGGGTTCTGGCGAGACCTGGGCGAGGAGTATCAGAACCCGTTGATCCTGACCGGCACCGTCTATTTCTCCCCGCACGCCCAGTCGGGCATGGTTACCAGGGAACGCGAGGTGTATGACTCGTTTGGACGGCGCCGCACCGTGCCGGTGCGTACATATCGGGACCGCCGTGGTTTCGTCCTGAGCCCGAAGTTCATCTTCATCGACGGCGAGACCGGTGCCACGGTCTACACCGAACGACACCGCGAGGAAATCCTGTACGACGCATCCCAAAACACCCCTGCGTTGTCCTCCTATTTCGAGCTGATGGACCGCCTGCTACCGTCGGTCCTGGGCGCCTTCAGCACGCAGAGCATCCGTGGGAGCAGGACACTGTTGAAGTAGCCCGCCGGCCGACACTGCTTTACAGATCACCCCTGCGAGAGTACGCTGGTAAGCTTGTGCGGGGTCGCCCGCCAGCACACTGCGAAGGGACAAGCTCGTGTTCGCCATTATTCAAGCCGCAGGACACCAGGTGAAGGTGGAACCGGGGCAGCATATCGACGTGGACCGGCTCAGTGCACAAGACGGCGCGGAAGTGACGTTCGACAAGGTGCTGTTCGTGAGCCGGGACGACGGCTCGCTGGTCGCCGGGAGTCCAGTCGTGAGCGGCGCCCGAGTGGTCGGCGTGGTGGATGTCCATCACCGCGGACCCAAAATTCGGGTCTTTCGACGCAAGCGGCGCAAGGGCATGCGACGCACACGCGGTCACCGCAGCGATCTGACGCGTATCCGAATCACCGATATCACGGCGGACTGAGACGGACATGGCACATAAAAAGGGGCAAGGCAGCTCACGAAACGGACGCGACAGCAACTCGCAGCGGCTCGGCGTGAAGCGTTTCGACGGCAACCTCGTTACCGGCGGCTCAATCCTGGTCCGTCAGCGTGGACGGCGGTTCCGTCCCGGTCAGAACGTTGGTCTCGGCAAGGACGACACGCTGTTCGCCAAGGTCGGCGGTCGGGAACGATTCGAGGACCATGGCGCGCGGGGCCGGGTCATCAGCGTGTTGCCACTCGACGCGTAGCGTCACACTCGCCGCGAGCGATCCTCACCGCTTCACAACTCATGTTCGTCGACGAGGTCGACATTCACGTGGCCGCCGGTGACGGCGGTCGTGGGTGTTTGAGCTTTCGGCGCGAGAAATCGGCGCCACGCGGCGGCCCAGACGGTGGCGACGGCGGCCGCGGGGGCTCCGTGTATCTGACGGCGAGTCCGCATCTCAACACCCTTGTCACGTTCCGGTTCCACCCCACGTACAAGGCGACCCGAGGCGCCCACGGGGAAGGGTCCAACCGCACGGGACGGGACGGCGAGGACCTGGAGCTCGGCGTTCCGGTCGGCACCGTGGCCTACGAACAGACGGCGGACGCGCTCGTCCAGATCGCCGACCTGACCGAGGCCGGACAGCGTGTCGTGGTTGCCAAAGGCGGGCGCGGGGGACGCGGAAATCAGCACTTCGCCAGCCCGACCAACCAGGCGCCGCGGCGCACCGAACCGGGGCAACTGGGCCATGTCTCGGACCTGCGGCTGCGCCTCAAGTTGCTGGCCGACGTCGGACTGGTCGGCTTCCCCAACGCCGGAAAATCGACTCTGATCGCGCGGATCTCGGCGGCGCGCCCAAAGATTGCGGACTACCCCTTCACCACTCTGAGTCCCAATCTCGGCGTCGTCAGCCTGAGCGGCGAACGGAGTTTCGTTGTCGCAGACGTCCCCGGACTGATCGAAGGTGCGCACGAAGGCCACGGGCTCGGCCACCGGTTCCTGGGACACCTGGAGCGAACCCGCGTGTTGGTGCACTTGGTCGACGTCTCGTCGTTGACCGGTCGCGACCCGGTCGAAGATTTTGACGTCATCCAGCGCGAGCTGGCGTTGTTTCGCGACGAGAACGCCGAGAACGTGGCCGGCGGCCCGCTGTCGGACAAGCTCCAGATCGTCGCGGCGAACAAGATCGACGCGATCGACGAACCGGAACGGCTGGAGCGACTACGTCAACACGCCACACAACAGGGCCTCTGGGTGTATCCGGTGTCGGCGGTCACCGGCCAGGGCGTCGACGTCCTGCTCGAGGCCATCTGGACCGCCTTCCAGCCTCCTCAGACGTCTGATACACGCGCACGCGCGACGTCGTCACCGGCATGAGCACAGTGAACCGCATAGGCATCCTGGGTGGGCGATTTGACCCGATCCATCTGGGCCACCTCGGCATCGCCGAAATCGCAAGACGGGCGCTGGCACTCGACCGAGTACTGCTGATGCCGTCGCGGATCTCGCCGCATCGGACGGCACCGGCCCGCGCCACCGACGGCGACCGGCTCGCGATGGCAGCGCTAGCGGCGCGCGCCGACGCCTGCCTGTCCCCCTGCGACCTGGAGCTGACATCGGATGCCCCCTCCTATACGTCGGTCACCCTCGGGCGGCTGCGTGACCGGGGACACCGGTGTACGCAGTTGTTCTTTATCGTCGGCGCCGATGCGTTCGCAGAAATCGCGACGTGGCACGAGTACCCGACCGTGCTGGACGGTGCGCACTTCGTCGTCGTTTCGCGACCTGGACATCCGGTTGCCGACATCGTCGCACGGCTCCCCGACCTGCGCGACCGGATGCGACGTATCGCCGATGATTCCGACGTCGGGACCGTCGACGCTGACAGCGTGCCGGCGGTGTTCCTGATCGACGCCGCGACACCGGATATCTCCTCGACCGACATCCGTGCCCGGGTTGCACGGGGCGCGCCGCTGGCCGGACTCGTGCCCGCGAATGTGGCAGCCTACATCACACACCACCGGCTCTACGAAATGCGAAGTGGCAAGCAGCATGCATGACTGAGAACCAGACTGTTCCACGGAATTCCGAGACAACGGTCCCTGGACCAATCGGTCAGGTGCTGGATGCGGCACGTGAGAAGAAGACCGAGAACCTGATCGTCCTCGACCTGCGCCTCTCGGATGCGTTCACCGACTACTTCGTGATCTGCTCGGGTCGTAGCACGCGACAGGTGAAGGCGATCGTCGACGGGATCGAGCAACGACTCAAAGCGATCGGGCGGAGACCGGCCCATATCGAAGGGTACGCGGGGGGCGAATGGGTCCTGATCGATTGCTTCGATTTCATCGTGCATGTTTTTACACCTGAGACGCGCGACTTCTATGCACTCGAGCGACTCTGGGGCAACGCGGTGCGGGTCGAGGTCTAGAGAGGACGCTCGAGAAGTCAGAAGAGAACGGGAGGGCTTCGCCAGCATTCTCCGACACACCGCGGCAGGCGCGGCGGCGGGTCTTCCCGGACTGGCCTGGTCTGGTCTCGATGCGCTGCTGGCGGTGCTGCTCGCACCTGCCTGCCCGGTCTGTCAATCGTTGCTCGAGCGCCCGACACGCGGCACTGTCTGTCCGGCATGCTGGGACGCTGTGCCACGACTGACACCCCCCATGTGCGACCAATGCGGCGACCCGTTGCCGTCCTGGCGGGTCATTTCTCAGGATCGCGCCCGCTGCCCCCGTTGCCGCCGCCGCCCGTCAGCGCTCGATCGTGGTCGGGCCGTCGGTCCGTACGAGGGCACCCTCCGGCGAATCGTGCACCTCTTCAAGTACGACCGATGTCACACGCTGGCGGCCCCGCTAGGCGCCTTGATGCGCCACCACGGCGCCGAGCTGCTGGCCGACGCCGACTGCGTGGTGCCGGTACCGCTGCATCCTCGCCGGAAACGGGCGCGCGGCTTCAATCAGGCCGCCGAGCTGGCCGCCCAACTGGGGCCACCGGTTGTCCACGCGCTCCGCCGCACTGTCGCAACGAGTCCCCAGTCGGGGCTTCCCGCGGGACGGCGTCACGCTAACGTCCGTGGAGCCTTTGCACCGACCCGAGCGCATCGAGGTCTTGGCGACGGAGGCAGCTTGGTGGGTGACGCGTGTGTCGTGCTTGTTGACGATGTCGCCACGACCGGGGCCACGCTCGAGGCATGCGCCCGGGTGCTACGTGGGTGCCGTAGTCGCGAAGTGCGGGCGCTCACGCTGGCGAGAGTCGTTACCCGAGGACCGCGATGATGTCGGCGGCGACCTCTGCCTTGCCCCGACCACCATCCACCCTGACCCAACCCGACTGCTCCGCCTGGCGCAGATAGCTGTCGCGGACACGGCCAAGCAGCGCAAGATCCCGTTCGTACCGATCGCGGCCCGTCGCCTTGCGCTCAACCGCCAGCTCGGGCACGATGTCGAGCAGAATCGTCACATCCGCCGGAGGCAGAAACTGTTGAACCTGGGTGAGCCACGCAACGTCGAGACCCTGGGCTTCGCCGTAGGCCACGCTGGACGCGACATAGCGGTCGCACACCACCGCCAGACCGCCGTCCAGCCAACGCTCCAGGTCCGCCTTCCGCTCATACCGGTTTGCGATGTAGAGCAGCTGCATCACTTCCGGAGCATAGTCCCGCTCCCCTTGGAGCGCCCTGGCCAGTTCCTCACCGATCGACGTGCCGTAGTCGGGAAACGAAACCAGACGCGCGCGCGTGCCACCGTGCCGGAGCTCGTCGCGCAACAGTTGCGCCTGTGTCGCCTTCCCGCTCTGGTCGAGCCCCTCTATCGCAATCAACATCGTGTTCGAACCGCTCCCCGCGGATTGAAAAAACAGACGGCGAAGCCCTCCGGCTTCTCCTGTCTCCTGGCTCCTGTCTCCTGCCTCCTAGGAGAGCTCCGCATCACTCCTCGCACGCGAGCTGTTCATCCATCGTCTGTCGCCGTCGGACGATGCGCCACGTCCCGGCGTCGACCATGACCTCGGCCGGCATTGCGTGACGATTGTAGTTCGACGCCATGGAGGCCCCATACGCGCCCGCATCGAGCACGGCCACGACGCTGCCGACCATCGGCAACGGCAACATCCGATCGACACCGAACACGTCCGACGACTCGCAGATCGGGCCCACCACGTCACACGCCACCGGTTCTCGGTCAGTCGGTTCGACGAGCGTAATCCGGTGATACGCCCCATATAGGGCCGGGCGCATCAGCTCGCTCATGCCGGCATCGAGCACCACGAACCACTTGCCACCCGGTTGTGGCTTGAGGTCGACCACCGAAGCGAGCAACGCGCCGGCGGCACCAACGATCGCGCGCCCTGGCTCGACCACGAGCGTCAGCCCTGATGGGCCCACGACATCGATCAGCGCCGCCGCATACTGGTCGGCCGTTGGCGCCGGTTCCCCATCGTAGGAAATGCCCAGCCCGCCCCCAAGATCGAGGTGCTCCACCGTCACGTTGTCCTCCCGAAGCTCCCGGGCCAACCCGACCACCGTCTCCGCCGCCCGACGCAACGGCTCCAGCCCCAGCATCTGCGAGCCGACGTGCACGTGCAGCCCGACGAACGCTAGCTCTTCTCGGCCACCGGCGCGACGGGCGATCGCCCGCGCCTCGCCAACCGGCACACCGAACTTATGGGTGCTCAGCCCGGTGGAAATGTGTGGATGGCTGTCAGCCGCAACATCCGGATTGACGCGCAGCGCGACCCGCGCGGTGGTCCCTCGCGCGCGCGCTACGGCCGCGATCCGGTCCAGCTCGCCAGACGATTCCGCGTTGATCGCCTTCACGCCCAGCGCGACCGCCTGTTCGATCTCGGCAGGTGTCTTCCCGACCCCGGTAAAGACGATGTCGCCAGGTGCGTAGCCGGCGCGCAGCGCCACCTCAATCTCGCCGCCCGAGTTCGCATCCGCCAATCCACCCGCCGCCCGGACGACCCGCACGACGGCGAGATTCGAGTTGGCCTTCAGCGCGTAGTGGATCGCATGTCGATACGACCCGAAGCTGGCTCGAAACGCGCCGAGCCGATCACGAATAGTCGGCGCGCTGTAGACATACGTCGGCGTCCCGACCGCCTTCGCAATCGCCGACAGCGGCACACCATCACATATCCACGCCGATTCATTCAGTCCGAAACCACACATAAACCAGGCATTGTACGGCAGGCGGGAGCCCGTCTGCTCGATCGCATTGACACCCCTTGGGAGCGATTGCTATCATGCGCCAGTTTCCCTCCTCGGACCTGCCCGCGACCCATGCTCGCCAGTTCTGCGTCACAGCCGCCCGAAGCGACCGAGCAACTGATCGAGGGGTGCCTCCAGGGCGATCAACACGCCTGGAGCCTCATCGTCACGCGCTACCGGCGGAAGGTTTTCAACGTCGCTTACAAGTTCGTCGGTCGGCACGACTTGGCAGAGGATCTGACGCAGGAGATCTTTCTGAAGATCTTCAAGGCGCTCGGCACGTTCGACCGACACGCCAACTTTCAGACCTGGCTGATCAGCGTCAGCCGCAACCTCTGCATCGACCACTATCGGAGCGTGCGCAAAGAGCGCGAGATGGTGGACCGCAGTGTCGACGCGGCCGACGTGTCGCCCGTCAGTACCCAACCTGACGCGCTGGTGACGCTGGAACGCGGTGACCGTCGAGCCACGCTGCATCGCGCACTGGCGCAACTACCAGACACGCTACGTGCCGCCGTGCTGCTGCGCGACATCCAGGAGTTGTCGTATCAGGAGATAGCCGACCGACTGGCATTGCCGGAGGGCACCGTCAAGTCGCGGATCAACCGGGGACGCAAGGAGCTCGCGCGTCAAATCCACCGTCTGATGTCCGACGAGGGCTCAGCTACCAGCGAACCTGGCTGATGACGCGCCAACAGGGGGAAATTGTATGAAGCTGACCACCGAGCACACCGACGGGGTCGTCATCGTCCGCGTCGGCGAAACGAGGCTGATGTATCCGTTGCTCTCCGAGTTTGCCGACGCCGTGACGGCGTTGGTCAAGAACGACGAGCGCAAGGTGTTGATCGATCTGTCCCCGGTCGTCTACGTCGACAGCGCGTCGATCGGGTGTCTGATGGACCTGCATCGCCAGGCTGCCGCCGCCGGCGGCGCGCTGAAGCTTTCGAGCGTCCAGAAACGGGTCGAGACCATGCTGACCATGACCGGCGCGCAGCAGTTCATCGAGATTCATGGGGACGAGCAAAGCGCACTCGAGAGCTTTGGGGTGTGACATGCACAACATCACAACGATGAGCGGTACCGCGATTCCACTCGATGGAGACCTTCTCGCCGTACTCGAGGCGCTCTACAAAGAGTTGAACACGCGCTATGCCCTCGAACGCACGTTCGAAGACACGGTTCGGGAGGTGAACCACCTGCTCGACCAGATGACCGAGGAGGAGCGTCGCACTTATCTGGTCGAGAGCCTCTTCCTGAATACCGTGACCTATGAGAACGAACGGCTCGGCGCCTACATGCGGAAGCTGACGCAGCAACCGTGACCGACGTCCACTCATGTCGCTGAACCACCTGGCGACTCGATTCACCTGTTCCTGGCCGCGGACCACCCTGGTTCTGACCTGTGACGGACGGGTCGCCTGCGGCTGCGCCGACCGCGACCAAGCCCGGGCATGGGTTCCCATCGACCGTCGGGCCGGGTGAGACGAGCGCACTGCTCGTGGCTTGGTAGGGGGTGTACTCGAAGAAGGCGGAAGCAAGCCGGCCTGTCGGCCGACGTCTTGGCGAAGGCGGATCAGTTGGTGACGACGGTGGGGGCCTTTGCAGGGGCCGGGGCATTAACCGGAACACCGTCAACGGCCGGCGACTCGACAACCCGCCATGCATCCGACTCCTGAAGGACCTTCTCGGCAAACGCGGCGTGCAGCTCGTGCCCACCCCGGTGCGCCACGAGATGTCCGATGACGGGATACCCCACCAGCGCGAGGTCGCCAATCGCGTCGAGGATCTTGTGGCGGACGAACTCATCTTCGAACCGGAGCGAATTGTTCAAGATGCCGGTCTCGCCCAACACGATAGCGTTGTCGAGCGACCCACCGATAGCCAGACCTCTTTGACGCAACGTCTCGACTTCCTTGAGGAAGCCAAACGTGCGGGCAGGTGCGATCTCGTCGATGAACGACTCCTGCGTGACCTGCAGCGTGTGGGTCATATGACGCAGCAGCGGATGGTCGAAGCAGATGCTGTAGGTGACCTTGAAGTGATCGGACGGATACAACGCGATCCGCTTGTCGCCACGCGACAACGACACCGGCCGCAGCACTTTGAGATAGTGGCGTGGCCGGGTCAGCCGCTTCAGCCCGGCCTCGTGCACCAGATAGACGAACGACGCCGCACTGCCGTCCATGATCGGCACTTCGGCCTGGTTCAGCTCGACGATGACGTTGTCCACACCGAGGCTGACTAGCGCCGCAAGCAGGTGCTCCACCGTCTCGACGGTCCCGGCGTCCCGCGCCAGGCCGGTGGCGTAGTGAAGGCGATCGACATTGTCGACGGTAGCCGGTATCTCAACGCCACCCAGGTCGGCCCGGCGGAACCGGATGCCGGAGCCGGCACGAGCCGGCTTCAATGACAGCGTGACTTTCTGACCGGAATGCAAACCGATTCCGGAGCAAGAGACAGAGCGTCGAATGGTGTGCTGAGCGTCAGTCACAGACCGGCATACCCCCAAAGAGCTAGCTACCGCCGAAGGCTAAGCAAGACCTGTACCGATTGACAACAACGAATACGAACATACGCAAATATATATATATCAACTACTTATATGATTTTTTGAAAATGACAGACAACTGCCTTCCACGCATTGTGGCTAAACAGACACACCAAAACTTGCCATAAGTGTGGCTGTTGTACCACATAACGGTCTTGTTGTCAGCTACTTGGACAGATTTTCTGCTCGCTGTACAAAGTTGATCAGGCATTGTCCGGTCACCGAATCGGTCACGGCGGCGACCTCCTCTGGGGTACCGGTCGCCACGAGCCGGCCCCCACCATCGCCGCCCTCTGGGCCGAGATCGATGACATGGTCAGCCGTCTTGATCACATCGAGCTGGTGCTCGATCACGACGACGGTGTTGCCCTGATCCACCAGTTGCCGCAGCACATCGAGCAGTTTTCTCGTGTCCTCGAAATGCAGACCGGTCGTCGGCTCGTCCAGGATGTAGACGGTACGGCCCGTGCTGCGACGTGACAACTCCTTGGCCAGCTTCACACGCTGAGCCTCGCCACCGGACAGGGTGGTCGCCGACTGCCCGAGCGCGATGTACCCCAGGCCAACCTCTTGCAACGTGCGAAGCTTGGTCGCGATTGACGGCACGTTCTCGAGCAACGGCATCGCCTGGTCGACGGTCAGCTCGAGCACATCCGCGATCGAGGCGCCACGATACCGGATTTCGAGTGTCTCTCGATTGTATCGCCGGCTCTTGCAGTGCTCACAGGTCACATAGACGTCAGGCAGGAAATGCATTTCGATCGCGATGACGCCGTCACCTTGGCACGTCTCGCAGCGGCCGCCCTTGACATTGAACGAGAACCGGCCCGGCCGATACCCACGCGCCCGTGCGTCGGGCAACATCGCGAACAGCTCGCGGATGAACGTAAACAGCCCGGTGTAGGTGGCGGGGTTCGACCGCGGCGTACGTCCGATTGCGGACTGGTCGATCTGGATCACCTTGTCCACGAGGTCGGCGCCATCGATGCCACGGTGCGTCCCAGGGGGCTCGACCGCCCGGTAGAGATCCCGCGCCAGCGCCCGATAGAGGATGTCGTTGACGAGAGTCGATTTTCCGGACCCACTGACCCCGGTCACGGCAGTCAGCAGCCCGAGCGGTATGGCAACATCGATGTCCTTGAGATTGTTCGCCTGCGCGCCGCGAATGACCAGCTCGCCGCGATGAGGCGCCCTGCGAGCCGACGGGAGGGGAATCGCGCGCTCCCCCCGCAGATAGCGACCGGTCATCGAGTGATGGCCATCGGCCAGCAGCTCCGCAGGGCTACCCTGGAAGATCACTTCGCCACCATGCTCGCCTGCTCCCGGCCCAAGATCGACCACGTAATCCGCCGCCCTGATCGTCTCCTCGTCATGCTCGACCACGACGACCGTGTTGCCAAGATCCCGTAGCCTGGCCAACGTCGAGAGCAGCAGGCGATTGTCACGCTGGTGCAGCCCTATCGAGGGCTCGTCGAGCACATACAGGACCCCGGTCAGGTTCGCGCCGATCTGCGTCGCCAGTCGTATCCGCTGGCCTTCGCCGCCCGACAACGACGCGGCGCTCCGCGCCAGGGTGAGATAGCCGACTCCGACGTCGTTGAGAAATCCCAGTCGGTCGCAGATTTCGCGCAGAACCCGCCCGGCCACCAGGGTCTCACGCACCGAGAACTCGATTGCCCCAAAGACGTCGACCGCCTCGGCGATTGGAAGATTCACGAAGTCGGCGATCGTGCGCCCTTTCATCCGCACAGCGCGACTCTCTGGACGCAAACGCTCCCCCAGACAGCCGGGACAGCTCTGCAACGACCGAAGCGGCTCGAGCAGCTCCTGCTGCGACCAGCTCCCGGTATTGAAGCGGCGGCGCAGGTTGGGAAGAATCCCCTCGAAGTCGCGACCGAAGGGCGCCTTCACACGCGTGGTGCGGGTCGTCCGTTTCGCGGTGTCTACCGAGCGCTTTCTTGCCGGCGCCGGACCGTGCAGGAGCACCTGCCGCTGCTTGCGGGGCAAGCGGTCGAAGGGCGTGTCGAGATCGATGCCGAAGTGCCGGCTGAGTCCGGAGAGCGCCACCTTGACCAGCTTCGCATCACCGGCGGCCCACGGTGAGATCGCACCATCGTTGAGGGACTTCCCGCCGTCAGGCACGATCCGGGCAGGGTCGAAGTCGTCGATCGCGCCGAGCCCCTGGCAGACACGGCAGGCTCCCTGCGGAGAGTTGAACGAGAACACGCGCGGCGTACGCTCCGGCACGCTGATGCCACAATCGACACACGCGAGTTTCCGAGAGAACAGCCGGTCGCCCCCCCCGAGCGTGTTGATGATTACAACGTCGTCGGCGAGCTCCAGAGCCAGGTCGATTGCGTTCCGCAGGCGCCGCTCCACGCCAGAACGGATGACCAACCGATCCACGAGCACCTCGACATCATGGTTGCGGCGACGCTCGAGCTTCAGATCCCGATCAAGCGACCGGATCTCCCCGTCCACCCGGACCTTCGTGAACCCCCGCGCCCGCAAGGCTTCTAGGACCTTCTTGAACTCACCCTTGCGCCCGCGCACGATGGGCGCCAACACGTTGATCCGTTCGTCGGTGGGACCCAGCAAGACCATGTCGACGATGCGGTCCACCGACTGGCTGGTGATCGGCTTGTCGCAGTCGGGACAGTGCAGCACGCCGACATGGGCGAAGAGGAGCCGGAGATAGTCGTAGATCTCGGTCACCGTCCCGACGGTCGATCGCGGGTTGGAGCCGGTGGTCTTCTGCTCGATCGAGATGGCCGGTGAGAGCCCGTCGATCAGATCGACATCGGGCTTCTCCACCTGCTCGAGAAACTGCCGCGCATAGGCTGACAGCGACTCGACGTAGCGACGCTGCCCTTCGGCGTAGATCGTGTCAAAGGCGAGCGAGGACTTGCCGGACCCGGACAGCCCCGTGACGACGATCAGACGTTCACGCGGCAGGCTGACATCGACGCTCTTCAGGTTGTGAACGCGGGCGCCGCGCACCTCGATGCGGTCGTGAGCCATGACAGAGGAACAGCTGAGCCACTCGGAGAGTGTCGGGAGGCGACCGCCGCTACCCCAGGCGCGCCTGTTCGCCGCTGGTCCAAACTCGCGATGTTACCACGCGCTCCTGGGCGCAGGAGGTCGCGAGTCGTGCGGGCTGCCCCCCCCCCCCCCCCCCCCCCCCACCC
>PBRZ01000092.1 GCA_002726085.1 Acidobacteriota bacterium
TTTTCCTAAGGAAATTGGAGCCGGCGAGCGGACTCGAACCGCTGACCTGCTGATTACGAATCAGCTGCTCTACCAACTGAGCTACGCCGGCCTCGGGTGGGACGTGCGGGCGTCGCCGTCTTGCGGCTTGGTGGCCCTGCCTGCCTCGCCGTCGCTTCAGCGCAGGCGGAAAGGCCATGCTAACGGCCTGCCACTGGTGCGGCGACGCCGCGGGGTTGTGCCGCCGGGCGCGGCAGCAGCCCAACCGGATGATCGTAGCACACGCGCGCGTGGCCGCCGCCCGTCGTGAAGTGCCGCCGCGTTGGCCTACACGGGTGGGGGCGGAGGGGCAGCGCCGGGCGCGACGCCGAAGAGCAGGGCCGTTTCCTGCGAGGCCATGATCCAGAGCCCGTAGATGCCGAGGAGCGTGCCGAAGGGGATGTTGATCAGGTTGATGACCGACAGCACGATGGTGAGGACCCGGGCCCACGGGCGACGCTTCAACAAGCCGATGCCGGCGATGATGCCGGGGACTGAAAGGGTGAAAATCAACAGTACGAGCATGCCGCCGACCAGAGCGACAATCGGCACCGCGAGCCAGGCGTCAGGTTCATTGGTGGCCGCCATGGCGGTGATGCCGGCAGCGCCCCCGAAGAGCAGCATGACCATGAGCGACCCGATCAGGCCCACCACACCGAAAATCAGGTGAAACGCCGCGAGGATCTTGACGTGCAGGTCCATGGTGTCTCGTTACGATCCGCCGTCAGTATGCGGCCGTGGCTGCCAAATGGCACCGCGGGTTGGACTCGGCGTCGGCAAGCGGGGTAGAGTGGCGAGTTACGGTGCCGCCGAAATTGGGTGCCGTCGGTACCTCCCATGTCAAAGCCCCGAGCCAGCCGGAATGGGCACATCGTCATTCGGGGCGCCCGCACGCACAACCTCCAGAACGTCGACCTGACGCTGCCCACCGGGAAGTTGATCATCGTGACCGGGGTCAGCGGCTCGGGCAAGTCGTCGCTGGCGTTTGACACCATCTACGCCGAGGGGCAGCGACGCTACGTCGAGTCGCTCTCGGCCTACGCCCGGCAGTTTCTCGAGCGCATGGAAAAGCCGGATGTCGACGAGATCGACGGTATCTGCCCGGCCATCGCGATTCGGCAAAAGAACAGCCTGCGCAACCCGCGGTCGACGGTCGGCACGACCACCGAGATACACGACTACTTGCGGCTCTTTTTTGCCCGGGTGGGGCGCACCGTTTGCCGGAAATGCGGGCAACAAGTCATCCGCGAGTCGGCCGAGGTGGCGGCGCAGCAACTGCTGGCGTTGCCGGCAGGCACGCGGTTGCTGCTGGGGTTCACGTTTCCGGTCGTCCCGCGAACCGACGGCGGCAAGCCGGAGAACAACGAGAGGGATGCCGCGGATGCCACCGAGGCCCGGAAGACGACGTCAGACGAACCGGCGCCGGCGACCAACGGCGGGCAGGAGACGCCAGTGGAGGCGGCAATCGCAACGTTGCGCAGGAAGGGATTCGGTCGTCTCATTGTCACTGACCAGGATGGCCGGGACGGTCGGGCGGTCAATTTCGACGACGTCGACCCGAGCGCATTGGCCGACTGTGCCAGTCTGCAGGTGGTCGTGGATCGGCTGAAGGTGGGGCCCGACCTGTTGGGACGAGTCACCGACTCGGTGGAAACGGCCTATCTGGAAGGTGGCGGGTCGGCGTTCGCCATGGAGGTGGGCGGCGAGTCGACCGAGCCGCCGGTCGTCCATCGGTTCAGCGAGCGGTTCGAGTGCCGGCAGTGCAGCATCGTCTACGAAGTGCCTCAACCGCGGCTCTTCTCGTTCAACAGCCCCTTCGGCGCCTGTCCAACCTGTCACGGCTTCGGGAACATCATCGAGCTCGACTTGAACCTGGCGGTGCCCGACCAGGGGAAGTCGATTCAGCAGAACGCCNTCGAGCCGTTTTCCAAACCNCACTATCGGTCGCATCTGGTCGACCTCAAACGTGCCGCCCGCGCACGCGGGGTCCGGCTGACGACGCCGTGGCGCGACCTGACCGACGAGGAGCGGGAGTTCGTCGTCGAGGGAGATGGCGACGGATACAAAGGGATCAAGGGTTTCTTCCGATGGCTCGAGCGCAAGAAATACAAGGTGCACGTGCGCGTGTTTCTCAGCCGGTATCGGGGCTACCTGACCTGTCCCGAATGCGACGGGACGCGGCTGCGACGGGAAGCGCGAGATGTCTATGTTGGCGGTCGGACCGTCGACTCAGTGTGCGGGCTCACGATCGGCGCGGCGGCGGCGTTTTTCGACGACCTGACTCTGACCGAGAAGGAGCACGCGGTAGCCGAACGGGTCGTCCGCGAAATTACCCGCAGGCTGTTGTTTCTGAGGGATGTCGGACTCGAGTATCTGACACTCGACCGGCTGTCTTCGACGCTGTCTGGCGGCGAGGCACAGCGCATCAACCTGGCGACCGCCCTCGGCTCGGCGCTGGTCGGTACGCTCTACGTGCTCGACGAGCCGTCGATCGGGTTGCATCCGCGGGACAACGAACGGCTCATCACCATCCTGCGCCNGCTGCGAGACCAGGGCAACACCGTGCTGGTCGTCGAACACGACGCCGACACCATCCGGGTGGGCGACATGGTTGTCGATCTCGGCCTCGGGGCGGGCGAGCAGGGGGGGCGAATCATCTTTGCCGGCACGTTTGAGGCGCTCCTCAAAGAGCCACAATCGTTGACCGCCAAGTACATGCGGGGCGACTTGCAAATTCCGCTTCCGGCCAGCCGCCGGAAGCATCCGCCCCTGGCGATCCGCGTCACCGGTGCGCGCCAGCACAACCTGAAGGAGATCGACGTCGACATTCCGCTGAACACCCTGACCTGTGTCACCGGGGTGAGCGGGTCGGGGAAGTCCACCCTGGTTCACGACGTGATCTATGCGGCGATCAAGCGTGCCAAAGGGTCGTGGGACAGGCCGGTTGGTGCACACGATGAAGTCGACGGTTCGGAGTTGGTCACCGATGTCACGCTGGTCGACCAGGCGCCGATCGGACGCACACCCCGGTCGAACCCGGTCACCTATCTCAAAGCCTTCGACCCGATACGCGAGCTGTTTTCGAAGACCAAGGACGCCAGGGCCAATGCGCTGACCGCCAGCCATTTCTCGTTCAACGTGCCAGGCGGACGGTGCGACGGGTGCGACGGGGAAGGGGTCATGCGGGTCGAGATGCAGTTTCTGGCCGACGTCTTCGTGCCGTGCGACGAGTGTGACGGCCGGCGGTTCAAGCCGCAGGTGCTTGACGTGCTCTATCGCGGATGTAACGTGGCCGAGGTGCTCGACATGACGGTGCGCGAGGCGCTGTCCTTCTTTAGCGCATCGCCGAAGGTGGTGCGGCGGCTGCGCGTGCTCGACGAAATCGGGCTGGGGTATCTGCGTCTCGGGCAGCCGGCCACGACGCTGTCTGGCGGCGAGGCACAGCGCATCAAGATTGCCTCGCACCTCTCGTCGCGGAAGACCGACCGCACCCTCTACATTCTGGACGAGCCCACCACCGGGTTGCATTTCGACGACATCGCCAAGCTTCTGGCGGCGTTCCGCAAGCTGCTCCAAGCCGGCAACAGCCTGCTCGTCATCGAGCACAACCTCGACGTCATCAAGACGGCGGACTGGATTATCGACCTCGGTCCGGAGGGCGGGGAGGCCGGGGGACACATCGTGGCCGAGGGCACACCCGAGCAGATCGCGATGGCGGAAGACTCGGTCACCGGCCGGTATCTTCGGCCGATTCTCACCGGCGGACGCGCGCACGCCTATGCGGACGTCCGAGCGTAGCGCCCGTCGACGGGGTCCTGGGCGGGCCGATTGCTTTTGGGCCGGTTTGTGACCGTATGGTACGATTCTCAGATTGTGGGTGCGGGTTCATCCCGTGCCGTCTGTCAACCACCGAGTGCGCCTGTAGGCTGTAGCCCGAAGCCCAGAGAGTCTGCCGTACATGGAATCCGTCCAAGCCACACGTCTTCGCAAAGGCATGCTGATCAAGCGGAACGACGAGCTGTATCGCGTGCTGGATGTCACACATACGACGCCGGGTAAGGGAAGAGCGTTCGTGCAATCCCGTATGCGGAATGTCCGGGTCGGTACATTGCTCGACCATAAGTTCCGGTCGGTCGATGTCGTTGAACGGGCCATGCTGGACGATCGTGAGATGCAGTTCACGTATCGCGACGGCGACACCTTCCACTTCATGGATCTGGAGAGCTATGAGCAGATCGAGATGGGTGCCGAGACGTTGGGCGACTCGGTGAACTATCTGCTGCCCGAGGCAACCATCAAGGTGTCGCTGTTCGAGGGCGAAGCGGTCGGGCTCNACCTGCCGCTGAGCGTCGACTTGACGGTCGAAGAGACGGCCCCGTCGATCAAGGGCGCCACCGCCAACGCGCAACTCAAGCCGGCACGGCTCGAGACCGGCCTGGTGGTGCAAGTGCCGCCGTTCATCAGCAATGGCAACAAGGTGCGCGTGAACACCGAGACCGGCGAATACCAGGGACGCGCCTAGCGCCAAGCGGTTCGCGACCGCCCGCACCGACCCGTGGTCACCGACGATCTGTTCCCGTTCTTCGTCACCCGCGTGCTCCCCAACGCCCTCTGGCTTCTGGGGGTCGGTTTCCTCGTTGTCAATCTTCGGCTGCTGGCCCGGTTCATTCGGTTCTGGCGCCTGCGTTCGACGGCGCTGCTCACCTGGCCGAGACCGCGCTCTCGCTCCTACGGCATCTCCTTGGCGTTCGGCCTTGTGTTCGGGGTGCTGGTGTTCGTCAAGATCGTCATGCAGCAGCGTCCCGCGACTGATGCGTTCGGCGAGATGATGATGTTCATCTACTACGCCTATGCGTTCCCGCTCAGTCTAAAGATTGACCCTGGTTTCTATGACGACGGTATCTGGTCGAACTCGGGGTTCGTTCCCTACCGGCACGTCGGTGGGCTTTCGTGGCGGGAGGGCAAGGCGCTGACGCTCGTGCTCATTCACCGGGTGCGGAGAATGGCCCGGCACCTGGATGTGCCGCAGGAGCACTATGGCGAGGTGCGTCGCCTGCTGCGCGACAAGATCGCGGCGCACGACATCCACTTCACCGGCAAGGGCTTCGATCTGGGTTCGGACGAGCGCGAGATGGTCTGACCGCCGCGTCCTCTCACGGGTCTGACCGTCGACCCATCCATTCAACCACCATCGGGCCAGCCGCGCGCCACGCGTGCAGGTCTGCGGCCGGCGTGCTTTTCAGGGCCCGTGGTAGGGCACCCGTCGTAGGCNCATGAAGTAGACACCCTACTTATTGATAGAGTAGAGTCGCTACGGAATTATGGCTCNCNAACCGACCCGCATCGAACTGCTGCAGGGGACGCTCGATCTCCTGATCTTGCGCACGCTCGTCTTTGGGCCGGCTCACGGCCACGCCATCGCCACCGAGATTCGCTGCCTGTCCGAAGAGGTGCTCCAGGTCGAGACCGGATCCCTCTATCCCGCTCTCCATCGGCTCGAGGCCAACGGCTGGGTCGAGGCCGCCTGGAGGACGTCGGAGAAGGGCAAGCGCGCGAAGTACTACCGCCTCACCCGAACCGGGCGGGCACAGCTCGTTCGGGAGATGTCGAAGTGGGACCGGCTGTCGGTAGCCATGACGAGGGTGCTCCGACCCGCAGAGTAGGAGGGGACTGTGGCGCTTCGAACAGTCTATGCACGCCTGCGTGCACTCTGGCACCGGACGCGGAAGGAAGCAGAGCTCGACGACGAGATCCGGTTCCATCTCACGGAGGAGGCCGACAAGCGCATCGCCGCCGGGCGGTCGGCGGAACAGGCACGACGCGAGGCGCGGAAGGACTTCGGCAACATCATCCGGATTCGGGAGGCGACGCGTGACGTGTGGGGACTCCGGCACGTCGACGAGCTGATCGGCGATCTGCGGATCGGAGCGCGCGGCCTCGCCAAGCGCCCCGGGTTCACGGCGACCGCGGTCCTCACCCTGTTGATCGGCATCGGGGCCAACACGGCGATGTTCAGTATCGTCAACGAGGTCTTGCTGCGTCCGTTGCCCTACCCGGACGCCGAACGGATCGTACACGTGGGCGCACAGTTCCCGCCCGGGCTGGGCTTTCGAGACGGGAGCATCCCGTTTCCGGCGTTACGGCGGGAGGCGGACGCGTTCGAGGAGATCGTCCCGCGGCGAACGCAGGGTGTTCTATTTTCCTGGGGTGGCATCGACGGTCCACAGACGGGCCGCGGGCTGGCCGTCTCTCCATCGCTTTTTCGGGTGCTACGGGCGGCGCCGCTGCTCGGGCGCCTCTTCACCGACGCCGACGCGCAACCCGGCACCGCGCGGGTCGTGCTGTTGAGCTTCGAGACGTGGTCGAACCGTTTCGCCGCAGACCCCGACATCGTCGGTGCGCCGATCGATCTGTTCGACGGGGGACCGCACAGTGTCGTCGGTGTCATGCCCGACGGCTTCTTCTATGCCTCCCGCGAGACAGAGGTCTGGACCCCCTTGGCCCCCGACGCAAGGAACTTCTTCGGCGGTCTGGCACGACTGCGCGACGGTGTGTCCCCTGAGCAGGCCGTCGCAGAAGTCCGGACTATCGTCAATCGGG
Source organism: Acidobacteriota bacterium (assembly GCA_002726085.1). GTDB lineage: Bacteria > Acidobacteriota > Vicinamibacteria > Vicinamibacterales > UBA8438 > NP936. Next base: position 6,619 of record PBRZ01000092.1, read on the forward strand.
GACGGAGCACGCCCGTCGGTCCGTCACCTGACGGCGCGCCGGAGACGGAGTTCGTGGTCACGTCGCTGGACCCGCCCGGCGCTTCATCCCGGCCGCCGCTCGTGGCGCTGATGGCGGCGACCGGGCTCGTGTTGCTGATTGCGTGCGCCAATATCGCTGCGCTGCTGCTGTCGCGTGGCCTCGGGCGGCAGCGCGAGATCGCTCTGCGGGCAGCGCTCGGCGCGGGGCGCGCCCGCCTCGTGCGGCAACTGCTGACGGAGAGCGTGCTGCTCAGCGTGGGTGGCGGCGCGCTCGGCCTGTTCGCCGCCACCTGGATCGTTCGCGCCGTCCCCACGCTGGTGCCGTTCGACGTCCCGGGATTGTCCGACGTCAGTGTCGACAGCGCCGCGCTCGCGTTCAGCGTCGCACTCTCGGTGGTCGTCGGGCTGACTGTGGGGGCCCTCCCGGCGCTGCAGTGGTCCCGGCCCGATCTCGTGCGCACGCTCACCGGGAGCGCTCAGTCGACGGCGGACTTTCGTCTCCGCCGCGCGAACTGGTCGCGCGCCGCTCTGGTCAGCGCCCAGGTCGCCCTCGCCTGCGTCATCCTGGTCGGCGCGACGCTCTTGGTCCGTAGCTTTACCGGATGGCTCCAGGTCGACCCCGGGTATGACCCGGCCAACCTACTCACCGCCAAGATAAGCAACCCGAGCCTGCAACAGTGGGAGGACCCAACCGAGCGCCGCAGGGCGATGCGGCAGTTCGGGGAGGCGCTCCTCGAACGCCTTGAGCTGGTTCCGGGCGTGGAAGCCGTCGGAATGTCCAACGCACTGCCGCTGACGCCAGCCCTTAACATGATGCCCGTCATGGCGATGGGCCGTCCACCGCCGGGCGACACGGACATGTATGTCGGAACAGACGGGTTTGAGTTCACAAATGATGTCGCGATTATCCAGAACGTGAGCGCCGGCTGCTTCGACGCGCTGGGAATGCGACTACTCAGCGGCCGCGGGTTCACGGACCGCGAGACACGAGATAGCTCGCCGGTCACCGTCGTCAACGAGACGCTTGAACGCGAGCTCTTCGGCGGGGAGTCGGCCGTCGGTCATCGTCTCCGTCGGGGTGGGCCAGTTCCGGCAGAGAAGGAGATCATTGGTGTGGTCAGCGACGTCAAGTACCACGCAAAGAGGCCATGGGACATCGGTCTTGACCCGACCGCGGTGCTGCCAGAGTTCTATCTACCGTATCTCGGCGTCGCTTTCTCGCCGTGGCTCTCGATCCGCGCCACCGGCGATCCACTCGCCCTCGTCCCGTTCCTCCGCGCGACCGTCGCCGAGGTGGACCCGTGGTTCGTGGTCGACGATGTGATGACGATGGAGGCCCGGCTATCGGCCTCGATCGCGCAGCCTCGATTCTTCGCCGTCTTTGTCGGCGGGTTTGCCGCCATCGCGCTCTTCCTCGCCACCTTCGGCATCTACGGAGTTCTTGCCCACACGGTGGCCCAGCGCCGCCGCGAGATCGGCGTCAGGATGGCCTTGGGCGCTCAGCGTGCGGACGTCGTCGGTCTCGTCGTCCGGCAGGGCGCGATGATGGTCGCCGCCGGCGCGGTGGTCGGACTGGCGGCGGCCGCCGCGTCGACCCGGGTGCTCGCCAGCCTCCTCTTCGGTGTTACCGCCACCGACCTGCCGACGTTCACGGCCAGCGCGATCCTCCTCCTCGTGGTAGGACTGGTCGCCTGCTACCTGCCGGCGCGGCGTGCCACCCGGATCGACCCGATGGTCGCGCTGCGGCACGAGTAGAGCCGACATGAGACGGACCCTTCTGCCAGCGTGGCCTGTCGTGTTGCTGCCGCTCCTGTGGTCGTGCGCCGTCCCGCCGCCAGTCACGGCTCCCGAGAACGCAGGTCTGGACCAGCTCACGCGGGCCGAGACTCTGGTCATGCGGGGTGCTACCGGTGCCTGGTCGAAGCCGCGGTACTCTACGAGGATCTGCTGCGCCGCGGGGTGGAACCGGCCACCGCCTCGGCAGGTATCTTCCGGACGGCGCTCCTGACCGGCCTGCGCGAGCGGGAGATGGGCTTGCCGGGCAAGGGGGCGTTCGTGCGCGCGGGCGAGCTTGCCGGCGAAGCGGTGGCGCCCGAGGCATGGCGTTCCTTTCTCGAGATCGCCGATGTGGCCCCGTGGCAGGACGTTGGTTTGACGAGGGAGTTTCTCGAGCGCGCCGACGCCCGGCTGCGCGAGGCGCACCGAGAACGGCGTGACGACTGGAACGCCACGCTCCAACCGCTGGTGCCGACCGACCCGCTTGCTGCCTATCTCTATTTGGGGCTCAACTGCACCGGAGGCTGGTTTGCGGAGCAGCCGCCCGAGCTGGCTGCCGTCCTGGCGGCCCATGACGAGGCGCTGTTCGTTCGCTACCGGCAGGCCCGCTGCAGCGGCGGATTGGTCGAGCTGTCCAGCATTGCGACACTGGAGCCGCGGTTCACCGAAATGGAGTTTTTCCTGGGGCAGCGGGCGATGCAGGATCAAAGCCTCGACCTGGCCGAATTCCATTTTCAGGCCGGCCGCGACGACTGGCCCGACTGGCCGGCGCCGGCGCTGGCCCCGGGCCGTCTCCTCTTGGTCGCCGAGGACTTCACGAGCAGTCTGGCCCATTTCGACGAGGTGCTGACGTTGGTGCCCGACCAGCGGGACGCGCTGCTGGGCAAGGCGACGGCCCTGAGCTATCTCGAGCGCGGGGAAGAGACGCTGGCTCCGCTCGACCGGCTGGTGGAGCTGGGCCAATGGTATCTGGGGGAGGCTTACTACTGGCGCGCCTGGAACCGGTTCACCCTCAGAGCCGACGAATTGGCCAGGGAGGACATCGAACAGGCGAAGACCCACCGCTCCGACGCGGATGTGTTCGTGCTGTCCGGTGTGATCGCGCTGGAACAGGACCGTCTGGTCGACGCCCGCCGGGAGCTCGAGACCGCCCAGCAACGCGACCGAACCGACTGCGACGCCTCTTTCCACCTGGGGCGAGTAGGTATCAAGGAGACACTGTGGCCTGAGACGGGGCGGGATTTTGGCGTCGCGGCACCGTGCTTCAGGGGCGCGGCAGCGCAGGTCGCCGCCGACCTGGCGGACCTGCGTCAGGATTCGACGGTGCCGGCAGATCGCCGAGCCCGACTGATCGTGAGACGGGAGGCGGAGCTCGCGACATTGGAGCGACAGGCCGCATCGAGCGCCTACAACGCCGCGCTCGCGTATTTCAACGCCATGACGCCGATTGACGCGCGACGCCATGCCGAAGAGGCTGCCGCCCACGCCGACTTCACCGAAGACGCGAGGTCGCTGCTGGGGCGCATCGACCTGGCCTTCCCAGGGCGCGCGGAGGTGGAGGCCAGGCCGCTCGAGGGATTCCCGGCGGGGTATGCGTCCCGTTTCGTGGAGGTGCACGGCTCGCGCATGCACTACGTCGAGGCGGGCGAAGGCAATCCCATCCTCTTCATCCACGGCAATCCGACCTCCTCGTGCCTGTGGCGCAACATCATGCCCCTCGTGGCGGAGAAGGGCCGAGTGATTGCCCTCGATCTGATCGGCTTCGGGCAATCCGACAAGCCAGAGCTGGACTACGTGCTGACCGATCACACGCGGTATCTCAACGGCTTCATCGAGGCGCTTGGGCTGCGGGACGTCACATTGGTCATGCACGAATGGGGCTCGTTTCTGGGTTTTCAGTACGCGATGGACCATGCGGACAACGTGCAGGGCATCGCGTTCATGGAAGCCATGGTCCCTTCCTCATCCCTCGGTATCGTCGAGAGACTGTCACCAGACGGCGCGTGGACGCTTAGGCAACCCTCGACTTCGACTAGGGAGTCGGGTCCGTCACGGTTGGTCGTGCGGCCGACCGGTCCCGGCGAGGAGCGCGTCTTCACGCTGCCGTCGCTCCANTCTTTCGGCGTTCAGGGTCTGTTTCCCGATAGCGAACAGGTGTTGTTGGCCGGTGTCGAGCGCGGTGGGTCGAATGCGCGACTCTACCGTTTCAATCTCGCGACCGAGCTGCTGACACCGCTGGGCCTCCCCCCCATTGAAGGCCGGGTGGCGCTCTCACCCGACGGTCGCTCGGTGGTCATGCCGAATGCGGAGGGCGTGCTGACTGTGTTCGACGTCGAGTCCGGCGAAGCGCGGCCAATGCATGAGGCGCGGGCAGCAAACGCTCCTGCCATGGCGTGGGAAGCGGCAGGTCGACTCTTGTTCCAGATGCGCGACCCGGAGCGCGGCTACGAGCAGGTGGTGAACCAGAACGCGTTCATCGAGCGTCTCATGCCGGCGTGGACCGCGCGGGACCTGACTGCCGAGGAGTGGTCCGTCTACAGGGCGCCATTTCGTGACGTCGCCTCGCGGAAACCAATCCACGTCTTGCGCCAGGAGCGTGGGCAACCGCACACCAACGAGATCGTCGCCGCCTATGGACGGTGGCTGTCCGAAGCTCCCGTTCCGAAGCTCTTGATCGGGTTCACGCCGGGCCGGCTCCTCCCAGACCGGAACGTGCAGTTGGCGCGCGCGACCATGCCCAATCTCACCGTCGTCGACGGCGGGTTCGGCATGCACTACGTGCAGGAAGACCAGCCAGAGACGATCGGGCATGCGATCGCCGAGTGGATGGATGACAACGGACTGAGTCGGGAGTAGGAGGGGACCGTGCCGCCTGCGGCATCTTCGAGGTACTACGGCGCCGGTGCAAGGATGACAAGCACGAGTAGGCGTTCGGTGCCGGTGTTGCGGATGCCGTGAGGCGCGCCGTCGGGTGCCACCAACAAGATACCCGCACGCATCGGAACGTCGCGGCCTTCGAGCAGGAAGTGTCCCCGGCCTTCAACGACCTGGTAGATCTTGTCCATGCCCTCATGCGCGTGCAGCGCATGTTCCTGCCCGGGCTCGAACGCATTCAACCCGACCATTACATGCTCGGAGCGGAAGATGGTGCTCTTGCCCATCTTGTCCGGCGAGTAGACGGCAAGGTCTCGAGGCTGGATCGGGGTGGGATGTTCCATGCGCGCGATTCTAGCGCACCGGTCCCTATTCGGCTCGCAATACAGTCATCGGGTGGGCGGTTCTTGTAGCTGTCGGTCGGAACGTCCACAGCCCAAAGCCGATGACCACTCCGCTCAAGAGCGCCCGAAGCCTGCAGCCCTCGAGCAGATGAGCTATCGGATCTGCTCGAGTACGATCCCGATCAACCCGGGTCCAGTNGCGGTCGGGTCGCCGATCCAGCCTGGCGGGGTGAGCCAGACAAAGGAGAGGATAGCGATGACCATGAGATCGTATTGCCAGGTGGCCCGGTCGAAGGTCCAGTAGAGCGCGTGCCAGACGGCGCGCAGCGGCAGGGTCAACAGCGACTGTCCCAACCAGGCGGGGCTGGCTTCCTGCGCCTTGAGGGCCCGCCACGTGAAGTAGATGCGGTCGACCACGGTCACCACCGACAGNACCAGGATGACCCAGAGCACGGCGCTCACCCGGTTGGTGAAGGCGCCGATCATCACCAGCACGATCCGCTCGGGTCGTTCCATGAAGCCGACCTTGCACTTCTCGATGATCGACTCAGCGCGGGCTCGGGTGTAGCTGGTCATCACCGAGAACATCATCGCGAAGGCGGCAACCATCACATAGTCGGTGCGCCCGCCCTGGGCGTAGAGATAAATGACACCGATGAACAGCGACAGGTCCGAGAACCGGTCCATGACCGAGTCCCAGAAACCGCCGAACGACGATGCCAGGTTGCTGGCTTCGGCCACCTTGCCGTCGATGAAGTCGAAGATGTTGGCGACCAGCATGATGAAGCCGGCCGCGATGAATTCGCCCACGGCGAACTGCCAGGCGGCGGCGAAGTTGATGATCACGCCCACCAGCGTGAGCACGTTCGGGTGAATCCGGAGCGCCACGCACGCGCTGATGATGGCGCGGAGCGGGAACATGCAGGCGGCGCCAATCGCGCCAGTGAACGTCATGCTGGGAGGGCTATAATCGTCAGGGATGCACGGGTCAACCGGGTCCATCCATTGGTTCCCACCACCGGTGACTCGATCCTCGCAGTGTAGCCCATGGCCATTCGCGATCTCAAGGCTCAGATTACGCGGCTACCGGAGCAACCGGGGGTCTACCTCTATTTCAACGACGCCGACGAGACGTTGTATATCGGCCGGGCCCGCGCGCTGCGCGATCGGGTACGCAGCTATCTGAGCGCCTATGGCTCGAGCCCGAAGACCGATGCTCTGCTCAAGGAGGTGACCAGGCTCGAGGTCATCGTCACCGACTCGCTCGTCGAGGCGCTGGCGCTCGAGAACCACCTCATCAAACAGCGCGCGCCGCGCTTCAACATTCTCCTGCGCGACGACAAGAACTATCCCTATTTGCAGCTGACCACCGCCGAGGCGTTTCCGCGGGTGCTCGTGGCGCGGCGGGTCGCTCGCGACGGCAACCATTACGCCGGCCCGTTCCTGCCAGCGACCTTGGCGCGCAAGACGATGTCGCTTACCCACAAGCTGTTCGGCATCCGGTCGTGCAACGAAGTGATTACCGGTCGGCGCGACCGGGCCTGTCTTGAATACGACATCAAGCGCTGTGTCGCGCCGTGTGTCGAGGAGATCTGCAGTCAGACGCAATATGGCGAGGCGGTCGAGCACACGCGGATGTTTCTCGAAGGGCGTAACGACGAGCTGATCGCCGATCTGAAGCGCCGGATGTTGTTGGCGTCCGACGACCTGCGCTACGAGGAGGCGGCGCAAATCCGAGACGCCATCAAGACAGTCGAGACGTTGCGGGACCGCCAGCAGAAGATGTCGACGGTGCGGCTTGGAGACCGCGATGCGTTCGGGATAAAGACCGGGCCGGCCGGCGCGGTCATCCAGGTGTTCCAGATGCGCGGCGGTCGGGTCATCGAGCGAGTCGAGCTGGTGGCGAGCGCATCGGCAGGTAACGCGGCTGGCGAGCAGGAAACGGTGCAGGCGGCGCTGCAGCAGTTCTACGAAGTGCGAACGGCGCCGCCCGAGGTCCACGTGCCGGTCGAGGTCGAGGACAAGGAATCGGTCGAGGGCTGGCTGAGTGAGCACGCCGGGCGAAAGGTGACGCTCTCGGTCCCGAAACGGGGCGACAAGCGCGGATTGCTTGACTTGGCTACCCGCAACGCCGTACTGGGCTATCGCTCGCGCTACAGCGACGAAGGTATGGCGCGCGGCCAGGCGCTCGAGGAGCTGCGACAGGTGCTGGGTCTGCCGGCGGTGCCACGAAGGATCGAGTGCTTCGACATTTCGACGATTCAGGGCAGCGAGACGGTCGGGTCGATGGTGGTCTGCGAGGACGGCCGGCTCGTGCGCAAGGAGTACCGGAAGTACCGTGTGCGCGGCGACCGATGGGGGGAGGAACGCACCGCGGCGCCCGGCGCCCGCCGCTCACGGTCAGGGCGTCGTGCCCGGAAGCCTGCGGGACCCGCCGCCCGGCCTGCCTCGAGCGACGTCGGCGGTTCGTCGTCGAACGGTGCCGGTGGAGTCGAGAGGTTGTTGGACGATTTCGCGGCGATGCACGAGGTGGTGGGACGACGCTGTCGCCGGTTGCTGGACAACGGCGACCCGTTGCCCGACCTGGTGGTCATCGATGGCGGCAAAGGGCAGCTCTCGGCCGCCTATGAGGCGTTTGGGGCGCTCGGTCTGTCGAACCTGGTGGCGGTCGGGCTCGCCAAGAAAGAAGAGCTCGTCTTTACTCGAGATGCCTCCGACCCGATCATCCTCGAGCCAACCAGCGCCGCCCTCTTGTTGTTGCAACGGATTCGCGATGAGGCGCACCGATTCGCGGTCACCTATCATCGGAACGCGCGCACCAGACGGGACTTCCGGTCGGAGCTCGACGACATCCCCGGGGTTGGCGCCCGCCGACGCCTGGCGTTGCTCACCCGGTTCGGCAGCGTGGCCAACATTAGACGCGCAACGCGCGAGGAGCTGGTGCCGGTTCTCGGGGCCAGGGTCGCCGATGCGGTCATCCGGTATTTTGCCGACCGACCCCGCCGTCGGGCCGACGTGCCCTGACGTGTGCCGGTTGCCCTATACGGGCCACAAGTCATATCCTTGCTCGACTTGCCAGATATCGGTCAGCTTCTCATCATCCTCTCCGTCCTGCTGTTTTCCTTGACGGTTCACGAGACGGCGCACGCCGTGACCGCGGATTGGTACGGGGACCCGACCGCACGTCGGTTGGGCCGGATCTCGCTGAACCCGGTTGTGCATGTCGACCCTGTCGGAACCGTCATGTTGCCGTTGCTGGGGATTCTGGCGGGTGGGTTTGTCTTTGGCTGGGCGAAGCCGGTACCGGTCAACCCCGCCAATCTGAAGAACCATCGCCGAGATTTTCTGGTCATCGCGGCGGCGGGTCCGGTCAGCAACATCATCCTGGCCATCGGCGCCTCCAGCCTGCTCGGCGCCGTGCCAGGTGGACTGGAAGCGTCGGAGGGGATACCAGGTACGCTGGCGACCTTCGGGTTCGCCATGTTGCAGCTCAACNTGCTGCTCGCGGTGTTCAACATGCTGCCGATCCCGCCGCTCGACGGCGGAAACGTGCTGGCTGGGGTGCTACCCGAGGCTCTGGCAGCCGGCTACGATCGGCTCATCCGGCCGTATGGCTTCGTGATCCTGATCGTGCTNATGGCGACCGGCTGGCTCTCACGGCTCATCGNGCCGCCGTTCGCCTTTCTCATGGGGTTGTTGCTACCGTGAAGCCACGCGTCGTCTCCGGCATGCGTCCCACCGGCAAGTTGCACCTCGGTCACCTCGTAGGGGCGCTGCACCAGTGGGCCGCGCTGCAAGAGAAATACGACTGCATGTATTTCGTCGCCGACTGGCACGCCCTCACCAGCGAGTATGCCGACACCGGCGAGCTGACCTCCTACACCTACGACAACGTCGCNGACTGGATTGCGGCCGGTATCGACCCGGAGCAGTCCACGCTGTTCGTGCAGTCGCTGGTGCCGGAGCATGCCGAGCTGTATCTGCTGATGTCGATGGTGGTGCCGATTCCGTGGCTGGAGCGGGTGCCGACCTACAAGGAGCAGATCGCGCAGATGGCCGAGAAAGACCTCTCGACCCTGGGCTTTCTCGGCTATCCCTTGCTACAGGGCGCCGATGTGGTGATTTACAAAGCGCAGTATGTGCCGGTGGGCGAGGACCAGGTGGCGCACCTCGAGCTGAACCGCGAGGTGATTCGCCGGTTCCACGGGTTCTACGGCGAGCTGTTTCCCGAGCCGCAGNCGCTCTTGAGCAATTTTCCACGGTTGCCCGGTCTCGACAACCGCAAGATGAGCAAGAGTTACGGCAACTCGATTGCCTTATCGGACGACGCCGAGACCGTGAAGAAGAAGGTCATGAGTATGTACACGGATCCGAAGCGGATCCGCGCCGACATTCCAGGTACCGTGGAAGGCAACCCGGTGTTTGTCTACCACGACGCCTTCAATCCCGACGTGGCTGAGGTTGACGACTTGAAGACCCGGTATCGTGCCGGCACTGTGGGGGACGTCGAGGTCAAGCAGAAGCTCGTGCGAGCGATTAACACGATGCTCGACCCGATACGCGAGCGCCGGGCCGAGGTGCTGGCACAGCCGGCGCGGGTGCGGGAGATCCTGATGGATGGGTCGAGCCGTGCACGGGCGATCGCCCGGGAGACGATGACGCAGGTCCGGGAAGCGGTGGGGTTGAGCTACTCGTGAGCACAAAGAAGTCAGAAGTCAGAGTCGACGAGTTCGAATCGATACTCGAGCAGTACCCGATCAAGCTCGAGAACTTCGAAGGGCCGCTCGATCTGCTGCTGCACTTGATCAAGAAGCACGAAGTCGACATCTACGACATCCCGATCGTGCTCATCACGACGCAATATCTCAACTACCTCGACCTCATGAAGGAGCTCGACCTCGATACCGCGGGCGAGTTTCTGGTGATGGCGGCCACGCTCATTCACATAAAGGCGCGGACGCTCGTTCCACGTCTCGAGTTCGAGACCGAGGAGGAGGGAGACCTCGAAGACCCGCGTGACGCCTTGGTCCGACGGCTTATCGAGCACCAGAAGTACAAGGCGGCGGCCGAGCTGCTCCACGAGCGCGAGACGGTGCGCAGCGCGCAGTGGGGGCGGTCTGACGAGCGGACCGCCGATATCGCCGGCGAGCCGTTCGAGCGCGAGCTCGAGGTGGACCTCTTCGGCTTGTTGCAGGCCTTCCAGGCGGTGATCAAGCGGGCGCGCGAGCGCCCGGGCGTGATGCTGCCAGGCGAACAGGTCTCCATCGAGACCCGGACCCGTCAGCTCATGGAGCGGTTGTCGGAAACAGAGGCGTGTGGATTCGAGGAGCTCTTCGACGACGCCGACAGTCGTGGCGAGCTGATCACGACCTTCCTCGCGCTCCTCGAGATGATTCGCCTGAAGCTCATCCGCGTGTTCCAGTCCGGCGCCTTTGGTCCCATTCGGGTGTATCTTCGCGAAAGATCCGGGGACGCTCCGAAACCGCTCGGGGACGAAGGCCACACGCAGGAGGCAGGAGGCAGGAGGCAGGAGGCAGGAGAAAGCAGGAAGGATGCACCAGATTAGTTCGACGGAGCCATGCAGGTGGAATCATTCCAGATGACGCTAGTGAACGAACCAGATCGAGGCAGAGCGCGGAAGCCGAGCACCGGCGTCTCCTGCCTCCTGCCTCCTGACTCCTCAAGAGAAGACGAGCACCCCATGTCCGACGAGCTCAAACCAATCATCGAGGCCCTCATCTTCGCGTCGCCCGACCCGCTGACGCCCAAGACGCTCTTCCAGTTGCTCGACACCGAGCCGCCCGAAGACGTGGAACGGGCGCTCGAAGGTCTCCGGTCCGACTACCAGCAGCGAGGCGGACTGCAGATGGTGGAGGTGGCCGGCGGCTACCAGATTTGCACCCGCCCCGAGCTGCACGAGTGGGTGCGACGCCTCTTTCACGAGCAATCCAAGCAGCGGTTGTCGGTACAGGCGCTCGAGACGCTGGCGGTCATCGCCTACAAGCAACCGATTACTGGGCCAGAAATCGCCGAGATTCGCGGGGTCAATGCCTCCGGCGTCGTCGGGACGCTACTGGAGCGGCAACTGGTGAAGGTGGTGGGGCGCAAGCAGGTGGTTGGACGGCCGTTCCTCTACGCTACCACCCGCGAGTTCCTGAACCGGTTCGGGCTCGGCGATCTCAGCGAGCTGCCGAAGGTGGAGGAGATGGCAGAGGCGCTCGGCATGGAAGTGCCGCCGCTGCTGGCCCAGCCGGGGCCGTCGACCGAGTCATTGCCGTTCGATAGTGAGCCCGAGGTGTCTGAGGACCCGGAGCCGTCGCCCTCCGAGCAGGTGCATTAGACGGATGCCCTCAGGAGACAGGAGACAGGAGACAGGAGGCAGGAGGGCTGCGCCGGCATCAGAACCTGAAGGGGTGCGCCTGCAGAAGATCATCGCGGCGGCCGGGGTGGCGTCGCGACGGGCGGCCGAGACGCTGATGCGCGAAGGCCGCGTCACCGTCAATGGCGTCGTCGTCTCCGCTCTGGGCGCGCGCGCCGAACCGGAGACCGACGACATCCGCGTGGACGGGCGGCGGGTCGGCCGTGTGGGACGACGGCGGTATCTGCTGCTGAACAAGCCGCGTGGNGTCATGACGACCCGGGACGATCCCCAGCGGCGCCGGACCGTGATGGATCTGCTGTCGGGCGTGCGCGACTCTGTCTATCCGGTTGGCCGCCTGGATTACGACAGCGAGGGCTTGCTGCTGCTGACGAACGATGGCGACATGGCGGCCAGGCTGACCCATCCGCGTCACGGTATCGAACGCGTCTACGAGGCGCGAGTGCGTGGGGTGCCCGATGCTCAGGCTCTGAAACGGCTTGCTCGTGGAGTCGTGCTCGATGGCCGCCCCACGGCGCCGGCCACGGCCGGCCTGGTCGGAGCCGGGCGTGGCCTGCATGGAGACCAAGGGCTGCTGCGGATTGTCATCACCGAGGGGCGGAAGCGGCAGGTGCGTCATATGTGCGAGGCGATCGGGCATCCGGTCGTGCGGCTGCGTCGCGTCCAAATTGGACCGATCAAGGACAAGTCGCTGAGACCCGGACAGTTCCGCGACCTGACCCCCGGCGAGGTCACCGCACTGCGTTGCGCCGTTGCGCTCGCCGAGCCATCCGCCGAGCACGACCGAGCAGCCAATGCCCCAAGCCGAAAGCCCAACGCCGCCAAGCGTCCGAAGCCTGTAGCCCGCAGCCTGAAGACTGGAGCGAAGCGGCGAGGTCGCCCGTGACCAAGACGACGACACACGAACCCGTCATCACCATTGATGGCCCATCGGGTGCCGGTAAGGGCAGCGTGTCGCGCGCTGTCGCCAAGAAGCTCGGGTGCCGCTATGTCGATACGGGGGCGATGTATCGGGCGGTAGCCTGGATGGCGACTCACGACGGTCTCGCGCTCGACGACGAGCCGGCGGTCAGCGCCCTGGCCGATCGGGTCGAGATGACGCTCGATGACCAGACCGTGCTCATCGAGGGCCATGACGTGACCAGCGCCATCCGAACGGCGCACATCGATGCCGCGGCGGCACGCGTCGCCCGGATGCCGGCGGTCCGGGACGTGCTGGTGCGACGACAGCGAGCCTACGCGGCGGCTGGTGGCCTCGTCATGGAGGGCCGCGACATCGGCACGACCGTCTTTCCCGAGGCCGACGTGAAGATCTACCTCGATGCATCCCCAGAGGAGCGCGCCGTGCGGCGGGCCTCCGACCCGGCCCATGGTCTCGGCCGTCCCAAGGCGGCGCTGTCCAGTGTGGCCAGTGCGCTCGAGGCCCGGGACCACTCGGACCGCACGCGAAAGAGCTCCCCGCTCGTGAAGGCCGGCGACGCGGTGCATGTCGACACGACCGGGACACCGCTGGATGGGGTCGTCGAGCAGGTGTTGGACATCGTACGACAGCGACTCGCCGCTGCCGGGTTTTCGACCCATTTCATTTGACTGAGCGCCGATAACTGTCGTATAGTCTGAGGCTTATCGCTGATCGGCGAGGCTCGGATGGCAGTCGATACGGCGTCGGTGTGCGGCGTCGGCGAGGCTACGGCTCGCGAAGCTCAGCGTAGGTTTGTAACAGGAGGACTGGCAGTTCCATGACGAAGGTTGAAGACCTCGAGAACGTCACCGACCCGGTGAAGGCTGCGCGACCGGGTCCCATGATGGTCGTGACGCACGAGGAAGAGGATGAGCGACCCGACCGGGACGAATACGAGAATCTGCTGAAGCTGTACGAGGGCAGTTTCCGCAACATTGCCGAGGGCGAGGTCATCAAGGGCACCGTGCTGAAGGTNTCGTCGTCGGATGTCGTGGTCGACGTCGGGTACAAATCCGAAGGCATCATCCAACTCCAGGAGTTTATCGACGAGCAGGGCGAGTGTATCGTCCAGCCCGGAGACACGGTCGACGTGCTGCTCGAGCGCACCGAAGACCGGGACGGCCATATCGTGCTGTCGCGCGAGAAGGCCGAGAAGATGAAGATCTGGGACGAGGTCGAGAAGGCGTATGACGACAAGAAGGTCGTCATCGGCCGCGTCATCGAACGGATCAAAGGCGGGTTGGCCGTCGACATCGGCGTCCGGGCTTTTCTGCCCGGCTCGCAGGTCGACGTGCGCCCGGTGCGTAATCTCGACGCGCTGCGTGGCCAGGAGCTGCGCATGCTCGTCATCAAGGTCAACAAAAAGCGCGGCAACATCGTGCTGTCCCGCAAAGTGCTCCTCGAAGAGGAGAACGCGGAAAAGAAGAAGCACACGCTTGCCACCCTGGAGGAAGGGAAGGTGCTGCGGGGGACGGTCAAGAACATCACCGACTACGGCGCCTTCATCGACCTTGGCGGAATCGACGGGCTGCTGCACGTGACCGATATGTCGTGGGGTCGCGCCGCGCACCCGTCCGATCTGTTCAAGGTGAACGACGAAGCGGATGTCGTGGTGTTGAAGTTCGACCGGACCACCGAGCGGGTGTCGCTGGGCTACAAGCAGCTGCACGCCGATCCGTGGACCGCGGTGGAAGAGCGGTATCCAGTGGGACAGCGTGTGGACGGCAAGGTCGTCAGCCTGACCGACTACGGCGCGTTCATCGAGCTCGAGCCGGGCGTCGAAGGGCTGATTCACGTCTCCGAGATGTCGTGGAGCAAGCGGGTGAAGCACCCGTCGAAGCTGCTCAACGTCGGAGACGCCGTCGAGTCGATGGTGCTCGGTGTCGACCCACAAGCGCGGCGCATCTCCTTGGGGCTCAAGCAGGTCGAGTCCAACCCCTGGCACCAGCTGGCCGACAAGTACCCGATCGGGTCCACACTGACCGGGAAGGTGCGCAACCTCACCGAGTTCGGGGCGTTTGTCGAGGTTGAGGAAGGGATCGACGGGTTGATCCACATCTCGGACATGTCGTGGCGCAAGCGCTTGAAGCATCCCTCCGAGGTCCTCAAGAAGGGGGACGAGGTCGAGGCGATGGTGCTCAACATCGACCCCGACAACCAGCGACTCTCTCTCGGGCTGAAGCAGCTGGCGACCGACATCTGGGACGACTTCTTCGAGAACAACAAGGTCGGGACTGTCGTCGAAGGTAAGGTTGTCCGGATTACCAACTTCGGCGCCTTCGTGGAGTTGNCCGAGGGTATCGAGGGGCTCATCCATGTGTCGGAGTTCGACGACCAGGCCGGGCATGACAAGGTCGAGCTGAAGGTCGACGAGGTCACGAGCATGAAGATCATCAAGCTCAGTCCGAGTGAGCGGAAGATCGGTCTCAGCATCCGCGCCCTGAAGTCGGACGACTACGAAGTGGACTGGGAATCGTACGGCAGCGGCGAGTCCGGGTCGCCGGCGGTGACGCTCGGCGATCACTTCAAGAACCAGTCCGACGATTAGTCCACGAGCGGCCCGCTCAGGGCCCGGGAGTGGTCGCCGGGGCGGCAAGGGGGGATCTTGGCAGCAGGCGGGAGCATGACGAAGGCGGCGCTCGTCGAGGAAGTGTCGCGAGTCTCCGATCTCACCAAGAAACACTCCGAGGTGATCGTCGACACCGTGTTCCGCAGCATCATCAGCGCCCTGCGTCGCGGTGAGAAGATCGAGCTGCGGGGCTTCGGGAGCTTTCGTCTCCGGCAGCGCGAACCCCGAAAGGGGCGGAACCCCAAGACCGGCGACCGCGTCGACGTGCCGCCCAAGCAGGTGCCCTACTTCAAGCCCGGTAAGGAGCTCAAAGAGCTGATCAACCGGGAGCCGTTGCAAGACACGCCAGAGGACCCGCCCACGTCGGCACCGTCGCCAGTGCCTGGTTCCGGCGTCACGCGCTACTAGCGTTTCCCCAAGGAGTCAGGAGACAGGAGGCAGGGGGCAGGAGAAGCTGGAGGGCTTCGCCAGTGTCCTGTGTCATCGCGTGGAACGACTCTGGTCCCCGTGGAGGCTTGATTACGTGACCGGCGCGGCCGGGCAGGCATCGAACGACGAGTGCGTGTTCTGCGCGGCCCAGACCCGCACCGGGTCGGAGTCCTTGATCGTCGCGCGTGGCCAGACCTGCTTCGTCATTCTCAATCTCTACCCCTACAACAGCGGCCACGTCATGGTGGTGCCGAACCGCCACGTTGGGTCGCTCGCCGAGGCGTCGCGTCAGGAGCTGACCGAGCTGATGAGGCTGACGCGCCGTGCCGAGATCGCGTTGACCGAGGCGTATCGACCGCACGGGATGAACCTGGGGATCAACCTTGGGCGCCCGGCGGGCGCCGGTATTCCAGGACACCTCCACATGCATCTCGTGCCTCGCTGGGACGGCGATACCAACTTCATGACCGTGGTTGGGGAGACCCGGGTCGTGCCAGAGGAACTGCCCGAGTCCATGAAGCGGCTCACACCGATCTTTGACCGCCTGGCCCGGGCGGACACTGAAGCGGACTGAAGCAGCCATTCATCGCTCGGCGAGGATGCCGGCCGCGATGACCATCCGCTGCACTTCCGAGGTGCCCTGGTAGATCTCGGTCGCGCGGACGTCACGGACCAGGCGTTCGACGGTGGAGCCACGGCGGTAGCCGGCCGAGGCCAGGTTCTGCATCGCCTGGTCGGCGGCCCGGTGCGCGGCTTCCGAGGCATACAGCTTCGCCATCGCTGCTTCCACGGTGCAACGTTCCTGCGTGTCCTTCGCGGCGGCGCCCCGATACAGCAGCATGCGCGCCGCCTCGAGCTCGGTCGCCATGTCGGCCAGCATCCATTGCACCGCCTGATATCGGCCAATCGGCCGCCCGAAAGTTTGCCGTTTTTTCGCGTGCGCGAGCGCCTCGTCAAACGCCGCCTGGCCGACGCCCAGGGCCTGGGCAGCGATGGCTACCCGCCCACCTTCGAGGGCCCACAAGGCGATCTGGAACCCTTCGCCCGGCGCACCGAGCATCGCCTCGGTGCCGACGTGGACGTCCTGGAGATCGATGTCCCGGCAGCCGAGACCGCGCATGCCGAGGGAGTCGGCTGTGGCTCGTGACTGCAGGCCCGGTGTGCCGGTCGGCACCAGGAACGCCGACACGCCGCGGCCGCCAATTCCTGGTTCGGTCGCCGCAAACACCAGGAGCAGCTCGGCAACCTCGCCGTTGGCGACCCACACCTTGTGGCCGTTGAGGCTGTAGCCGGCGCCCGCTTCCGNGGCGGTGGTCTGCTGATGTGCGGCATCGGTGCCCGCATCCGGTTCCGATAGCGCGAAGGCGCCGACCGCCTCGCCGGTGGCCAGACGGCGCAGCCAGGCGGCGCGCTGACTCGCCGCGCCGAACCGCGCGATCACCTCGGCAACAAGCGAGTTGTTGACGGCCAGGATGACCGCCAGCGTGGCGCTGGCGTGGGCGACCTCCTCGACCGCCAGGGCATAGCTGATGTAGTCGCGGCCCGCGCCGCCCGCTTCGATCGGGATCGTGACCCCCATCAGACCGCGTGCGCCCGCCTCCCGCACCAGGTCGCTGGGAAAGTGGTCCTCGGCGTCGATCTGCGCGGCCCGCGGTCTGACCTCCGCATCGGCGAATTGGCGGACGGCCTCGCGAAACGCCTCCTGCTCGGCGGTCAATTCGAGTCGCATGGTCGAGTGTGTCCCCAAGGAAGCAGGAGGCAGGAGGCAGGAGACAGGAGAAGCCGGTGGGCTTCGCCAGCTTCAGCTCGAGAAACTAACACGGCGGACTTCAGTCGTCGAGGCGCCGTTCGCCCNGGATCTCCGTCCGTCATGCTTGATTGCCAATCCAACGGTCCATCCTTTCATCGCATGCAGCCTGTGAACATGATCATACGTGAGTGGCGGCAGGCTGGATGTTCGGGTGGTATCATGGGCTAGGCGCCACGACCCAGGAAGGACACACATGTCGAGCATCCGATGGTGGACGTCACGTCCCGTCGCGCGCCAGCTGGACCTGACCGGGTGGTTCCCACCGGTCATGGTGGCCTGTGTGGTCTTCCTGGTGGCGCTTGGCGTGACCGGCGCCGCGCAGCAACCCCCCGATGCGCAGCCTGCCGGCACCCCCCAGCCGTCCGAGGCGTCAGACCCGGCCCCCGACCAGGCGCCGGACGGGCAAGACGACCCGGACGGGCAACCGGTGTTCCGGTCCGAGATCAACTTCGTGCGGGTGGACGCGATTGTCACCGACGATGATGACAACTTCGTACTCGATTTGACGGCGGACGACTTCGAGATTCTCGAGGATGACGCACTCCAGCAGATCGAGTCGTTCGAGCTCGTCGAGATCACCGGTGAGCCCGACCCGTCGCTGCCGCCGCCGTCGAGCATCCGCAACGAGTATGACCAGGAGCGCGAGGCCGCCCGGCCCGACTCGCGCATCTTCGTCTTCTTTCTCGACGACTATCACGTCCGTGACGGGAACGCCATGCGAATGACGGCGCCGTTAGTGGAGTTCGTCCAGACCGAGCTCGCGCCAACCGACCTGGTGGCGGTCATGTATCCGATGACGCCGATGTTCGACGTCCGCCTCACCCGCGATCACGCGCAGATCATCCGGGCGCTCCAGGCGTTCGAAGGCCGCAAGTACAACTACGATCCGCGCAACACGTACGAGCAGGCGTACGCCTATTATCCGACGACCCAGGTCGAGCGTATCCGGAACGACGTGAGCTTGTCGGGGCTCAAGGCGCTGGCGATCCATCTGGGCGGGCTGCGTGAGGGGCGCAAGTCGATCATCGTGTTGAGTGAGGGCTACTCGAACTGGGTGCCGCCGCAGCTGCGAGACCAGAGCGCCGCCGGCGGTGGCCTGCGCAGTTCTCAGCGCTACGACCCATTTGCGGGTGTGAACCGAGGAGAGCAGTCGTCCCAGTTCTTCGAAGACGCCGAGATGCGGCTGAATCTGATGTGGGCCGCCGACGTGGCGAACAAGAACAACACGAGCCTCTACATGGTCGATCCTCGAGGGCTGGCGATCTACGAGTACGACTTGAGCACCGTGCCGATCGAGACCCAGACCGACGGACGGGTCCTGCGGGCTTTGCAGGACACCCTGTATGTCCTTGCCGACGAGACCGACGGGCGCGCGATTGTGAACCGGAACGATGTCGGACCTGGTTTGGCACAGATTGTTCGCGACCAGAGTGCATACTACCTGCTGGGCTATACCTCGGCGGAGGCGCCCATTGACGGCAAGTTTCACGAGATCGAGGTCCGTGTGAATCGGCCCGATGTAAAGATCCGCGCCCGCCCGGGCTACTACGCGCTCACCGAGGAGAACGCCGCTCGAGTGCTGGCGCCGCCGAAGCCGGAGGTCCCGAAGGCGGTGGATATCGCGCTGGCGAAATTGGCGGAGCCGACGCGTGGCCGACTGGTTCGGACCTGGGTCGGCACGCGGCGTGGCGACAACGGCAAGACGAAGGTGACGTTTGTCTGGGAGCCGGTCGGAACCGGCCAGAGTCAGCGGAGCGAATCGGCGTCCCAGGTGATGCTGATGGCCATGAGCGATAGTGGCGCGTATTTCCGCGGGGAAGTGCCGAGCCGGGGCAACGAGTCGCCGCGAGCGGATTTCGAGGCAGACCCCGGCGAGCTCGAGCTCAATGCGGCCATCGAGGACGAGTACGGCGATGTGCTCGACCGGGCGGTGAACGAGGTGACGATCCCAGATTTCACCGGCACCGACGTCGCCTTGAGCACCCCGGCGGTCCACCGCGCGCAAAACGAGCTCCAGCTGAGACAGCTCGTTGACAACCCCGATGCCTTGCCGACCGCGACCCGCTTCTTTCGGCGTACCGAGGCACTGCTGGTGCGTGTCGAGGCATACACGCCGGGCAATATGCCCTCGGTGGTCACCGCGAAGCTGTTGAGCCGGGAAGGTACGCCGATGCGGGATCTCCCCGTCGAGGCGCCGTCGGCTGGTGAACAGCACCAGCTGACCCTGCAGTTGGCGCCGTTCCCGCGAGGAGACTACCTGATCGAGATCTCGGCCGCGTCGGGCGACGATGCGGCGTCCACGCTCGTGGCGTTTCGCATTCAGGGATGACATCGCGCGACGCCCTGGCTCCTCGATGACATGAACACCTGCCTCGGATGGATATGGATAAGATCCGCGTCATCATTGCAAAACCGGGTCTGGACGGACACGACCGCGGCGCGAAGGTGATTGCGCGCGCGCTGCGCGACGAAGGGATGGAGGTCATCTACACCGGTCTTCGCCAGACACCTGAGCAGATCGTCGAGGCCGCCCTGCAAGAGGACGCGGGCGTCATCGGCCTGTCGATTCTGTCCGGCGCTCACAACCATGTTTGCCCTCGGGTGATGGCTCTGTTGCGGGAGAAAGGTCTCGACGATGTTGTCGTGGTGGTCGGGGGCATCATTCCCGATGTGGACCTGCCCGGGTTGCGGAGCATCGGAATCGAGGGGGTGTTTCAACCCGGAACACCAATGCGGGACATCGTCAAGTTCATCCGTGAGCACCACCGACAAGTCCCGGCCTAGTTCGCCTCCAGTACGCCTCTAAGTCCCTGTCTACGCTTGACTTCTCTGAATGGTGCAAGTACGCTCGGGCGAATCCATGTCGCAAACACTCCTGCTCGCCGACGATAGCGTCACCATCCAGCGAGTGATCGAATTGACGTTCGAAGACGAAGACATCCAGGTCATCGCCGTTGGGGACGGACAGCAAGCGATTGACCGAATCAAGTCGGATCCACCCGACATCGTCTTGGCCGACACCGGCATGCCGGAGCGCGATGGCTACGACGTCGCGATGTTCGTCAAGGAGGATCCCGCACTGGCGCACATTCCGGTCGTTCTGCTGACAGGAGCGTTCGAGCCCGTCGATGAAGATCGAGCGCGGCTGGTCGGTAGTGACGCGGTGCTGGTGAAACCGTTCGAGCCACAGGTTGTAATCAGTCGCGTCCGTGAATTGCTCCGTGGGCAGGTGGCGCCAGTCGTGCCGGCAACCTCCGGACCGTTCGGTGTCGTGCCGTCCCGCCCCGCCGACGCTGACAACGGCGCCGCCGCTGCGGCTGAAGAAGCCGCGTCTTTGCTGCCAGGGCAGACAGGGGCTCTCTCTATGCGCGGCTCCGGTGAAACCGAGACCGTTCGGTCGCCGCCGCAACAAGCGCCATCAGATGACACGGAGGCTGCTTCGCCGTCGGCGACGAGCAACCGGGAACTCCAGGCAGATGATCCGCTCGGGATCTACCTGGATCAGATGGACGAGGCGTTCGACCGCCTCTCGGAAGGAGAGCCCGCCGACTCTGGGCAGGAGCGCTCGGAGGAGGACGCCGAGCGTCCCGCTCCGCCAGCCTCGCCAGCCACGTCGGCGGACATCAATTCGCTGGAAGGTGCGTTGAGCGCACTCGAAGGGGCGCTCAACAAGCTGGACCTCGACCATCTCGAGGACACGCCAGAGATCGAGGCTGCCGAGGCCGGNCCCAGCGTGTCCACAACGCCATCGCCAATCGAGGACGAAGCCGAAGACAAGGACGAAGCCGAGGCAGCTCCCACCCCGCCGGCTTCGGTGCCAGAACCGGCGGCGCCAGCACCGAGCGGAGCCGAGTCGGGTGACAGCCCTCTGGCAGCCGCGCCGCCGGCGCCCCCGACGTACCAGAGATCCCAGGAACCAATGTCGCGCGCGACGCCACCGTCGCTGGCCGACGCCTTCGCTTCGCTGCTGGCAGCCGAACAGGGAGACGCCGAGCGGCCACAGACGGTCTATCCATGGCCCAGCCCGGCCCCGTCGCTCGACATGAGCGAAGAGCTGATTGAGCGCGTGACCGAGCGCGTCATCGCCCGGTTGTCCGACGGTGCGAACAGCGAGGTGGTGTCTCAGGTCGTTGCCCGTGTGGCCGAGAAGCTCGTGCGTGAGGAGATCGAGCGGCTCAAAGACGGCTAGAGACGCTGCGCCTCGAGCCGCGCAGATGACCCTCGCCCCCACAGCGCCAGGTCAGGTTCTCTTCGGCCCGCTGACCGGGTGTTTCGTGGGGTTGCGCCGGTTCCCACTGCAGCCCCGCACCCCCTTCGGCAGAATCAGTCCTTACCGGCGGCTGATACGATTATCGGCATGCGTGAGCTGGCAAAAGGCTTCGAACACTCGACCGTCGATCCCAAGTGGTACGCTTTCTGGGAGTCGACCGGCGCCTTCCGCGCAGATCCCACGTCGACGCGTCCCGCCTTCAGCATGGTCTTGCCGCCGCCGAATGTCACCGGCGTGCTGCATATCGGACATGCGCTCAATCAGACGCTGCCGGACATCGTAGCCCGCTGGAAGCGGATGACGGGTCACGACGTGCTGTGGCTGCCAGGGACCGACCACGCTGGGATCGCCACACAAAACGTGGTCGAGAAGCAGCTGGCGAAGGAAGGGACGAACCGCCACGACATGGGGCGCGAGGCGTTCGAGGCACGCGTCCGCGAATGGAGCCGGCAGAGCCACGGCACGATCACGAGCCAGATGCGCACCCTTGGTTCGTCGGTCGATTGGAGCCGGGAGCGTTTCACGCTCGACGACGACCTGTCGCGGGCGGTACGACGGGTCTTCGTGACACTGTTTCGCGAGGGGCTGATCTATCGCGGCAAGTACATCGTCAACTGGTGTACGCGGTGTCGCACGGCGTTGTCCGATCTCGAAGTGGTGCACGCCGAGCAGAAGGGCAAGCTCTATCGCATTCGCTACCCCGCGGTGGACGGCGGCCGCTCCGTGATTGTGGCGACCACACGACCCGAGACCATGCTGGGTGACTCGGCGGTGGCGGTACATCCGGACGATGACCGGTATCGGGACACCGTGGGGCAGCGGCTTCGACTCCCGGTCATCGGCCGGGAGCTGCCGGTGATCGCCGATGCGTTCGTTGATGCCGGGTTCGGCACCGGCGCCGTCAAGGTGACGCCAGCCCATGATCCGAACGACTTCGAGATCGGGCAGCGTCACGATCTGGCGCAGATCGTGGTGATCGGCGAAGACGGCAAGATGACCGCCGAGGCGGGTCCCTACGCCGGGCAGGACCGGTTTGTCGCACGTCGCGCCCTGGTGGAGCGGTTGGAAGCCGATGGGTTCCTCGAACAGGTGGAGGACCACACCCACGCAGTCGGGCACTGCAGCCGCTGCAACACGGTGGTTGAGCCGCTGGTTTCGACCCAATGGTTCGTGCGGATCAAGCCGTTGGCTGAGCCGGCAATCGCGGCGGTCGAGGACGGCCGGACCCGCTTCGTACCCGACAACTGGGCGCGCACCTACTTCGAGTGGATGGCCAATATCCACGATTGGTGCATCTCGCGCCAGCTGTGGTGGGGACACCGCGTGCCGGCCTGGTATTGCGACGAGTGCGGGGAAGTGCTCGTCGAGGAGGAGACTCCGGCCCGGTGTGCGTGCGGCGGCGCACTGCGTCAGGATACCGACGTGCTGGATACCTGGTTCAGCTCGGGGCTCTGGCCCCTCAGCACCATGGGGTGGCCGGACCAGACGGCCGACCTTGCGCGCTACTACCCGACGACCGTGATGATCACCGGGCTCGACATCATCTTCTTCTGGGTGGCGCGCATGATGATGCTCGGGTTGAAGTTTACCGGTGACGTGCCGTTCAAGACCGTCTACATCACCTCGCTGGTGCGCGATGAGCACGGGCAGAAGATGAGCAAGTCCAAGGGTAACGTCGTCAACCCGCTCCAGGTGATGGATGACATCGGGGCCGACGCGTTCCGCTTCACCCTGGCTGCCCTCGCCTCGCCCGGAATGGACATCTCACTGTCTGAGGGGCGGTTGCGTGGCTATCGTCAGTTCGTCAACAAGATCTGGAACACCTCCCGGTTCGTCCTGATGAACTTGCCGGAGTCGCTGACCGAGCGTCCGGCGGTACCGCAGGGCGGGGAGCTCGAGACCATTCACCGGTGGATACTGTATCGGGTCAGCGAGCTGGTTGGCGAGGTGACGCGGGCGCTCGAGGNTTACCGCTTCGACGTGGCCGCCGACCGGCTGTATCACTTCTGCTGGCACGAGTACGCAGACTGGTATATCGAGCTGGTCAAACCGCATTTGCAGGCGGAAGGGATGGAGCGGGACCGTGCCATCGCGGTGTTGCTGACGGTGCACGACCATGTGCTGCGGCTGTTGCATCCGTTCATGCCGNTCGTGACCGAGGAGCTATGGCAGACGCTTCCACAGGGTCCCGATGACGGGCTCACCCCGGACGGTCAGGCCCGAACCATCACCCGAGCGGCGTTTCCGCAGGAGATGCCGGCCTGGGCCGACGACGGCGCGGTGGTGGTGCTGGAGCTGGTGCAGGAGATCATCACCACGGTGCGGACCGCGCGAGCCGAGCTCGGGGTGGCACCGTCGAGGAAGTTGACGCTGCTGATCGAGGGGGCGAGCGCAGACGACCGGGAGCTGATCGACGCGCATGCCGACTACGTGCGGCGGCTGGCCGGTCTCGAGTCGTTCGCCTTCGTCGACACGATCGAGCGCGACAGCGACACGGTGCGGCGCGTCGTGCGCCGGATGCATCTGAA
The DNA here is from genome assembly GCA_002726085.1 of Acidobacteriota bacterium. Lineage (GTDB taxonomy): Bacteria > Acidobacteriota > Vicinamibacteria > Vicinamibacterales > UBA8438 > NP936. Next base: position 30,579 of record PBRZ01000092.1, read on the forward strand.
TCTGCCGCTTGCCGGAATTATCGACAAGGCCGCCGAGACCGCGCGTGTGCGGCGAGAGCTCGACAAGATCGTTGGGCGGCTCCGATCCCTGGACGGGAAGCTGGCTAACCCGAAGTTTCGCGAGCGAGCCGCGCCCGACGTGGTCGACGAGGCCGTCGCCCAGCAAGAGGCGGCCCGGCTGCGCCGCCGTCAACTCGAACAGATCTTGACGGAGCTGACGCCGTGACGGTCACGCCGTTTGCCCCGCTCGACCAGTCGTCCTATCGCGAAATCGTGCGGCGGNCACTCGCCGAGGACGTGCGATGGGGCGACGTGACCACAGAGGCTGTCGTGTCCTCCGAGGTCAGGGCAACCGGTGTCATCGTCGTCAACACGCCGTGTGTCTTGGCGGGTCTGGACGTGGCGACCGAGTGTTTCCGGCAGCTCGACCCGCATGTGGTGGTCGATGGGGCGCGACGTGAGGGAGAGCGCTGCGAGCCTGGCGCCGAGCTGGCGCGGTTTCGGGGATTTGCCGCCACGTTGTTGACGGCGGAAGGCACAGCGCTGAATTTCCTGCAGCGGTTGACCGGCATCGCCACGCTGACACGCGATTTCGCCGACGCCAGTGGGGGGCGGATCACCGTGCTCGATACCAGGAAGACCACTCCGACCTTGCGCGCCCTGGAGAAGTACGCCGTCCGCGTGGGTGGTGGGGTGAACCACCGGGTCGGACTCGACGACGGCGTGCTTGTCGGGGCCAATCATGTCCGCATGGCCGGCGACATCGCAGAAGCGGTGCGGCGAGTCCGTGCCTCTGATGCCGAGCTGCCGATTGAGGTGGAGGCCCATACACTCGCTGATGTCGATGCCGCCCTGGCGGTCGGCGTGGCGACGGTGCGGATTCAGGGCTTGCCGATCGAGGCGATCAGAGAGGCAGTGCGGCGCAGCCGAGGCCGCGCCAAGATCTCGGTGTCGCACACAGTGCCGCATGACCGGATACCGGAGCTGGCGGACACCGGTGCCGAGTACGTGTCGATCGCGGCGATCACGCAGGCGGCCTCACCGGTCGCGATGACCTTCGAGCTTACCGGTGCTGCCAGCTGATCTCGACGCCCGGCTGCAGTCGGCGGTCGCTCGGTTGGGGCCATTCGCCGGGCGTGTGCGGCACTATCGGCAGGTCGGGTCGACCAATGAGGTTGCGGCCAGGCTGGCGGACCAGGGCGCCGCGCATGGCACCGTCGTGGTGGCCGACGCCCAGAGCGCCGGTCGGGGGCGTCACGGGAACCGGTGGTTCTCGCCCCACGGCACAGGCCTCTATGTGTCGGTGCTGCTCCGCACGGCCTCGCCCCCGGTCCTGACCCTGGCAGTCGGTGTCGCGGTGGCCGAGGCGCTCCGGACAGGCACGGGCCTCGAGGCGACGCTCGAGTGGCCGAACGACGTCGTGGTGTTCGCCGCCGGACGCCCTCGTAAAGTGGCGGGCATCCTGGCCGAGGCGACCACGGCGCACGACCGGGTTGACCGGGCCATTGTCGGCATCGGTATCAACCTCCGCGAGGTGGTGTGGCCGGAAGAGCTGGCCGACCGTGCCGGCTCGGTAGAAGGACTGACTGGTCGGACGGTCGACCCGGCGCAGCTGCTCGTAGAGCTGCTGGCCGCGTTGGCATCTCGTTGCGCCGACGTCGCATCTGGCCAGATCGCCGGTCTGCTTGCGCGGTGGGAGCGTCTGGCTCCGTCGAGCCGCGGGGCAACGGTGGAGTGGTCGGTTGGGTCGGTTCGGCATCGCGGTGTCACGGAGGGTGTTGACGAGGAGGGCGCACTGCTCGTACGGGTTGGCACGCGCCGCGAGCGTCTAGCCGGTGGCGAGGTGCACCACGTCCGAGATGCCGGGCTGCCACACGGAGTCCGAGGGGCGGCTGCCACAGAGGCTCCTGAAGCCCGTAGCCTGAAGCCCGAAGCCTGAGACCAGCAGGCTGGTGTGCTTCAGTAGCCTGCCAGAGCAACCATGCTTCTTGCGATCGACATCGGCAATACCAACATCGTGCTCGGGATCTTCGACGGGGAGACTCTCGGCCAGAGTTGGCGTCTCGCCACCCGGCACGAGGGGACGACGGACGAGCTGCGGGTGCTCGTCGGCCGCCTGTTCGAAGAGTGTAGTTTGGACATGAAGCAGGTGTCCGGGGTCGTGCTGTCGTCTGTCGTCCCGCCGCTCACGGCCACGGTGACCGAGATGGTGCGTCAGGCCTTCAGGCAGGAGACACTGACGATCGACGCCGCCAACGCCGGGCTGCCCATCCGCTATCACGCCCCGGAGGATGTCGGCGCCGACCGGCTGGTCAATGGTCTTGCGGCGTTGACCCTGTACGGCGGGGCTGGACGGCCGGTCATCTCGGTCGATTTCGGGACCGCCACCACTTTTGATGTCATCTCTGGGGCGGGCGAGTATGTTGGCGGCGTCATCTGCCCGGGTGTCGAAATCTCGGCCGACGCGCTGTTTCTGCGGGCCGCACGGCTACCACGCGTCGACGTCCGCCGACCGGACCACCTCATCGGAACGAGCACCGTGGCGTCGATGCAATCAGGGCTCTTTTTCGGCTACGTTGCCATGGTCGAGGGCATTGTTGCTCGTCTGCGTGACGAGCTCGGCGGCGACGAGCCGGCGGTCTGTGTGGCAACGGGCGGGTTGGCCGGGATCATCGCCGGAGAAACGTCCGCCATCGACCACGTCAGCCCGGACCTGACGCTCCACGGGCTCCGTCTCGCCTGGAGGCAGAACACCGAGGTCAGTCATGACTGATCCGGGCGCGTATTGTCGCGAGATTGAGACGTATCTCTGCCGCAGGAACGATGGCCATCTCATCCGCATCGTGGGTCCGGCGTTCGAGCGCGTGTGTGGCTGGGCCGAGGCCGGAGTGCCGCTCCAGGTCGTGGTTCAGGGAATCGACCGGAAGCTGGAGCGCTATCAGCCCACCGGAGGGAAACGGCGACCGCTTCGGATTGAGCACTGCGAGGCGGACATTTTCGACGTGTTTGACGAGTGGCGCCGCGCCGTCGGGGTGGCGGGCACCCCGGACCGATCGAAGCAGGAGGCCGAGGCCGGGCAGAGGGCGCCGCAGGACCACGGCCGGCCTGCCAGGCGTCGCGTCAGCCTGCCGGCCCACATCGACCGGATTCTCGTTCAGGCCACCAACATGCTGGCGATGCGCGAGGCGATGCCGGGTCTCCACGCGGCGTTGGAGCAGGTGGTCGCGGATCTGGACGCCATTCGGCGCGACGCGCGCGGCGCTCGCGGAGCCGCGCGAGCCGCCCTGCTCGACCGGCTCGATGAGATCGACCGTGGCTTGATCGCGGCTGCTCGGACGGCGGCGAGGTCGGCGATTGAGGAGATTGAAGACGCGGCTCGCGCCGAGCTGGCTTCGTTCAAGGCACGCATGGCCCGGGCGCCCTATGCGCGCGCGCTGACAGCCTGCACCGACCGCTTGCTGCGCGAGCGCTGTCGCCTGCCAACGGTCCGGTTCGACGGTTGAACGTGGCGCAGCCCTCCGATGACCTTCTGACTTCTGTGTGGAGACGTGTCGAGTAGCGACGTCATCGAGCTGACCGTGGAACGACCAGCGGTCGGCGGTCGGATGATCGCTCGTCATGACGGACGGGTCGTACTGGTTAGTGGGACCATGCCGGGTGAGCATATCCGGGCGGTGGTTGAACGCTCGCGGCGAGACGTCGTGCTGGCGCGTACGATTGAGGTGCTCGAGGCGAGTCCCGACCGGCGACCGGTCGGTGTCGCGCCGGAATGTGGTGGCCGGTCGTTCGCGCACATCGACTATCGTCGGCAGCTGAAGCTGAAGTCGGAGATCGTCCGAGACGCGTATCGTCGGATTGGACGGATCGAGCTGTCCCTACCGCCCCCGGTCATCCCGTCCCCCGAGACCGGCTACCGAATGCGCGCCAGGCTTCATGTAGGCGAGGGCAAACTGGGGTTTCTGCAAGAGGGGTCGCACCGCGTGTGCGACGTCGTCGGCACCGATCAGTTGCGTCCAGAGACCGAAAGGCTCATCGCCGAGCTCGCGGCGCATGTGGACGTGCTGACGTCCACCGGCGCCCGGACGGTGGAGTTGGCCCAGAACCTCGCGGGTGACCAGTGCGCGGTGCACGTGGTCATGAAGAGTGACCCCGCCACGGTGGGCGTCAGACTGCGTGCGCTGGCCTCGGTCAGCGGGGTGACCGGGCTCACCGCGGCAGGGGGCAAAGGACCACGGGCTCGGGTCGTACTGGCCGGCACGCCGTATGTCTCCGACGCGCTCTCGGTGTTTCTGCCATCGGGCGCCGCAGAGACGCTCTTGCTTCGCCGGCATGCCGACGCCTTCTTTCAGGCCAACCGGTATCTGGCGCCCGGGCTGGTCTCCACGGTGGCGGGTCTCACCGAACGTGCGAGGCTGGTGGACCTGTATGCCGGGGTTGGGCTCTTCGCAGTGAGTATTGCGGCGACGCGGGGTGGCCCGGTCGTAGCGGTCGAGCGGGATCCGTGCAGCATCGGGGACCTCGTGTCGAACGCGGCGCAGGTGGACCCTGACGTGCAGGTTGTCCGGGCGCCGGTCGAGACGTTCTTGAAACGATCTGCCAGTCTCGAGGGAGCGGCCGTGATCGTGGATCCTCCGCGGACGGGTCTCTCGCGGGAAGCGGCGACGCGGCTGGCTCGCCGCCGGCCCGATCGGATCGTCTATGTCTCCTGCGATGTCGCCACACAGGCACGGGATCTCCGTGCACTCGCGGAGTCTGGCTACCAGCTCGACCAGGTCCGCGTGTTCGACATGTTTCCCAACACGCCGCACATCGAGACGGTAGTCGCGCTCGAGCGCTAGGTTTCCCGGCGAGGCGCCCGCGAGGACCGGCGTCGCGGCATCGGCTTACCGGGGTCACAGCCCGCCTGGCTGCTCCCTCCTCGCGCCTTGCCAGCCGAACGCCTCGCCAGGAAACCGAACCGTTCCACTCGTCAGCAGCCTGCTGGCCTCAAGGCCCATTACATGCGTTCCGGCACCGCGCATCCCATCAGCTCCAGGGCGCGCGTCATCTGCGACAGGAAATAGGTGACACCCGCGGCGCGCCAGTGTCGCAGAGCGTCGTCGTGCTCCGCGATGACCGGACTGCTGTGGTAGAAGCCGTTGAAGCGCTGCGCCAGGCCGAAGGCGAATTTGGCGAGCACGGAGAGCTCCAGCGTGCGCACCGCCTGCTCGGCAACCTCATCGAGTCGTGACGCCTCGAGGATCAGGTCCCACAGTTCGTCGCCAGCCTCGCCGACCAGACCATCGGTCGGTGTCGAGGCGAGCGCCGGGAGCCACGTGGCTGCCGCGATGCCCTCGCGGGCCTCGAGCTTGTGCAGGATCTTGCGCGCCCGCACCGCGGCGTATTGCAAATACGGACCGGTTTCGCCTTCGAAGCTGAGCGCCTCGTCGATGTCGAACGCGATGACCTTGGTGCGCGAGAACTTGATCATGAAGTACCGGATCGCCGCCGTCGCGATGATCGTCGCGGTGCGCCGCTGTTCCTCGGGGGCCAGATCGGCGTGTCGGGCGGTCACCTCCCGCTTGGCCCGTTCAGTGAGCTGGTCGAGCAGGTCATCGGCCTTGACGCCGAGGCCCTTCCGGCCGGAGACCTCGACGAACGGCTTGTCGTCGTCCGATGCGGCGTCTATGTACCCGAGGGCCTGGGCGGTGTCCCGCGAGAGAGCGACCATCTCGTAGGAGAAGTGCACCGAACGCTCCGCTTCTCGTGGATGCTCCATGGCCATCAAAGCTTGCACGAGCAGCTCCTGCAGATAGCTCTGGCGCGTATCGATCACGTTGTAGACGGCGCCCGCGCGCCCAAAGGGCGGCACCGGGCCCCGGTCCGGCGCTGGCGGTCCCGCGGCGCTCGTGGTCGCCCACAACGGGCGACCCGACGACTGCGTGGCGAACCACCGGTAGTGGAAATCGCGGCCCAACAAACCGAACTTCCAGAGTTGATAGGCGATGTCCTTCCCGACGTAAGTGACCGTCCCGTTCGACCGCACGATGACCTTGAGCCGTGCCTCGGTGTCCTCGTCTCCGTCTCCAGTCGCAACCATCGTCTCAGCGTCGGGCTGGTTGCCTTGGGCACCGTCATCGATCGGCATCACCCAGCACCCGGCCAGTCGCCCGTCTGCCTGCAGGAACACGGTGCCGGAGGCCTTCAGGATGTCGAAGGCGCGGTCCCAGAATTGGAGTCGGAGAATGTCGCCTTCCCAGCTCAGCAGGTCGTACTCGACACCGAAGCGCGCCATGGTGTCGAGGTGGCACCGGACGATGCGATCGGTCAGCACGTCGGCGATCCCGGCGGCGGGGTCGACACCGTGCTCAAGGTCCTGGAGGACAGCCTGACGGTGCGACAGCCGGGCTTCGTCCTCATCGTACCACCGGGTTACCCGGGCATACAGATCCCAGCAGTAGTAGTCGAATCGCGGCGCCTCGGCGAGCGCCCGTATTTCGTCGATTCCCTTGTGCTCGAGCTCGCGCAGCCCGACCACCACGTCGGCGACCTGCACGCCAGTGTCATCGATGTAGTTCTGGACTTCGACGTCGGCGCCCCGATAAGTCAACAGCCGACACAAGGTATCGCCGAGCGCGGCGTTGCGCAGGTGCCCGACGTGAGCCGCCTTGTTGGGATTGATCGCCGTGTGCTCGACGATCGTCTTGACTGTGGTAGCGGACTCATCCGGTGAGACGTTGCCGGCGACGCGGGCGCACGCGAACGCCGCCCGGTCGAGAAACAGGTTGAGATAACCGGCGCCGGTTGGTTCCAGATGGCCGAGACCGTCCATCTCGCCGACGGACTCGGCAATTTCCTGGGCGATTGCCCGCGGTGCCTTGCGCAGCGTGCGTGCGAGCTCGAACGCGACGGTGACAGCGAGGTCGCCGAGCCGACGATTCGGCGCGTACTCGATCACGATGGCCGGCATGGCTTCGGTGTCGAGCCCGTAGCGCTCAGCTAGGGCGGTTGTGATGCGGTCACGCAGATGCGCGTGTAGCGGCAGTATCATGATCGGGTCGAGGCGCGGCGGCCGGTCAGGGTGTCGAGCGGTTAGGATCGGTCCTCGGCAGCGAGGTTCATCGCACGTGCATGGTCATCCGGCGTATTGACGTTGCAGAACAGGGTGCCGTCGGGGTCGAACTGCGCGATCTCCGACGGTCCGATGTCGGTCACCCGCACGACGTCACCAAGGCCAGACACCCGAAGTTCTCCGCGCTCGAGTCGGGCGCGAATCGGCTCGATACAGGCGCGGTCATACACGGCGCAAAGCGGTTGTAGTCCCGCGGCGGTCCGTGGAATTGCCGCGTCGGTGCCGCCCGCTCGGGCTGCGAGGTGACCGAGGAACGGTACGGTCAGAAACGGCAGGTCGCAGGCCACCACGATCGTGCTGGCGGTCGGCGACCTGACCAGCGCGGTGTAGAGACCACCGAGCGGACCCGAACCCGGTATAAGATCCGCGCACACCCGCAGCCCAGAGGCGCGGAAGCGGTGATGGTCGTTCGAGACGATCAGGATATGCTCGGCCACATGCCCCAACACGGACAGCTGCCGATCGATGATGCGTCTACCACCAATGACGAGGTCGCTCTTGTCGAGCCCGCCGAGGCGTTGCGCCCGGCCGCCCGCGATAATGGCCGCGGTCACACTAGTTGCCAACCTTAACAGATCATTTTCATGTCGGAGCCGAAAATCGGTCGTGTGCTTGCTGCCAGTCTGCATCAGGCGATCAATGAGCTCATGCCCACGCGGGTCGAATTCTACGAGAGCTGGTTGACGGCGGGTCGCATCAGAAAGGGCGAGCTCGGCCGAGCCCGCACCACCGCGGTCATCAGTTTTCTCCGTCAGGAGGGCGCCGACTACGAGGCGGTGGTGGGTCGGGCTGGGCGTTACACGGCCGATTGGACGGTCGACAGCCTGCCGGTCATCGAACGGGCGCTGGTGCGCCGGCTCCCGCGCGCGATCCGGATTCGGGTGGTGCTGCGGATTGCGGTTCGGATGATCCGAGGGCTGCACGACGATGGCCGCTTGCGGACCGTCGTGCGGCGTGGCACGGCGGTGGTGTCGATTGGCGGGTCGTTGTTCTGCGATGTGCGGGAGACGGCCAGCGCCCCATTGTGCCGCTTCTACGGCGCCGCACTCGAGCGGTTTCTCGAGTCGTTCGACGTGTCGGCCCGAGCCCAGCTCTCCAGGTGTCGGGGAACCGGGGACGGCACCTGCGAGCTCACCATCGACACCGATTCACAGGGGCCAGACACCCACGCCGAATAGTCGTCCCGCTGCCTTGCGTTCGGACCCTCACCGCGATACGGTGAGACCAGGAACACCACCAGCATGACAGTCCAGCGCTTCCGTCTGGCGGCCAGCCTGATCGCGACCGGGGTGCTCCTGATGTGGTTGGGTGGACCGGTGCCCGCCGAGCAACGCGACGTGGCTCGGGGTCGTCCGCTGGTCCATGTCGCCGAGGTCGATGCCCTGATCCACCCGGCTTCGGCCGAGTTCATCACACAAACGCTCGAGGAAGCCGACAACGCCCGTGCCGATCTCGTGGTGTTGGTGCTCCGCACGCCTGGGGGGCTCGTTGATTCCACCCGCGACATCAACAGCCGGATCATCGAATCGCGGACCCCGGTGGTTGTCTACGTTGGGCCGAGCGGGGCTCGGGCCGCCTCGGCTGGGTTCCTGATCACGATCGCGGCAGACGTCGCTGCGATGGCGCCGGGGACCCATATCGGCGCCGCGCATCCAGTTGCGGGCACCGGTCAGCCGATGGACGAGACGATGGCCGAGAAGACGGCATCGGATGTCGCCGCCTATGCGCGGTCCCTGGCCGACCAGCGTGGGCGCAACGTCGAGTTGGCCGAGAAGGCGGTGACCGAGAGTCAGTCGTTCACCGAGAATGAGGGCCTGAACGCCATTCCCCCGCTGATCGACATCATCGCCGACGACCTCGACGCCCTGCTCGAAGCGCTCGACGGGCGCGAGGTGACGCGTTGGGATGGCAGCACGGAGGTGCTGCGCACCGCCGGTGCGCAGGTCGAGCGGAAGGAGATGAACTGGCGGCAGCGGCTGCTGAGTGCGATCGCGCATCCGCAAGTTGCAGTGCTGCTCTTCAGTCTCGGCACACTCGGGCTGACCATCGAGCTCTGGAGCCCGGGAGCGATCTTGCCGGGTGTGGTCGGCGGGCTCTGTCTGTTGCTGGCGTTCTTCGCGTTTCAGATACTGCCGATCAACTACGTCGGTCTGATGCTGGTGTTGTTCGGGCTCGTGCTGCTCGTGCTCGAAATGGTCACGACCACCTTCGGGGTGCTGGCCGCTGGTGGCGTCGTCAGCATGGTTCTTGGTCTCGTGATGCTCATTGACTCGCCGGCACCGGAGCTACAGCTGGGCTGGCCGTTCATCCTCTCGACGATGCTGGCGCTGTCGGCGATCGTGACGTTTCTCGCGCGCCTCGCGGTGCGCGCGCAGCTGCGTCGTTCGGTGACCGGGGTCGCTGGTATGCTCGATGAATGTGGTGAGGTCATCGAGGCCATCGGTCCGGCAGGTTCGGGGCGTGTGGCCACGCACGGTGAGATCTGGTCGGCGATTGCGGGCCAGCCGATTTCGCAAGGCGCGCGTGTGCGCGTGGTCGGCATCGACGGAATGACGCTGACGGTGTCGCCGGAGCCATCAGCCAGAACCGACGCGGAGGAAGCGCAGTGACGACACTCAGTCCTTTTCTGATTTTTGCGATAGTCCTGGCTCTGTATCTCGCGAATTCGATCAAGATTCTCAACGAATACGAGCGGGGCGTCATCTTTCGGCTCGGGAAGCTGCTGGCGCGGCCCAAGGGACCGGGCGTCATCCTCGTCTTTGCCCCGATCGACAGAATGGTGCGCGTTGGGCTCCGGACGATCGTCATGGACGTGCCGCCGCAGGACATCATCACCCGCGACAACGTGTCGGTGAAGGTCAACGCGGTCATCTACTTCCGGGTCATGGACCCGCAGAGGGCGATCGTCGAGGTCGAGAACTTCCACTACGCCACGTCGCAGCTCGCTCAGACGACGTTGCGGAGCGTGCTGGGACAGGTCGATCTGGACGATCTACTGTCGGAGCGGGACCGATTGAATCAGGAGCTCCAGCGGCTACTCGACCAGCAGACCGACCCCTGGGGCATCAAGGTCTCCGCGGTGGAGGTGAAGCACGTCGATCTGCCGGACGACATGCAGCGAGCCATGGCCCGGCAGGCGGAAGCCGAGCGCGAGAAGCGTGCTAAGATCATCCACGCAGCAGGGGAATTCGAGGCGTCTGAGCGCCTCGCGCAGGCCGCTGAAGTCATCGCCACGCAGCCGCTCGCCGTCACGTTGCGCTATCTGCAGACCCTCACGGAAATTGCCGGAGAAAAGAACTCCACCATTCTGTTTCCAATACCGATCGAGCTCCTGAACCTGATCCAGCCCAAGAAGCCCGCCGGCAACGATGGCGAACACCGGTCAGAGTGAGGCGGCGCCCAGCGCGAAACAGCTGGTGTTCCTGGCGATGATTGCGACGGTCGTCGCCGTCATCGTCTTTCTGTGCGGCGTGCTCGTCGGGCGCGGCGTGCCGGGCAGACGCATGGCTCCGATGACGGCGACAGAGGCCGAGTCGGGCGGCGCCGGTATTGTCGGGCTCGGCGTGCCGGAGGTGGCACTGGACCCGGACGCCGAGACCGGTTCGCCCCTCGATGCACTGACATACTTCGACCTGCTGCGCGGCGCCGAACCGGCGTCCGAGCCGCCGGCTACGCCAGCCGACGCGTCCACCAGCGAGTCCGCGCTGGAGCCCGACGCGACCTCGCCGGCTCAGGCATCGCTAGAGGATGCAGGCGCCGCCGCGTCGTTCGTCCTGCAGGTCACAGCGCTGCGGAGCGGTGACGATGCAAGTACCATAGCGGCCGACTTGGTGGCAAAGGGGTACCCCGCGTTCGTGGTCGACCCGTCGCCGGGGGCGCCGGTGGCGGTCTACCGGGTGCGTGTGGGGCCCTATGTGGACCAAGGTGAGGCGGAGACGGTGCGTCACCTGTTGGAAACCGAAGAGCAGTTCAACCCCTGGGTCATCCAGCCGTAGGCTGCGTGGTGGTGGCACAGGTGCTCGATATCGGTCCCGCCGGCCACCGGTTTGGGGCGTTCCTCGCCGCCGCGCTGTCGGGGGGGTTGCTCGCGCTCAGCTTTCCCTCTTTTGGTCATCCTGCTGCCGCCTGGGTGGCGCTGACACCGCTGCTCGTTGTCCTGTACGGCACCCGGTCGCTCTCGCGCGCCTTCGGTCTGGGCCTGATGACCGGTGCGATCCACTTCGCCGGCATGCTGCCATGGCTGACGCGGGTCATGATCGAGTTCGGCGGAGTGGCGCTGCCGGTAGGCGTGCTGCTCAACGGCTTGCTGGTCGCCTACCTGGCGCTCTTTCCTGCGGCGTTTACGGTGATCGTGGCGCTGTTGTGTGCGCGGCTTGGTGGCTGGGCATTGCTCAGCGCCGCGCCGGTCTGGCTGACCACAGAGCTTGGTCGGTTGTGGCTGTTCGGCGGGTTCCCCTGGGAGCTGCTCGGCTACAGCCAGACGGGCGTCCTGCCGGTGGCGCAGCTGGCGAGCGTCTTCGGGGTGCACGGCGTGACGCTGCTCGTCGTGTTTGTCAACAGCGCCCTGGCCATCGCGCTCGTCGGGTCGCCATCCCGTCGCGTGCCCATGCTGGCGACCGCCGCCGGGGTGGTCGCCGTGGTCGTTGCGTTCGGGGCCTGGCGGATCTCGGACAATCGGCTCGTCGCCTCTGGCACGCCGCTCCAGGTCGGGCTGGTGCAGGGGAACGTGCCCCAGGACGTCAAGTGGGATCAGGCCTTTCGCCAGACCATCCTGGAGCGCTATCTGGACCTCAGCCGACAGAGCGCCGCCGACGGAGCGCGTCTGATCGTCTGGCCGGAGTCGGCCACGCCATTCCGGTTCGAGGACGATCCCAGCGGGGAGGCCGTGCGGCAGCTGGCGCGCGACACCGGCGCCCATCTGCTGTTTGGCAGCACACAGGTCAAGATGAATCCTGAGCCACAGGACTTCGTGGCGGCATTCGCCCTCCGTCCAGACGGCGGCACCGCCGCGGTCTACCACAAGCGGCATCTGGTGCCCTTCGGGGAATACGTCCCTTTTCAGTCGCTGCTGTTCTTCGTCTCGCCGCTCGTCGAGACCGTGGCGAACTTCACGCCCGGTACCGGACCCTTGACGCTTCCAATCGGGACCCATCTCGCCAGCACCGCCATCTGTTATGAGATCATCTATCCGGGGCTGGTCCGCAGCTTTGTGCGGCAGGGCAGTCAGCTGCTGACTACAATCACAAATGACGCCTGGTACGGGCGGTCGGCCGCCCCACATCAGCACTTCCAGCAGGCGACGATGCGGGCGATTGAGCAAGGCCGGTTTCTGGTGCGCGCCGCCAACACCGGAATCAGCGGGGTCGTCGACCCCTATGGCCGGGTGCTCGAACGCAGTGCGCTCTTCGAGACGGCGGTCATCACCAAGGAGGTCCGGCTGCTCAGTGGGCTGACCGTCTATGGACGGATCGGCGACCTGCTCGCCTATCTGTGTCTGGCCTTGACGGTGAGTGCGGTATTCGTCGTCTGGCGCACCCGGTTGTAGCGAAGCCGTCGGCCTCGGGAGTGACGGGCGGCGGAAGCCCGCAGCTTGCAGCATGAAGCCGGATGAGCAGGCGGCGTGTCAGCGGCCTGTGAGCGAAGGAGGACAACAGTGGCAGTGGAGCTCGAGGAACAGATTCGACGATACGAAGAGCTGGTGGAGCGGTCGACTGCATTGCGCGGCTATCTTTGACGCGGCACATGCCTCCGAGGAGCTGACGGCGCTCGAGGCGAAAGCCTCGGCGCCGGATTTCTGGAAAGATCCCGACCAGGCGCAGCAGGTGCTGCGTCGCCGTCGGCGTCTGCAGGATGATCGCGACCTCGCTGATTCATTACGCCAGAAGGTGAGCGACCTCGAGGTGCTGGTCGACTGGGCCGGTCAGGGCGAGTCGGTTGATGATGACCTGCAGGCGGCTCTCGACGCGCTCGCCACCGAAGTGGAGACCGGCGAGATCAAGAAGATGCTAGGTGGCGAGCACGATGACAAGAACGCCATTCTCACGATCCACCCGGGCGCCGGCGGCACCGAGTCGCAGGATTGGGCCGAGATGCTCGCCCGCGCGTATCTGCGTTGGGCGGAGCGACGGGACTTCAAGGTCGAGATCATCGAGTGGCAGCCTGGAGACGAGGCGGGGATCAAAGCGGCGACGTTGACCGTCACCGGTGATTACGCCTACGGGCTGCTGCTGGCGGAAGCCGGTGTGCATCGGCTCGTTAGGATTTCGCCCTTCGACCAGGCGGCACGACGTCACACCTCGTTCGCGTCGGTCTTCGTCTGGCCCGAGCTGCCCGATGACGTCGAGGTCGAGATCGACGAGAAAGATCTCCGGATCGACACGTATCGCTCGAGCGGCGCCGGCGGCCAGCATGTCAACGTGACCGATTCGGCGGTCCGAATCACGCACCTCTCGACCAACATCGTCGTGTCGTGTCAGAACGAACGGTCACAGCATCGCAACCGCGATGCGGCGATGAAGGTGCTCAAGGCGAGGCTCTTCGATCTCAGGCAGAAGGAACAGCAGGAGAAGTTGGACCAGATCGGCGGCGAGAAGAAGGACATCGCGTTCGGGAGTCAGATACGCAACTATGTCCTTCACCCCTACCAGATGGTGAAGGATGTCCGCACCAAGTTCGAGGTCGGTGCCGTGGATCGCGTGCTCGACGGCGACTTCGATCCGTTCATCAAAGCGTATCTGATGCAAAAGGCGTCGGCGGCACACGGCGCGCCGTCGCCGAAGAAGTCAGCAGTCAGAAGTCAGAAGTCAGAAAAGTCGTGAGCGCCGTCTCGTCGTCAGGGTTGTTCAAACAGGCTTCCGGGCTGCGTGCCTGCGATGAACGCCTCCTGAATGGCGTTGGACGCCCAGGGTTCGGCCACTTCGCCGGTGGTGCGGTCGACCGTCACGAAGACAATGTTGTTCGGGAGGACGAACCCGTTTGGCGCCTGGCGGTCCTCGATGTACGCCCCCATGAACTCCCGCCAGATCGGGAGCGCGACGGTGGCGCCATCCTGGCTGTTGCCCAGCGAGCGCTTCTGATCGAATCCCACCCAGACGCCAACCGTGATATCCGGGTCGAAGCCGATGAACCACCCGTCGGTAAAGTCATCGACCGTGCCGGTCTTGCCTCCGAGCGGCCACCCAAGCGACCGTGCGCTCTGACCCGTGCCGCGCTGGACGACGCCGCGGAGGATGTTCAGCATCACATAGGCGGTGCCGGCGCCGATGGCGTCGTTCGCCTCGGGCCGGTTCTCTTCGAGCATCTTTCCATCGCGGTCGACAATCTTCGTGATCCGATACGGCGTCATCCGGATGCCGCGGTTCGGGAAGACCGCGTAGGCGCTGGTGATCTCCTCGAGCGTCGTCTCGGCAGACCCGAGCGCGACGGAGAGGAACGGCGGAACCTCTGAGCTGATGCCGAACCGCGGGGCATAGGAGACGACCACCTCCGGCCCCATCTCGTTCATCATCTGGACCGCCGGCATGTTGATGGATCGTTCCAGCGCATGGCGTAGCGTGATCGGACCCAGAAACTCATTCTTGTAGTTGGCCGGACAGTAGGGCTCCTGGAATGGACCGGCGTCAAAGCAGACCGCTTCGTCCATGATGATCGAGGTTGGCGTGTATCCGCGATCGATGGCCGCCGTGAAGACGATGCCCTTGAACAGGGATCCGAGCTGGCGATGGGCCTGGGTGGCGCGGTTGAACTTGCTACGGTCGAAACTGAAGCCTCCCACCATTGCCAGGGTCTGCCCGGTGCGGTTGTCAAGGGCGATCAGGGCACCTTCGACCTCAGGTTCCTGCTCCAGCTCGGTGGTCATCACGCCGGCGGCGTCGTCGATTGCGAGAACCCGCACCTCGATGAGATCCCCCGATTCGACGAGCTCGCCGGCCGACCGACGCCGGGTCCATGCAAACCCGTCGCGCATCATGGCGGTCGTAAAGCGTCCGACCCGAGCCTGAATCGCTCCGCCCTCGGTACCGGTCACGACCGCCGGCACGACATCACCCGCCGAGATACCGAATCGCCACCGCCCGTGAGTGAAGTCCTCGATCGTCTCGCCGTCGTCGACGACATTGCGCACCGGAGCGCGGTAGCCATGACGCTTGTCGAGCACACGCAGCTGTCGTTCGACCGCGGCATTGGCCGCCGCCTGCAGTCGGGCATCCAGGGTCGTGTGCACCTCGAGCCCGTCTTCGAACAACGGTCCGGCGCCGTAGGTGGCCTCGAGATGCTGCCGCACCTCTTCGACGAAGTAGGGTGCGATCGATGGACGCCGCGGTGTCCGCTCCGCCAGCACGATGTCGCTGGCAATTGCTGCCTCCGCCTCGGCCGCCGTGATGAAGTCGTTCTCGGCCATTTCACCCAGCACGTAGTCGCGTCGGGCGCGCGCGAGGTCCGGGTTGATGAGCGGGCTCTGCCGCGACGGTGTCTGGAAGATGCCGGCGATCAACGCCGCTTCGGCGAGCTCCAGATCGATCGCCGGTTTTCCGAAGTAGAGTCGAGCGGCAGCCTCGACGCCGTGGGCTCCGCTGCCAAGATACATCTGGTTGCAGTACAGGGTGAGAATCTCGCGCTTGGTATACCGCTTCTCGATCTGGATCGTGAGTATCGCCTCACTGATCTTTCGGCTCCAATATTTCTCTAGTCCCAGCGGAGCCGCCCCGCCCAGTGACACGTGCCGGGCCAGCTGCATGGTCAGGGTGCTGGCGCCGCGTCGACGCCAGCGCAGGACGTTCTGGACCGCCGTGATCCCCAGTCGCCGGAGATCGAACCCGAAATGGCTGAAGAAGCCGGCGTCCTCCGAAGAGATGAGCGCCTGTCGCAGCACCTCGGGGATGTCGTCGTACCCGATGACGACCCGATCCTCGGTGGAGTACTGGCGGATCTCCTCGCCGCCGGCGGCAAAGACCCGGGTGATGGTGTTCGGCGCGTAATCGTCGAGCGTCGACACTTCAGGCAGGTCTGGCGAATAGGCGAACAGCACGCCGCTGATGCCGCCGGCCAGTGCAGCCAAGACAAAGAGAAAGATGAGCTTGGCCTGTTTGACGAGCCTGTTCTGAGATCGCGCCACGCGGGCTCCTTTATCCCTCTATTCTAGCAGACTGGCAGTGAGATTCGGCCTCAAACCGACTGGAGGACGCGGTCGGCGGCGCATCACTGCGAGGCATTTCTCACTGTCCTGCTGCGCTGAGAAGAGGCATGCTCGCGGACACCCCGGCCTTTGCCGTGGCTGTAGCCAGTGTCAGCAGCGAGTCGGAGCGACGTATGTTGGAAGCATTGACAAGAACACGCTCATATTTTATACTTGCATGAGTATTATGTCTTGCGCGTCACTGTGCGTGCCTGTTGAACTTAAACTACTAGAGGAAATGGTGTTATGGGAAAGGTAATAGGAATCGATCTCGGGACGACCAACTCCGTCGTGTCTGTCATGGAAGGCGGAGAACCGGTCGTTGTGACCAATCCCGAGGGCAACAGAATCACTCCGTCCGTCGTGGCATTTGCGAAGTCCGGTGAGCGCTTGGTGGGGCAGGTGGCCAAGCGTCAAGCGGTGACCAACCCCGAGAACACGGTGTTCTCCATCAAGCGCTTCATGGGGCGTAAGTACGACGAAGTCAATGAAGAGATGAAGATGGTGCCGTACGAGGTGGTGAAATCCTCGAACGGCGATGCCCGGGTCAATGCTGGCGGAAAGGAGTCGTCGCCCCCAGAGATCTCCGCCATGATCCTGCAAAAGCTCAGACAGGCCGCCGAGGAATATCTCGGCCAGTCGGTCGCCCAGGCGGTCATCACCGTCCCCGCCTACTTCAATGACGCCCAGCGCCAGGCGACCAAGGATGCCGGACAGATCGCCGGGCTCGAGGTGCTCCGGATCGTGAACGAGCCAACGGCCGCGGCCCTGGCCTACGGGCTCGACAAGAAGAAGGACGAAACGATCGCGGTCTACGACTTCGGTGGTGGCACGTTCGACATCTCGATTCTCGAAGTCGGCGAGGGCGTGGTGGAAGTCAAATCCACCAACGGCGACACGCATCTGGGCGGCGACAACCTCGACCAGCGCATCATCGAGTGGATCGCCGACGAATTCAAGAAGAGCGACGGAATCGACCTCCGGAACGATCGGATGGCGCTGCAGCGGCTCAAGGAGGCGGCGGAGAAGGCGAAGATGGAGCTGTCCACCGTCGTCGAGACCGAGATCAACCTGCCGTTCGTCACCGCCGATCAGTCCGGCCCGAAGCACTTGGCCATGAAGCTGAGTCGGTCGCGTTTCGAGCAGTTGGTCGAGGAGCTGCTGCAGAAGACGGTCGAGCCGGTCAAGCGGGCGTTGTCGGATGCGGGGCTGGATGCGTCGCAGATCGACGAGGTCGTCATGGTCGGCGGCTCGACGCGGGTGCCGCGGGTTCAGGCGATCGTCAAGGAGCTGTTTGGCAAGGACACACACAAGGGGGTCAACCCAGACGAGGTCGTCGCGGTTGGTGCCGCATTGCAGGCGGGCGTGCTGGCCGGCGAGGTCAAGGATCTGTTGCTCCTGGACGTGACGCCGCTCTCGCTCGGCATCGAGACGTTGGGGGGCGTCATGACGACGCTGATCGAGCGGAACACCACCATTCCCAGCAAGAAGAGTGAGATCTTCTCGACGGCGGCTGACAGTCAAACGAGCGTCGAGGTGCATGTGCTGCAGGGTGAGCGTCCAATGTCACGGGACAACCGGACGCTCGGTAGATTCCAACTCGTTGGGTTGCCACCGGCGCCGCGCGGGGTCCCGCAAATCGAGGTCGCCTTCGATATCGACGCCAACGGTATCGTCAATGTTTCGGCCAAGGACAAGGGAACCGGCAAGGAGCAGAAGATCACGATCACGGCGTCGAGTGGCCTCGCCAAGGAAGAGGTCGAGCAGATGATGCGGGAGGCCGAATCGCACTCTGAGGAAGACAAGAAGCGGAAAGAAGAGATCGAAACGCGCAACCAGGCGGATCAGGCGGTCTACACGGCCGAGCGGATGATCAAGGACGCGGGAGACAAGCTGCCGGCCGCTGACCGTGAACCGATCGAGAGCGCGATTGCCGATGTGAAGAAGGCGCTCGAGTCGGATGACAGCGCGGCGTTGACACAAGCGATGGAGCAGCTGACGTCTGTTCAGCACAAGGCGGCAGAGGCGATGTACAAGCAGGCCAGCGAGACTCCATCAGAACCGGAAGGTGGAGCAGGAGCAACAGGCAGCGGAGACGCCGCATCGACCGAGGCCGCGGAGGGTGAGGTCATCGACGCCGAGGTGGTCGAAGATAACAAGTAGGACAGAGATGCGTCAGAAGTCAGAAGTCAGAAGTCAGAAGTCAGAAGTCAGAAGTCAGAAGTCAGGAGGCAGCCGGGCTGACGTCGTCCAGCAGCCCGCCACGTGACCTATGGACTTCTACGTCATTCTCGGCGTTGAGCGGACAGCGACGGCGAGCGATGTGAAGCGGGCCTACCGCCGTCTGGCGAGAAAGCACCATCCGGACATCAACCCGGGCGACCAGGAAGCCGAGGCGTTCTTCCGGCGGGTCAGTGAGGCCTACGAGACGCTGATCGACCCGGAGCGCCGGCAGGATTACGACACGCACGGTCGGGTCCGTCCCGGCCCCGAGGGCGTCAATGTCGAGTTCGAGGGGTTCGACTTCTCGGTGTCCTCTGCGGGAGAGGCAGCGTCGACCTTCGGAGATCTGTTCGCGGATGTGTTCGCCGATTCGGGTGCGGGTCGGGCTCGGGGAGCGCNCACTGACGGTGTCGACCTGCACACCTCCCTGCGGCTGGACTTCGAGGCCGCGATGCGCGGAGGGACCCACGAGGTCACCATGATGCGGGTCGCGGGATGCGACGCCTGTCGCGGGTCCGGCCTGCGACGTGTGGCTGAGAGCCGGTGTGTCACCTGCGCCGGGACTGGCCAATCTCGCTGGACACGCGGACACATGGTGTTTTCGCGTAGGTGCGGACAGTGCGGCGGCACCGGCCGCCGCCGGCACCGCCCCTGCGGCGTCTGTCGTGCCGAGGGTGTCGTTTCTCGGACCGAGGCGNTCGCGATCCAGATCCCCGCCGGGATTACGCATGGCACACGGATCCGGGTGCCCGGCAAGGGCAGCAGTGGGCGGCGTGACGGTGCGACCGGCGATCTCTATGTCACCGTGGCCGTCGATTCGCATCCGCTCTTCCGGCGAGAGGGAGACGATCTGCATCTCGTCGTGCCGGTCGCCGTGCACGAGGCGGCGCTCGGTGCGCGGGTGGAGGTTCCAACCATCAGCGGGTCGGCCCGGGTTCGGATTCCCCCGGGCACGCAGTCGGGGCAGCGATTTCGATTGCGAGGTCGCGGGGCTCCGTCACCACAGGGTGGCGAACCGGGAGACCTGTTGGTCGAGATCCGGATCATGTTGCCGCGCGTGCTCGACGAGCGCTCGAAGGAGCTGATACGGGAGCTGCGCCGAATCCACACCGAAGACGTGCGGGCGGGGTTGCAGTAGAAGGTCCGGCAAGAAAGCGAGCGGCAGATGCCAGGCAAGGGAACCGGACCAGCCTATTACATGATCAGCGCGGTGGCCCGCAGATACAACATCCATCCCCAGACGCTGCGGCTCTACGAACGCGAGGGATTGCTCAAGCCGTCTCGGACCGAGGGCAACACGCGGCTCTACTCGGATGCCGATCTGGCGCAGCTCGAGACGATACTCGCGTTGACAAGAGACCTGGGGGTGAACCTGGCCGGTGTCGAGATCATCCTGAACATGCGTACCAAGATGGACCGGATGCAGGGGGAGGTCAACGAGTTCATGGCCTACGTCAAGCAGGAGCTGGCGCGCGGTCTCGGGGATTGGGAGCAACGATTGGGCACAGCCCTGGTAAGATCGTCGCCGACCGATCTCGTGCGCACCGACCAGCGCATGCCGGCCGACGACACCGAGGAGCCGGGCGGCGCGGCACAGCGCAGCCAGCCCTCGAGGCGGCCGAGGGCGGCAGATGGCAGCGAGTAGAAGGGCGTCGATGGCGACACGGCGTCTGCCAGCGTAGGGAATTCCCCGCATCATGTCCTGTCCGCACTGTCACGACACCGGCTGGCGTACCGTGTCGGGAGATGAGGCATCCCGGGTCGAACGCTGCGACTGTTGGCGGCAGGGTGTGGCGCAGACGATGTTGGTCGGCGCGAAGATCCCACCGCGGTATCGGACGTGCGACCTCGAGTCCTTCATCACCTACGAGAACGATCTGCTGCTGTGCGCGGTCGACCGGGCGCGTCGGTTCATCGATCTGTTTCCGGTGGTCGACAAGGGGCTGCTGCTGATCGGCCCGCCCGGGATCGGCAAGACCCATATCGCGATCGCGGTGCTTCGACAAGTCGTGCTCGAGAAGGGCGTGCGGGGGCTCTACTACGACACGCGCAGTCTGCTCAGCACCATTCGCAGCACCTACGACCCAGTGACCCGGACCTCGGAGGTCGACATCCTCCGCCCGGTGATGGAGGCGGAGCTGCTGGTGCTGGATGACCTCGGCGCCGAGCGGCTGACCGACTGGGTGGAGGAGACGATGAACCTCATCGTCAACACCCGCTACAACGCCCGCCGGCCGACCATCTTCACCTCGAACTACGAGGACATCGAGGACCACGAGGACCTGGATTCGCTGCTGGTGCGTGTCGGGTTCCGCATGTATTCACGCCTACACGAGATGTGCGAGTTCCTGGCCTACAGCGGACCAGACTATCGGCTCTTCGAGTCAACGCCGAGCAAGGAGGAGCTGCAGGCCAGTTGGAAGAAGCAGGCCCGGCGCAAGCTCCCGGCCCGAACCTCTGTACGAGCCCGGGCGCAGCTGAAACGGGGCAAGGCCGACCTCGGCTGGACCGGCGGCAAGGCAGGGGGGTAGTGGCTGGATTGCCAGACGTGGCGGCCGCCTCGCCGCTCGGGCTCTATCTCCACATTCCCTTCTGCGAAGCGATCTGTAACTACTGCAACTTCAACCGGGGGGTATTCGACGCCGGTGTGAAGCAACAGTACCTGGGTGCTCTTTCGGCGGAAATCGCCACTTGCCGGGACGGAAGCCGGGTCGACTCCGTGTTCTTTGGCGGCGGCACACCGTCGGTGCTCGAGCCATCCGAGGTGGCCGGATTGATCCAGCGCTGCCGGTCGAGTTTCGACGTCGATCCGGCGACTGAGATCACCTTGGAGATGAATCCGGAAACGGCGTCTCCCGAGCGGTTGGAGGGCTATCGGGCGGGCGGCATTACCCGCCTCAGCCTGGGGGTGCAGTCGTTTCGCGACGAGGAGCTGCGGCGTCTCGGGCGGCTCCATACGGCGGACCGCGCTGTCGAGGCGTTCGGTCTGGCGCGGGCAGCAGGGTTCGACGACATCAGCGTGGACCTCATGGTCTGGCTGCCGGGGCAGACCGTGTCCGACTGGCTCGAATCGGTCGAGACCATGATCGACCTTGGCCCGGACCACGCGTCGATGTATCTCCTCGAGTTGTATCCCAACGCGCCATTGCGGGAGGAGATGGCGAGGGGAGGCTGGACCCAGGCACCGGACGATACCGCGGCAGAGATGTATCACGCCGGTCTCGACCGCCTCGAGGCGGCGGGTTACCGGCAATACGAGATCTCGAACGTGGCTCGCCCGGATCGGCAATCCCGTCACAACCTCAAATATTGGACCGATGGCGCATGGGTGGGGTTCGGCTGTGGCGCTCACTCGACGCGCGACGGGCGGCGGTGGCACAACGTGACAGAGACTGGCGCCTATATTGACCGCGTAGAAGGCGGCACCAGTCCGGTGGCGAGCTGCCGGACACTGTCCGCAGAGGAACGTCTGACCGATACGCTGTTTCTCGGGTTCCGTCTGTTCGAGGGAGTCGACATGACAGCCGTCGAGCAACGTTTCGGGGTGGATGTCTGGGCGCGATGGGGGGACGAGTTGGCCCCCTTCGTGGATGCCGGGCTGCTCACCCGTGATCGGGGCCGGCTGCGTCTGACACGAAGCGGGATGTTGCTGGCCAGCGAGGTGATGTGTGTTTTTGTCTGAAGGACGCTCGAGGAGGCAGGAGGCAGGAGACAGGAGTCAGGAGAAAGCCGGGTGGCTTCGCCAACTTCTGCTGCTGGCTCGCTCGAGGGTCAAGGTGTGGTCAGGATGCGGGCAACAGGTCTGACGCAAGTGGGCCGTGCGCTTGCGGTTGCGGTGGCGTTCGGGACCGGTGTGGTGTTGGGGATGACCCAGCAGGAACCCGAAGCGCAGCCGACGACCCGGGTGTTCAGCGCGGGCATCGGTGTGGTGCTCGACTACGTCAAGTCGGGTCAGACGGCGGCGTTCGAAGTCACCATGAAGCGTGTGGGCGAGGCGCTCAGCACCAGCGAGAGCCTTGATCTGAGGCGCCAGGCGGCCCAGTGGAAGATCTACAAGGTCACGGAACCACTCGAAGGTGGCGTCGTGTTGTATATTTCGGTTCTGGATCCGGTCGTGTCGGGGGCCGACTACTGGGTGCCACAGATTCTGAATGAGGCGTTTCCGACCGAGGTGCAGACGCTGTATGAGGCCTACGCCGGGACGTTCGCCGCCGGTCAGATTCTCTTGAATTTGAGTCCTGTTGTCGGGTCGTGAGCGATGTGGGGTGGCAGCGCCGGACACCGGACGCGCACAGATATAGTTTGGTTCAGCCGGTTGGTACGGTAGAGTAGCTGCCTTTGGGCAGCCGTGTTGGCACGAAGGAGGAGTACATGCGGACGAAGTTGAAGACGGGATCTCGAAACAGCCGGGTCTTGGTGGGCACGGCAATCGCGGCGGCGCTCGCCGTCGGCGTGTTGCTGGGGACGTCCTTTGCGCCCGAGTCTGAGGCGGCGGCACAGCCGGTCATGAATTTCAGCGGCAGCTCGGCGGTGGTCATGAGCTACGTCACCCCGGGGGGCGCGTCCGATTTCGAACGAGTCATGCGGGAGTACGGCGCGTCGCTCTCGGGCAGCGAAAACGCGCAGTACAACCAGATGGCCTCGAGTATGAAGATCTTTCGTGCCGCCGAACCGGGTCCGAACAACACCGTCCTCTACATGTGGATCATCGACCCCGTCGTAACTGGCGCCAACTATGCCGAGGCCCAGATACTCAATGACGAGAAGCCGGATGAAGTGCAGGAGCTGTATGACGCCCTGCTCGCCGCAATGGAAGGCGGCGGTCGGCAGACGGTGAACATGGAGCTCGTGCTGGAATTCTAGAGACGCGACAGAGCTATTGGGGACGCTGCGCCCAGCCGAGGGCGCAGCTCACCCGGTGTCGTTCGGACCGCCTCCGGCAGGGCCTGAGTGCCTCGGCCCAGGTCTACCTAGAAGCCCAGGTTGAACCCGGCGTAGAGGCGCTGGTGTGTGTCGTGCTGGGGTGAGCCGCGGAGCGTGAAGACGCGGTAGTCCAACCGCAGTCGGATTGGCCCGGCGACCGCAATCTTGACGCCGGCGCCGGCATTGCCGCCGGCATTCGTCTCCTCGAGACCCCCTCCCGTTTCCTGATAGAGCCCCCCACCGACCGTGCCATAGAACTGCAGACCCGATATTCCGAACGGAGTCTGGACCAGGAGATTGAACATGCCGGTTCGGAGTCCTGGTGCATCCGCCATCTCGTCTGCCGCCGTGTCGGAGTACTCGAATTCAAATCCGATGACCAGCAGTGAGAGCCCCACGCCGAATCCCCGAACCGGGCGGTTCGACGGGGTCGCGTTCGTCCCCACGAAGGCGGTCAGATCCGCGTAGGCGGGCGCCGCGACCAAGAGCATCACGGCCAGCACGGACAGGGCAACGAGAACGCGTCGCATCTATCTAGTCTAGCAGCCCGCGCCAAGAACGACCGGCTGGTCTGGCGGGCGCGGCCTCTCTGAAAAGATGCTGGCGTGGCCCACCACCCACTCCTGTCTCCTGACCCCTGTCTCCATTGAGGGCGCGTGGAGAGCCGTATGATAAAGTGGCCGCACCCGATGGACCTGCGGCCCACCGACGAGCAGCGCCTCCTCCGTCAGACCGTTCGCGAGTTCGCCGAAGCCGAAATGGCGCCCCACACCATGGAGTGGGACGAGGCACAGCGTTTCCCGATCGAGCTGCTACCCAGGCTCGCCGACCTCGGGCTGATGGGTATCCAGTTTGATGACCGCTTTGGCGGGGCCGCGATGGGAGCGGTCGACTACTGCATCTGTATCGAGGAGCTGGCCCGTGTCGACCCGGCGATCGCGCTCTCGGTCGCGGCGCACAATGGGCTGGCGGCCGCACACATCCAGATGTTCGGCTCCGACGCCCAGCGCGAACGGTATCTCACGCCGCTGGCCACGGGGCGGCACCTCGGAGCCTGGTGCCTGACCGAGCCGCACGCCGGGAGCGATGCCGGTGGCATGCGCACGACTGCCGAGCGGGACGGGCATGGCTGGCGGCTCAATGGCACAAAGACCTTCGCGACGCACGGCAGCCTGGCGGGGACGTTCGTTGTCATGGCGGTGACCGACGCCGCGCGCGGACCCCACGGGATCTCGGCGTTCATTCTCGAGCGCGGTACGCCGGGGCTCGTGTCCGGGCGCAAGGAGAACAAGTTGGGAATGCGGGCCAGCGACACGGCTGACGTGTCCCTGACCGACTGTGTGGCCCCGGATGGTCAGCTGCTCGGGGCGGTCGGGGAGGGCTTTGTGGGAGCGTTGCAGGTGCTCGATGCTGGACGGATCGGGATTGCCGCGCTCGCCGTCGGGCTCGCTCAGGGCGCCTACGAGGCCGCGCGAGGCCACGCCACCCAGCGCGAACAGTTTGGACACCCGATCGCGTCGTTTCAGGCGATACAGTTCAAGCTGGCCGATATGGCGACACGGATCGAGGCAGCCCGCTGGCTGACCTACCGTGCCGCCTATCTCAAGGATCAGGGCGCCGTGACCACACGCGAGTCGGCGATGGCAAAACTGTTGTCAAGCGAAACGGCGGTGCGGGCGGCGGAGGATGGCATCCAGATTCACGGCGGCTACGGGTTCGTCAAGGACTACCCGGCCGAGAAGTTCTTCCGCGATGTGAAGCTGACGACGATCGGTGAGGGCACAAGCGAAATCCAGCGGTTGGTCATCGCCAGACAGTATCTGGACCCAGGGGCATGAACGCCGATGCGCACCGTCTCGTTGAGGCGGTTCTCGATGGCGATCGGCGGGCGATTGCCCGGGCCATTACCGTGGTCGAGGCCGAGGGCCCGGCGGCTGCGGCGATCATCAGGGGAGTCTATCGACGAAGCGGTCGGGCGTATCTGCTCGGGGTGACCGGCGCACCAGGTGTTGGGAAGAGCACCCTGGTCGATCGGCTCGCGGCTGCGTTCCGGTCGCGCGATCGGACGGTCGGAGTGGTGGCGGTGGACCCGACCAGCCCGTTCAGCGGCGGCGCGGTGCTGGGCGATCGGATTCGGATGCAGTCGCATGCCGCCGACCGCGGCGTGTTCGTGCGGAGCATGGCGACGCGCGGCCAGCTCGGCGGTCTGTCGCGCGCGACCGGCGACGCGGCGGTCATTCTGGACGCGGCCGGGTTCGACGTGATCGTCATCGAAACGGTGGGTGTCGGGCAAGCCGAGATTGAGGTGTCACGCACAGCAGACATGACGGTCGTCGTGACCATGCCCGGGTCCGGCGACGACGTGCAGGCGCTCAAGGCGGGGGTCATGGAGATCGCCGACCTGTTCGTCGTGAACAAGTCGGACCACGACGGCGCAGATCGCGCCGTCGCGACAGTCGAGATGATACTGGGACTCAATGACTACGGCCCAGACGACTGGCGGCCGCCGGTGCTGCAGACCTGCGCCACGGATGGCGTTGGTGTCGACGACGTGCTGGACACCGTGGAGCGGTTTCGTGAGCGCGGCGGCAACGCGGCCGAGCAACGACGACGGACGCGTGTGGGTGCCCGGATCCGGCAGCTGCTGTCGGACCACTTCCTCGAATATGCCGAGAACCGCGTGCTCGAGCCCGGCGGGTTCGACCAATTGGTCGACCAGGTCGCCGAGGCCGAGTTTGATCCCTACACGGCGGCCGACAGGGTCTTGGACCGAGTGCTCCGGGTCGAACGACACCCACCCGGGTCGAACATGGTGCTCGACCACATCGGCGTCGCGGTCAGCGACATGGACACGGCGCTCGCGTTCTATCGGGACGCACTGGGGCTGCGGATCGAGAGCGTGGAGAACGTGCCATCACAGCATGTGCGTGCGCAATTCGTGTCAGTCGGAGAGGTCACGCTGGAGTTGCTCGAGGCGACATCGGCGCAGTCGGCGATCGCGCGCTCGATCGATCGGCGAGGGCCCGGCTTGCACCACCTCACCCTCCGTGTCGACGACATCGGCGCGGTGCTCGCCCGACTCAAGGCTCGCGGAGTGCGGCTGATCGACGAGGAGCCACGCCCGGGCGCCGGTGGGCAGCTGGTGGCGTTCATCCATCCGTCCGCCGCGCACGGTGTCCTGGTGGAGCTTACCGAACCGGCGGGTCGAACGGGCGACAGTGGGGAGGGTCAGGACCAGTGAGCGATCGGCAGACGAACATCCGGATCGGGGTGATCGGTGGCAGTGGATTGTATGAAATGGCGGCCTTGACGGACCGTGAGGAGGTGAGCGTGCCCACGCCGTTCGGTGATCCGTCGTCTCCCTACGTCGTGGGCATGCTCAACGACCGTCGGGTGGCGTTTCTCGCCCGCCACGGCGAGGGGCATCGGTTGATGCCGTCGGAGCTGAATTTTCGCGCCAATATCTTCGGCTTCAAGACGCTTGGCGTCGAGTGGATCCTGTCTGCCAGCGCCGTCGGCAGTCTAAAGGAAGAATACCGGCCGCTCGACATCGTCCTACCAGACCAGTTCCTCGATCGGACCCGGGGGCGGACCAGTAGTTTCTTTGGCGGCGGTATCGTGGCCCATGTCGGGTTCGCCCACCCGTTCTGTTCGGTGCTCAGCCGCATCGCTCTCGATGCGGCTACTGCCGCCGGTGCCCGTGTCCACCGCGGTGGCACCTACGTGTGCATGGAAGGTCCGCAGTTCTCGACGCTGGCCGAGTCCCGGCTCTATCGTTCGTGGGGTATGGACGTCATCGGGATGACTAATCTGCAGGAGGCGAAGCTCGCGCGGGAGGCGGAGATCTGTTACACGACCCTGGCGCTGGTGACCGACTACGATTGCTGGCATGAAGATCATGACAACGTGACCGTGGACATGATCATTGCCACGCTGATGAAGAACGCCGTGATGGCGCAACAGGTGGTTGCCGGCGCGGTGACCGGGCTGCCGGTCGACCGCG
This sequence comes from Acidobacteriota bacterium, assembly GCA_002726085.1. Classification (GTDB taxonomy): domain Bacteria; phylum Acidobacteriota; class Vicinamibacteria; order Vicinamibacterales; family UBA8438; genus NP936. The sequence goes on from PBRZ01000092.1 coordinate 58,011, forward strand.
GGTGCGAGTGCGCCACGGCGCTTGGCTCGGCTATCATTACCCGGCCGGATCGAATTCCGGCGGAGGTCAAGCGCGACCTGGCGCCAATCATCGGAAAGTATGTGAAGGAGTAGACCCTCATATTGCATCCCATCCTGACAGTCGGGTCCGTCGCATTCGATTCCATAAAGACACCGTTTGGCGAGGCCTCGCGTGTGGTCGGGGGCGCCGCCACCTATTTCAGCATCGCGGCGTCCTTCTTCACCGACGTGCGTCTCGTGGCGGTCGTCGGTGACGACTTTACCGAGGAGCAGACGCAGGTCTTTTCCGGTCGCCGCATCGACCTGACGGGGTTACAGCGTGTGCCCGGCGAAACATTCCGCTGGAAGGGCGAGTACAGTTTCGATTTCAACACGCGTGACACGATTTACACACATCTCAACGTGTTCGACCAGTTCCGCCCGGTGTTGCCCGAGTCCTACCGGCCCACGCCGTTCGTGTTCCTTGCCAACATCCATCCGACGTTGCAGTCGGAGGTGCTCGACCAGGTGCACGAGCCGCGGTTCGTCGCCGCCGATACCATGAACTTCTGGATAGAAGGGACCCCGGACGAGTTGCGAAAGGTCCTCGGACGGGTCGATGCGCTGGTGATCAACGATGAGGAGGCCCGCGAGCTGAGCGGCGAGGCAAACCTCGTGAAAGCCGCGCGCGCCATCCAGCGCATGGGACCGGAGCTGCTGATCATCAAGCGGGGAGAATACGGCGTCCTGATGACACGCGACCGAGGCTTCTTTGCCGCACCGGCAATGCCGCTCGAGGAGGTGTCAGACCCAACGGGCGCCGGGGACACGTTTGCCGGCGGGTTCATGGGATATCTGGCCTCGGCCGGGGAAATGACCGACACTGTCGTCACGCGCGCGATCATCGCGGGCAGCGCGCTGGCCTCCTTTGCAGTGGAAGACTTTGGGCTGGAACGACTCTTGCGGCTGACACCGGATGAGCTGCAGGACCGGCTCGCCGAGTTCAAACGGCTGACGCACTTCGAAGCGCTATGATGACGCGACTCGGAGCACTAGCGACCCCCTCTGGGCGGGCATGGATGACGCGCGGTTTCGGCGTCGCCACGCTGACCTGGTTATTGACCCTCGTGATGGTGCCGTTCTTGTTGGCCCATGAGACCCAGGCTCGTGCGGTGACGGTTGCGTCCGCGGGCACGTATCTGGTGGGGAGCCTCATCTGCCACCAGCGGCCGGACCGTTCGTTCAGGCCATGGGGTGTGCAGATGCCGGTCTGTACGCGGTGCGTCGGGCTGTATCTTGGCGCGGCGGTCGGGGTGGTGCTGGCTGGTGCGCGGAAGACAAGGAGTTCCACGGGTGGTGAGACAGCGCGAATCGGGCGGCCGGCGCTCCGCACGATGGTACTGGTCGCAGCGGTTCCTACTGGTGTGACATGGCTTGGTGAGGTGGTCGGGTGGCTGTCGGTGACGGGAGGCGTGCGGGCCGTGGCGGCGGTGCCGCTGGGAGTGGCGGTGACATGGGTCGCAAGTCTCGTGATTCGCGGCGAGCTCGCCTAGCGGCGAAGCCAGCCAGGGCGGCGCCGGGTCCCGATTCCGGTCGGGCGCTGGCAGCCGCCGCGCTGGCGTGGCTGATTCCCGGTGCCGGCCATCTCTGGCTTGGTCGACGCCAGAAGGGAGTCATCTTCCTGACGGCGCTTCCCGTGATGTTCGTAATCGGTCTGTGGCTCGAGGGACGGCTTTTTCCGTTCGGATCGGGCGAACTGCTCGTCATGCTGGCGGCGTTTGCGGATCTCGGCAACGGCCTACCCTACGTGCTGGCCAGGGTCGGTGGGTTCGGCGAGGGTCTGGTCGTGGCCACGACCTTCGAGTACGGCAACACGTTCGCCATCGTCTCCGGTCTGCTCAACATGCTGGTGTGCCTCGACGCCTACGACGTGGCGCTCGGGCGGAAATGACCAAGGCCGTTTAGACACTATGACGAGCGAAGTCGGCAACGAGTGCCCTCCGGAGCGATCCGCCGGTCGTCGGACTGCGAGCTACGGCCGTTGCGCGGCCCCGAACGGGATCGTTGTACTTGTTCGGGCCGACAGTGACGACCAAGGCGCGCACGTGCGCGCCTCGCGGGTGCGGAGTGGGGCTGGCAGCCCGGAGCAAGAGTCCCGCTGCATTCGACCGGCGCTGCATCCGGGCCAACGGCGTTGTTTCTCGGTCGCATACTGCCTGTATGCTTCCTCGGCGCGCCTTGTTGGCCCGGCGCATCACCGGTCTCGGTGCGACGCGGGATCTCGCTCCGGACAGCAGGGTCCCCGCGGAGCGCCCGCGTGGGGTTCGGGGCGTAGCCCCGTCTAGCCACAATGACGAGCCACTTCTTCCTGTTGCTGCTCTTTGCCGGTCTTGTGTCTTTGATCTTCGCGGTACTCACCAAGGACGAGCCGGCGGAGCAGGTGAAGCTGGGCGGCATCCTCTTCGGGAGCTTCGTGGCCACGGCCGTCGTGCTGGCCTGGATCTTCTCTCCGCTTCCGTTGTGATCTGGAACCTGTGTCGGTCGTGAACCACCGAGTGCGGCTCTGGGGGCCGGCCTGGGCGATGATGGCGGTTATCTTCGTCCTCTCCTCGCTGTCGCACCTTCCATCCGCCGCAGGTGCAGTCGACGACGGCGTGGCGCACGCGCTGGAGTATGGCGTGCTCGCCGCCTTGCTGCTGCGAGGGTTCGCCGGTGCGCGCTGGGATGGGGTGACCGCCCGGGCCGCGTGGTTGGCCGTGCTACTGACGATCCTCTATGGGGTCACCGACGAGGTGCATCAGTGGTTCGTGCCCGTGCGCACGGCCGAGGTCGCCGACCTGAGCGCCGACGCCGTCGGAGCAACGGTTGCCGCTGGCCTCATTTGGGCCTGGAGTATAGTGACCGTCAGGGGACAGCCATGAGCGTGGATCAGGTATTGACGACGCGTGACGGGGCCGTCGCGACGGTCACCCTTGACCGCCCGGCGGTGCTCAACGCACTCGACGCGCGGACCGTCCAAACCCTGACAGCGGTGATGACCGATCTGGGGCAGGATGAGGGAATCCGCTGTGTCGTGCTCACTGGCGCGGGTGACCGCGCGTTCATTGCTGGCGCGGACATCGGCGAGCTGGCGCAATTGACACCGACCGGCGCGAGAGCGGTGGCCGACGCCGGTCACCGCTTGTGTGCCCTGATTGAGGGCTTGGGGAAGCCGGTGATCGCCGCGATTAACGGGTTTGCGCTCGGAGGAGGTTGCGAGATCGCCATGTCGTGCACCCTCCGCGTCGCAGCGACGACGGCGAAGCTCGGTCAGCCGGAGATTGCCCTGGGGCTCATTCCTGGATTCGGTGGCACGCAGCGTCTGCCGCGTCTGGTCGGTCGGGGCCGGGCGCTCGAA
>PBRZ01000093.1 GCA_002726085.1 Acidobacteriota bacterium
TCGGGCAGGTCGCGGGCGGCGCGGTCGATGGCGGTCCGCACGTCGTTGGTGGCGCTGTCGATGTCCACCGAAGGATCGAAGACGAGCACGGTGCGCGAACCGCCGCGCTCGCTTTCGGTCGACATGCTCTGAAGTCCCGAAATGCCGGCAAGCCCGCCCTCGATCACCGCCGCGACCTGGTTGTCGACGACGTCCGGCGCGGCCCCGGTATAGCTGACGCTGACGGTCACCTCGGCGGTCTCCACCTGCGGCAGCTCGCGCACGGGCAGGCGCGTGAGCGCCACCGCACCGATGAGCACGATCAGCAGGTTCAGCACGGTGGCCAGCACCGGACGCCTGACAGAGAGGTCGGGCAGGGTCATTGCGAGGGCGCCTCGAGCCGAGCCTGCTCCGCGGCGAGCACCTCGACATCCGCCCCGTCCGAGACATTCGCGAGGTTGGTCACGATCACCGCGTCGCCCGGCTGCACCGGGCCCGAGACCTCGATCATGCCGGCCGCCATGCGCCCGGTGGTCACGCTGACGCGACGGGCGGTGCCGGCCTCGGCGATGTGGATATAGCTGTCATCCCCCGCGACGCTCAGCGCCCGCTCGGGCACGGCCGTCGCCTGCCGCTCGTCGAGCACAAGGGCCGCCCGCAGGAACATCCCCGCCGTCAGCGCCCGGTCGTCGTTGGGCACCCGCGCGCGCATGGCGATGGCGCGGGTGGTCTCGTCGACACGGGTGTCGATGGCGCTGATCTCGCCAATGAACCGCCGGTCCGGCCAGGCGGCCGAGGTCAGCTCGACGAGCTGGCCACGCGCGAGCCGGGAAAGGTAGCGTTCGGGCACCGAGAAGGCGACGTCGATCACCGACAGGTCGTCCAGCGTCGTGACCTCGGTCGCGGTGTCGACGAGCTCGCCGCGCGCAACATCGGTGAAGCCCACCACCCCGGCGAAGGGCGCGGTGAGCGTGCGGTCGCGCAGGGCGGTCTCGGCCAGCGCGTGCTCGGCCTCGGCCCGCATCATGTCGGCGCGCGCGGCCTCGAGGTTGGCCTCGGTGACGCTGCCGCTGCGCGACAGCGCCTGCAGCCGGTCATGGGCCGCGCGGGTCTGGGTCAGGGTCGCCTCGGTCGCGGTCAGGCGGGCGCGGGCCTCGGCATCGTCGAGCCGCAGGAGCACGTCTCCCTCGGAGACACGCGCGCCGGGGTCGATGGCGACCTCGGTGACGCGGCCTGCCGCCGGTGGATGCAGCATCACCGATTCACGTGCCCGCGCCGTGCCGACCGCCTCGACGGTTTCGGCAAAGCGCATGGTCTGCGCCGCCTCGGTGCGCACCTGCAACGGGCCGCGCTCGGGCCGTCCGCCGCCACTGTCCTGCGTGGCGGCGAGCATGTCGCTGGTATAGACGAAGCCGCCGAACCCGGCTCCGGCCAACAGCAGCAGACCGATCAGGACGCGCAACGCTCGCATCACATCAGGACTCCTTGCAAACAGAATTGGCCGCCGGAGGGCTCCCCGGCGCACCATCCGAAGGATGGAGCGGTTCCGGGCTCAAGGAAACCTAACTTATCGTGTGCCGGAAACAGGGCGCTTTCGCGTGGCGCCGGCCTTGTCTGCCTAACTTTCATGCGTTCCCTACAAGGCCACGGGTCTGGGCGGGCGATCCGTGAAGCAGGGCAGCGGCCCCTATTTCCGACGATACCACCAGGAATCTGCAGTGAAGGTCTTGCAAACCCTGCGCAATGGTCACATCCCGCTCATCAGCCGGTCGCCGCGCCGCCCCGCCGCGGGGAGGCCGCAGGCGCCATGCCGCATTCGCCATCGCCCGGAGGCCCGCGCCGCAGCAGGCGCGACACGGGGACAGCAGCGCGAGCTACCGCCAGCGCATCACGGAGGACAGACATGAGATCCGAACGCGCGCGGCTGGCATCGGCGCCCGCCACATCTCCCTGCAGACTCACGGGCAGAGGTCACGCCCGGACCGCGCCCGGCGAAGGCCACGACCTCGGCACTCCCTCGGTGACCGCGGAAGCGCGGGTCGGGCTGGCGCGCGGCATGTCGCCCTCTGGGCTGCGGAACACGACGGGCCACGACCAAGACCGGGCGGCTTACCGCGCCCGCCTCGCCGCAGGGTGCATCAATCCCCGGCCAAATTACCATTCAGCGACTGGGGCCGTGCGATGAGGTGGCTGGCGCTCTGGCTCATGCTGCCGCTTACCGCCACCGCGCAGCCCTCGAACGAGCCGCTCGGTCCGTCGGTGCTCGACACCGGCTCGACCATGGTGCGGACCGAACGCTTCACGCTGCCGGCGGAGGCGGGTGCGGAGCACGAAATCGGGGTTCTGATCCCGCGCCGCGAGGCCCCCGCCGAGGGGTTCCCGGTGGTCTTTGCCCTCGACGGGCAGGCGGTACTGGAACTGTTGACCGACGAAGCTCTCACCGCTTTGCCGGCCCTGCCGGTGATCGTGACGCTGGGCTACGAGACCGACCGGCGCTTCGCGAGCGAGGAGCGGGCGCGCGACTATACGCCGCCGTCCGCCGATGGCCGCCCGGTGGAGGACCCGCGCGGCCGGCCCGGCGGCGGGGCGGCCGCCTATCTCGGGCTGCTCGAGACGGAGGTCATTCCCCGGGTCCGGACGCTGGCGCCGGTCGACATGGACCGCAGCACGCTCTGGGGCCACAGCTACGGGGGTCTCTTCGTGCTGTATGCCGCGAGCCGACCCGAGACGCCCTTCACGCAATATGTCGCTGCTAGCCCATCGCTCTGGTGGGACAACGGCAGCTTCCTCGCCCGGCTCGAAACGCAGGTTGATCGCTGGCCCGGCAGACCGCTGACCATCCACAAGGGGGAGCTGGAGCGCGCACGCGCCTCGCACCCCGACACGCCAGATGCGCAGAGACTGGCGCAGATGCGGACGGCCCTGCCCGAAGATGCGCTGGAAGGGTTTGTCTCGACTCTCGCGGCGGCCGGGGTTGCGGTGGACTACGAGGTCTTTCCCGGCCTCAGCCACGGCGAAACCTTCCGCCGGTCCATCCGCTTCCTTCTCGAAGGCATGGACGGTGCAAAGCGCTCGCGTCACTGAGGCTGGCCGTCTTCGCGGCGCCACTGCGCAAGCCTCGCCCCGCGCCACCTGCACGCCGGCGCCGCCCGTTCGGAGACCACCGTCATTCCGGCAACGACCGAGAGCATGGCGGATGGGGGCGCCACCACGAGCTGGAGGTGAAATCCGTCGCCGGGTGGTGATCGGCGCTGCCCACGGGACCGAGGGCCGCCATGTCGCGGCCCTCTCCAACCGAAGCAAGCTGCCGGGACGGCGCAGCAGCGGCAACCTAGAACGCGTCGTCGTAGGCGAAGAGCGCCGGCGAGCCGCCGGTGTGCAGGAAGACGACCGGCCCCCGCAAGGCGCCGTCGCGGGCAAGGCTGACGAGCCCGGCCATGGCCTTGCCGCTGTAGACCGGGTCGAGGAAGATGCCCTCGAGCCGGGCCACCATCGTCACCGCCTCGTGCATCGCCTCGGTCGGCTGGCCGTAGCCGGCCCCGACGAAACCGTCGTCGACCGTGATCTTGCGGTCGAGCGCCTCGGTAAACCCGTGGGTGTCCACCGCCTCGGCGACGATCCCGCGCACCTTGTCCGACAGCTCCTGTTCCGACGACGATACGGACACGCCGAGCACCGGGGTCGCGGTGCCGAGCACCAGCCCGGCCTGTGTCCCGCCGGAGCCCGACGCCATCACGATCTGCGTGGCCTCCACGCCCGCCGAGACGAGCTGCGCGTCGAGCTCCTGCGCCGCCTGCCGGTAGCCGAGGGCGCCGGTCACGTTGGAGCCGCCGACCGGAATGACGAAGACCTTGCGCCCCTTCGCCTCCAGCTCGCGCACCGTGGTCTCGATCACCGCGGCGGGGTCTTCGCCATGCGGCACCCGGCGGATGTCCGAGCCAACGAGCCGATCGAGCACGAGATTGCCGCCGCTGGCATAGGTGGCGGTGCGCCCCTGCACCGCTTCCGCCAGCACGAGGACCGAAGACAGGCCCAGCCGCGCGGCGGCGGCGGCGGTCTGCCGGGCATGGTTCGACTGCAGCGCTCCGGAGGTCAGCACGGTGTCGGCGCGCGCGCGGATCGCCTCGAGCATCAGGTACTCGAGCTTGCGCACCTTGTTGCCGCCCATCGCGAAACCGGTCAGGTCGTCGCGCTTCATCCAGATCTCGAGCCCGAGCGCGTCGGACAGCCGCTCGAGCCGCTCGAGCGGGGTCGGCAACTGGGCGAGGCTGAGCCTCGTCTGCGATTGGTCGATCTGGTCTTTCATTGGAATTCTACCTTCTTGGTTTGATCTCGGGGCAGCTCGGCAACCGGGGTCTCGGGGTCGCGTTTCAGCAGATCGAGCGCGCAGATGTAGCCCATTGTCATATGCGGGCCGACGGTGGTGCCCGCGCCGATCGACCGGGTTCCGATCGGGTTCGCCATGGCGTTCCCGGCAGCGTAGAGGCCGGGGATGGGCACGTCCTGCTCGGTCAGCACGCGGCCGAACTCGTCGGTGCGCGGGCCGCCCTTCGTGCCGAGGATCGACCGGTTGGCCGGCATCGCGAAATAGGGGCCCTTGCCGATCCCGCCGAGTGCGGCGTTCTTCTCCCCGTCCTTCCAGTTGCCCGAGCGGAAGCGCTCCCACATCGGCTCGCCGCGATGGAAATCCTCGTCGCGGTTTCGGGCGCAGAAACCGTTGAAGCGCGCGACCTCGGCTTCGAGTGCCTTCGGATCGAGACCGATCCTGGCAGCCAGCGCTGCGATGGTCGGGGCGCTGCGCATCCACCCGCGCGACCGCAGCGCGTAGTAGGTGAACGGCAGCGACCGGAAGAGAAAGCGGCGGTCGCAGATCAGCCAGGCCGGAAGGTTCTCGGGGCGGCCGTCGGGAGTCTTGCGGTTCAGCGCGGCGCCGAGATTGTAGTCGTATTCGCTGACGAAGCGTTTCGCGTGGGCGTTGACGATGATCCCGTGCGGGCCGACATGCCAGGCGACGGGCATGCCGTGCGCGCGACCCTCGTAGCGCGTGGGAAGGGCTGGGTGCACATTGGCTTCCCCCATGGCGTCGAGCGCAGCCCCCGCCGAGAGCGCCAGCGAGACCGCGTCGCCCGAATTCGTATCGGGCGAGCAGAGCCAGTCGGTCTCGCCGGGGAAATGCTCGGCGTAAAGCTCGCGGTTCCATTCGAAACCGCCGGTGGCAAGCACCACGCCGCGGTCGGCCAGCAATTCGGTGCCGTCGGCCAGACTCACGCCCGTAACCCGGCCCTCATCGCGCAGCAGCCCGGTCACCGAGGTGCCGAGGCGGATGTCCACGCCGTGTTTCTCGGCGCCCCCGATCAGCCCGGCCATCAGCGCGCTGCCCTGTCCGCCGATGTTGCCGAGCCAGCGCTTGAGAAGCGTCGGGCCCATGCTGAACAGCGTGCGGACCGGCCGGCCCCACGGGTTGGGCGAGAACATGTCGTGGTAGGTGAAGAGATGCGGCAGGGTCGAGCCGCGCATCTTGTCGGCGAACCGCCCCGCGACGGCACGCGGCAGCGCCAGCGGCGAGAGCATCCGGCCGCGGGGCAGGGCCCCGTCGACATCCACCGGGTCGGGCTCGGGTGTGAGTGCGAACCGCAGCTCGGTTTCCTGCTCCACCATGCGAAGCATCGGCCCGGATTGGGTGCAGAGCTCGCGCCAATGGGCGGTGAACCGGTTGGCCTGCTCGTTGCCGAGCGCGTTGCGCATGTAATCAAGCGCGATCTCTGGGCTGTCCTCGATGCCCTCGGCGGCCGCGAGATGGTTCGCCGGGGCCCAGATGCCGGCCCCGGACATGGCGCTGGTGCCGCCGATCAACGCGCTCTTTTCGAGCAGCACGACCCTTGCGCCGCCGCGTGCCGCGGCCAGTGCGCAGGTCATGCCGGCGACACCGGAGCCGAGGACGACGACGTCACAACGCCCGGCGAATGATGAGTTTCTGCTCATTCCTGCATTTTCCTGTCATGTTTCGCGGTGCCCGCCGCGGAGTGCATTGCGTAGCGTCAACCTTGGCTGCACGGTCGGGCCGCGCTGTCCGCGCCGGTGCGCGCGACACGTCATGCCGAAGTCACGACGATGAACTCCCCCACACTGAAAACCGCCTTTACCTACGCCGACCTCGACGAAGAGAAGCTCGGCCTGATTTCCGCCTTCATGGCCGTGTGCGACAACGGCAGCTTCGCCGCCGCCGCCGAGATGCTGCGGCTCACGCCGTCGACGGTCAGTCGCAAGATCATGCGGCTCGAGAACCGCCTCGGGGTCCGGCTGCTGAACCGCACCACGCGCCGGGTGAACCTGACCGAGGCCGGGGCGATCTATCTCCGGTCCTGTCGCGCGGTGACCGAGCTTCTGGTCGCCGCCGAGGCCGAGGTGTCCTCGCTGTCGGTCTCGCCGCACGGCCTTGTCAGGGTCACCGTCCCCGTCGCCTTCGGCCAGCGCCACATCGCGCCGCTGTTGTCGGAGTTCCTGCAGGTCTACACGCGGATCGAGATAGAGGCCGCGTTCAACGACCGGTTCGTCGACATGATCGCCGAGAACTTCGACGTCTCCATTCGCATCGGAAACCTCCCCGACAGCTCGCTGGTCGCGAAGAAACTCGCATCTAACCAGCGACTTCTGGTCGCCTCGCCGAAATACCTCGAGCAATACGGGGCGCCGCGGCGACCCGCCGATCTCGCAGATCACGACTGCATCCGCTACCTGCTCTACCGCTCCTCCGGCAACATCTGGCGCTTCGGCCACCGCAAGGGCGAGCGGCCCGAGGAAGCGGTGAACGTGCAGGGCTCGTTCCGCTGCGACAACTCCGAAAGCGTGCAGACCTTTGCCCTGCAGGGGCTGGGGATCGGCATCGTGGCGGACTACATCTGCCACGATGCCCTCAAGCGCGGCGACCTGGTCCGGCTGCTGCCCGACTGGACCGTGCTGCCCGAAAGCGGGATCTATGCCTGCTGGCCCGGAAACCGGATGCTGGTGCCGAAGGTACGGCACCTGATCGACTTCCTGCACAGCCGGCTGCAGCAGGTTCCGTGGGAGGATCTGGCCTGATCGCTGCATGTCCCGCCCTCAGTAGCGCCCGGTGAAGACCGGGCGCGCGACCGAGGCGCGCACCATGTCGATCATGGTGATGAAATCGAACACCGGAAGCACGGTCGGGGCCTGCACCGCCGCCGAGTAGGGCGGCAGGTTCGAGCATTCGATCAGGATCGCCCGGATCTTCGGGTTGGCCTCGATCATGGCGCGGGTGACCGCGACCGTCTCGGCCTCGACCGCCTCGGTATCAAGCACCCCCTCCTCGTCGAGGATGCCCCGGCGAAAGGCCGGCTGTTCCTCCATTCCGGCGACATGGACCGTGCGATTGCGCTCGGGCCACGCCATGTCGAGCACCCGCGCGGTCATGCTGCCCGCGTGGGCGCAGACGACGCCGATCTCGGCCCCGGGCGCCAGCAGGCTGGCGATGAAGGGCAGTTGCAGCATCGACGACATCATCACCGGCACGCCGCCTTTAGCTTTCACCTTTGGGCTTGGTGGTATTTTGATTTTTCCCATGTTGTTCAGAGCATCGACCCGCTTTCTTGAAAGCCCCTTGCCGAACGATATCCTCGAAACCATCCAGCAGTATAAAATTACGCAAATTTATTCTGCGCCGACGGCTTATCGGGCAATGGCGGATATCGCTGGTGATTATGATATATCGTCGTTGCGCCAGGGCGTTTCAGCCGGCGAGACTCTCCCCAAGGCAACTTGGGAGGCTTTCCGCAAGGCCACTGGTATTCGTCTGATCGATGGTCTGGGGTCAACCGAGATGTTCCAAATATTTATTTCGGCAAGCCCGGAGGAAATGCGGCCCGGCTTCACCGGCAAAGTAATCCCCGGCTACCGCGCTCGCGTTGTCGACGATAGCGGCAATGAAGTGCCACCAGGCACCCCCGGCCAACTGGCTGTACAAGGACCAACCGGCTGCAAATATCTTGATGATCCCGATCGTCAACCGGTTTATGTCAAGGATGGCTGGAACTATCCCGGCGATGTCTATGAAATGGATGAAGACGGTTACTTCAAATATGTCGCCCGCGCCGATGATATGATAATTTCGTCGGGCTATAATATTTCCGGCCCCGAGGTCGAAAGTGTGTTGCTGGAGCATGAGACCGTCGCCGAATGTGCGGTCATCGCCTCACCTGACCCTGAACGCGGCAATATTGTCAAAGCCATTATTGTGCTTAGAGCCGGCTTTGACGGTACCAATGACCTGATCAAAACCCTCCAAGATTTTGTCAAAAACGAGATCGCACCCTACAAATACCCCCGCGCTATTGCCTTCATTGATGAATTACCCAAAACCCAGACCGGCAAATTACAGCGCTACCGGTTACGCGACCTGGAGACGTCATAATCGCGAGTTGCCCGCGCAATTAATTTTGAACCGCTAATCTTCGCCGATAAAATTTAAAATAGACATAGGGGAAGAAGATGCCTCAAGACAAATCCTGGAATATGAAACTGGTCTCGCAGAACACGCTCGGGGGCTTCGGGGGCATGGGCGAGGGTATGGGTATTCAAATTACCAAGGACGGGCGGCGCATTATGTGGCTAGCCCATGAAGGTGCGCCGAAAAATTTTACTGGCGTTAATATTACCGACATCAAGAACCCTAAGGTCATCATTCAAACCGAGCTACCCCATGATCATGTCAGGTCCAATTCACTGGAAGTTACCGGTGACATTATGGCGGTTGCCTATCAATGTTGGAAAGCTGCTGATGACCGCACCCCCGGCTTTAATGAAAAGCCTGCAGGTATTGAGCTGTTTGATATCAGCGACCCGGAAAACCCGAAATCGATTTCGTTTTTTGATTGTTCGGGTCCGCATTCGATGGGCGTTCATCAATTGTGGTTCGCCGATGGTGAATATATTCACTTTGCCGGCGGCGCCGCTGATTTCGAGCCAACCAATCCCAAAGATTGCCAATTTTACCGCTGCATCGATGTTAGCAACCCCGCAAAACCCGAAGAGGTTGGCCGCTGGTGGTATCCGGGTACGCGCCAAGGCAACAGCGAGGCGCCACCCCCACGTCACCCGACTTTTGATGGCGGTTACCGGGCGCACAACACCAATGTTTATCCTGAGCGGCCTGATCGTTGCTACCTTGCCTATTTGGATGGCGGTATGTTCATTTTGGATATTTTGGATAAATCCAGACCAAAAGCTATTTCATCCTAGAACCGCATCCGCCTTATCCGGGCTTTATGCACACGGTGNTNCCNTTGCTCGAGCGCGATTTGCTGATCGTTAGCGATGAAAGTATTAAAGATGGNGCNGCTGNCAGATAGCNGTATAATACCACCTGCANATTTATAAAACTATGAACATTGTTGGGTTAGGAAGGTTTTAAACACCATATCGGCTTTAAACGCATCTTCCATCAAGCAGTCGANAAGATCATCAATCAATTTGTTCCAGGCCTGTTGACCGTCCATGACTTTTTCGCATTCATCAATCAGCCGTGGCAATTTTAAAATTACCTGACGATGAGACATAATATGTTCATCGATCCAAGGAAAGTTAGTTTCCTGAAGAATAGCTTCTTCAGTAACAAAATGATGCTTCATACCATCAATAAATTCCATGATAAGACAGGTCGATTCTTGATATTGCTTTTTTTGTAATACCTTCCCGGTATCATTTATGAGGCGCACGAGTTTTGCATGATCATTGTCAATCAGCATATGGCCGATTAATAAATCGTTTGGCAGTTCAAAAATAGTTCGTGGCATAGCGCGGATTCAGCCCTTACTTTGCTGATTACAGCAAAATCCTCTTGTTTTTTGGTTATTTTAAAACTTTTCTAACATGGTTTTGTCCCCAACATATGATCTAAATCAATTTTGTCAGTAATCTCTCCAATTTCTGCTATAACCCATTGACAATTTGCTCTCAGGCCGGTAATTTCCGCGCCTTCCGTAGGGGCTCCTTGTTGGTGCCCTGTTTTTGTACGGTAATATTACTCAAGTGAAAAAGAGAACAATGTACGCAGTCGTAAAGACCGGCGGTAAGCAATATCGAGTTTCACCAGGCGACGTTATCGTTGTTGAGAAGCTTTTGGGCGATGCCGGCGCCAAAGTTAAACTGGACCAAGTGCTGATGGTCGGAGAAGACGGTAAAGACCCGGAATTGGGTGCGCCCCTGCTTACCAGCACTGCGGTTAACTGCGAAGTCGTTGATCAGTCGCGCAGCGATAAAATTATCGTCTTTAAGAAAAAGCGCCGCCAGGGTTACAAACGCACCAAAGGTCATCGTCAGGACCAGACAGTTTTGCGGGTGCTGGACATCAATGGTAAAGGTGCAGTGAAAGCGGCTGTTAAGAAAGACGCTGCTCCAAAAGCGGACACTAAAGCCGAGAAAAAGCCTACCGCTAAAGCTAAGACCGAGGAAAAACCTAAGGTCAAAGCCAAAGCGTCAGCGAAGAAAGATGCTGCGCCAAAAGCGGACACTAAGACCGAGGAAAAACCTAAGGTCAAAGCAAAGGCGCCAGCGAAGAAAAAAGCGGCGGCGGTGAAGAAGAAAGCTACCGTGACCAAAAAAAAAGCAGCGCCGAAGAAAAAAACTGCCGCGAAGAAAAAAGACGATTAAGGAGAATTAGTCATGGCACATAAAAAAGCAGGCGGCTCATCCCGCAATGGACGTGATTCAGCCGGTCGTCGTCTTGGCGTCAAAAAATACGGTGGCGAAGCAGTGGTTGCTGGCAACATCATCATTCGTCAACGGGGTACTAAATGGCATCCCGGCAAAAATGTTGGCATCGGTAAAGACCACACAATTTTTGCCCTCACCGAAGGTAAAGTGAAGTTCTGGAAAACCAGCGCTGGCAAAACCTTTGTTGGTGTGGACCCGCTGTCCTAACATTTAAAACAGCCAATCCAAATTTTATAAGGGGAATGGCTGTCCATTCCCCTTTTTTAGTGCCTAGTTCAAAGTAAGGCTAATTTAACCCAATAGGTTTAAGGAAAAATTGTGAAGTTCCTCGACCAACAAAAGATTTTCGTTAAAAGCGGCGACGGCGGTGCTGGTTGCGTCGGGTTTCGGCGTGAAAAATATGTTGAATTCGGTGGACCCGACGGCGGCGATGGCGGACGCGGCGGTAATGTCATTGCCGAATGCGTTGCCAATCTCAACACGTTAATCGATTTCCGATACCAGCAGCATTTCAAAGCGCGTCGTGGCGATCACGGTCAAGGCTGCAATAAAAACGGTAAAGCTTCAGATGATATTATCCTAAAAGTACCTGTCGGCACCCAAATCTTCGACGAAAACCAGGACGACATGATTGCTGATCTCACCGAACCAGGTGAGAAAGTAATCCTCGCCAAAGGCGGTGACGGCGGCTTCGGTAATGCGTATTTTAAATCAGCCACCAATCAAGCGCCGCGCCGTGCCGATGATGGTTGGCCCGGTGAAGAAAAATGGCTGTGGCTGCAACTGAAACTGATCGCTGATGCCGGCTTAATCGGTCTGCC
>PBRZ01000094.1 GCA_002726085.1 Acidobacteriota bacterium
CCCAGCGCGCCCCGGCGAAGGGGGGAGCACACCCGACCCGGCGACCCGGCGTCCCGGCGAAGGGAGCACCCAGCCCCACCCGACCCCAGCACCCGACGCCCAGGGCGCGCAAGGGAACCACGACCCCCCGCGACGCGGCGGCCGCGACATCGATGTTGTCGAATCCGACCGCGACGGTCGCGACCACCTTCAGCTGGTCCCCGGCGGCGATCGCCGACTCTTCGATCCGATCGTTGAACATGCAGATGAGGCCCTGCTTCCCACCCACACGCGCGCATAGCGCGTCGTGCGACAGCGCGTCAGAGTGGTCGTGCAGGTCGATGTCGCAGACGACTTCGAGCTGGGCGAGCACGGCAGACGGCATCCGCCGTGTGACGAGCACGGACGGCTTAGTGGCCCCGGTCATAAATACGGTCGCATTCGGCCGCCGATGCATCCCACCAGGCGCGGCGCTGGGCTTCGGCTCAGCGGGGTCGACTGCTGCCGGTCTGCTCCCTCCTCGCGCCTACCGCGAGCTGTGTGCGGCATCCGTCGAGTCGGCCCTCGATGCGTGACCGTATTTTTGACCGGGACCACTCGGACGGAGCCGTGGGGGGTCAGTCGACCAACCCGTTGGGGTCGACGATGCCGACGAGCGCGGCATCCACCGGGGCCGCGCGACGACCGAGGGCGGCGCCGGCGGCCCGCCCCTCGAGGACGAGCAGCACCAGTTCGCCGACGCCGGCGCCAACGGCGTCGACCGCCAGCTGGGTCGCACCCATCGGTCGGCCGTCACGGTCCACCGGCTGCGTCAACAGCAGCTTCGCCCCCTCGAGAGTACGGTCCTTCTTTGTCGCCACGACGGAGCCGATGACCCTGGCGATCCGCATCTCCCGGCTACCCCCCGGTGGAACGACGACGTGAGGCGCGGCGTGACGGCGTGGTCGCGACAGCCTCGGTGCTCCAGTGGTCGCAGATGCCGGTGACGCTCGCGTCGGTCGGAACCACTCGAGGGTGAAACGGGAAGGCTGCCTCTCGGCCGCGAACGAAGAACACGTCTTCGCCAGCGCCGGCTCCGACTGAATCGACCGCCACCAGCGGCGCTCCCACCTTCTCGCGCGCCGCGGACAGCGGCTGCAGCACGAGTAGCGTGCATCCGGCCAGACCGGGGTCCTTCGCGGTCGAAACGACGTTGCCGATCACCCGTGCGAGCTGCATCGATGCGTGCTACCTGGAGGACTCAGCGGTCAGGCCGCGTCATCGGTATCGACCGCGTCGACGATACCGACAATCGCCGCGTCGATCGGACGGTCGGTGAGCCCAGCGGCCATTCGCGCCGAGCTGCCGCTGACCACCAGCACCGTTTCGGCGGCACCTGCGTCAACCGTGTCGACCGCCACCAGCGAGGCCCCATGCGCTTCACCATCGGGCGACACCGGCTGCACGAGCAACAGCTTGCTCCCGACCAGCCGGTCGTCCTTGCGGGTCGCGACGACGGTGCCTACCACCTTTGCGAGGATCATGACGTCTAGATAGGAACGTGTCACACGAAGACGGCGCCCTCGCGTGGTGCGACGGCGGCCTGTCGGGCACGCTACTTACCCGTGCTCTTGCCGATCGGCAGGGCGTCTTCGACGTTGGCGTGGGGTCGCGGGATTACGTGCACCGCCACGAGCTCGCCGACACGACGCGCGGCAGCGGCGCCGGCGTCGGTGGCCGCCTTCACGGCCGCCACGTCTCCCCGCACGATCGTGGTCACGAGGCCCGCGCCGATCTTTTCCCAGCCGACCAGAGTCACCTTGGCGGCCTTGACCATGGCGTCCGATGCTTCGATCATCGCGACGAGTCCCTTGGTCTCCACCATTCCCAGCGCCTCGCCCATTCCATGCCTCCAACTACTGCAACTGCTTCACGGCATCTGCGATCAGTGCCGTCAGCTCGCGGTATGTTAATCGAATTTCCTCATCCGAACCTAGCAACCCGGAACCAAGGTCCAATGGCTGACGACCGGAACCGCCATGGGATTCATCACTGGCGTCCCGCGTTCCGGCCCGACTGGAATCGACCGCCTGCGTGTCGACCACCTGCTCGCCAGGCTGCGCCGGCGCCTCGAGCGTTTGGCAACTGAGGTCGGGGCCGTTTTCCGGGTCCGTCGGGCAGATCGGCGCCGGTGCCGCGATGCCGTAGCGATCCCGAAGGTCCTGCAGCCGGTTCACCTCTTCTCGCGATAGAAGCCGCTCTCGGCCCAACTGTCTGGCCACGAGGCTGATCCGTGCGAAGTGCTCCACCGTTTCCATCTTGTAGTAGGCCGCAAACAGCTCATCCGCAACCGTCAGGGCGCCATGATTGGCGAGCAACAACCCGTCGTGCGCGCGGATGTACTGCCGCACGGCATCGGCCAGCTCGCTGGTGGAGGGGGTGCCGTAATCGGCGATCGGAATGCTGCCCAGCGTGGTGACCACCTCCGCCAGCACCGCGCGATCGAGCGGAATCCCAGCGACGGCAAACCCGGTCGCGGTCGGCGGGTGCGCGTGCACGACGGCCTTGATCTCCGGCCGGTTCTCGTAGACCGCCAGGTGCATGAGGATCTCGGACGACGGCTCGCGCTCACCGGTGAGCTTGCCCCCGGCGAGGTCGGTCGTGACCATCATGTCCGGCGTCATGAAGCCCTTCGACACGCCGGTCGGCGTCGTCAGTAGCCGGTCGCCTTCGAGGCGGACACTGATGTTCCCGTCGTTCGACGCGACAAAGCCGCGCTCGTGCAGCCGACGCCCGACTTCGACGATGTCGGCCCTGAGCCGCTCTTCAGTCTGCATCTACTGACCCGAATCAGACGCTCGGTGCTCGCTTCCCCTGCTGAAACGCCGCGCGACAGTCTTCCGAGCAGAAATGGTGCACCTCGCCCCGACGACGCGTGGTCAGGGCACGCGACTGGTCGATGTAGGTGCCGCACACCGGGTCACGGACCAACCTGACCCCCTCTGCGGGAGGCACCTGCGGCCGGCTGGCTGCTCCTTGAACGAGACCGCCGAGAAACTTCCAGACGAGCCGCACCAGCAGCATCACGACCAGGAACCGGATGAGCCAGCCAAATACCATGAGATAGCGGCAGGCAATGCGCGATCGTGCCGCTAGTGCGCGGCGCGAAGGCGTTCCATGGCGTCGGCAGCGGCCAATGCCTCAGGGCTGCCAGGAGCAACGCGTAGAACCTCTTCCCAGGCCTCGAACGCGCCATCGAGGTCCTGATTACCAAAGGCGCGCACGATGCCGAGGCTCAAGATCGTCTTGGCATGCGCCGGGTCGACCTCGAGGGACCGGGCGAGCTGGGCCAACGCGCGTTCGGTGTCGTCGAGGTAGAAGTAGGCCACGGCGAGATCGGTGCTGACGTCGACCGCCTTCGGGTCGAGCGTGAGTGCCTCCTCGAACCACGGGATCGCATCCTCGAACTGTTGCGAGTTGAAATAGAGGTTGCCGAGATCGACGCGCACCTGGACGTCGTCCGGCGCACCCTCGGCGGTCTCACGCAACTGGGCCGCCCGCGTCTCATCGAGCGGCGGCGGCTCGGGCGCCGGCGGGACCGGGGCGGGGGGGAGCGGGGACGACGACGACGCGATCGCCTCAACCGGCTCCGCCGGCCGCTGGCTCCACACAATCCAGCCCATCAGACCGGCGGCGAGCACTAGCGAGGCGAGGAGTGGGATGGTCTCAGTACGATTCATCAGACGTGTCGAGTCCCTTCGTGCCGATCATAGCAACGCTGCCGGAACAGCGTCCAGCGGGGCACACCGGCGGCATCAACCAAGTAGGGCGATCATCTCCCGAACCGCGCGTTCGAGACCAACCAGCACCGCGCGGGAGACGATGCTGTGACCGATGTTCAGCTCGACGATCTCCGGAATGGCGGCGACCGGCTTGACGTTGGTGTAGGTCAACCCGTGACCGCCCAGCACCTCGAGCCCCTCCTCGTGGGCCTTGCGAGCCGCCTGCTGAACCCGCGCGAGCTCCACCGTTCGGCCTTCGGGGTTGGCGTCGGCGTAAGGACCCGTGTTTATTTCGACCGCGGTAGCGCCCGNCGTACGTGCCAAGGCGATCTGGTCGGGCGCCGCGTCGATGAACAGGCTGGCAGCGATGTCCGCCGTCTGGAGCCGACTCACGACATCGGCGATCACCGTCTGGTGCCGCCCGATATCGAGCCCACCGGTCGTGGTCACCTCGTTGGGATGCTCCGGAACCAATGTGACCTGGTCCGGTGTCAGCTCGGTGGCAATCGCGACCATCGCGTCGGTCGCCGCCATCTCCACGTTGAGTCGGGTCGACACCATCTCACAGAGGAGCCGCAGGTCGCGGTCCTGGATGTGCCGCCGATCACCGCGTAGATGTATGGTGATGCCGTCGGCGCCGGCCAACTCTGCCAGTGCCGCCGCCGTCACCGGCTCCGGTTCGCGCGCGCGGCGCGCTTGTCGGATAGTCGCCACGTGGTCGATGTTGACACCCAGCCGCATGATCCCTCCATCACGGTCAGACATTAGAAGTGGTGGCGAAGCCCACAGGCTTTCTCCTGTCTCCTGCCTCCTGTCTCCCGACTTCTAGAGCATTCGTCCTACCCGAGCTCTGCCCGCACGCGTTGCTCAATCGTCTCGGCGAGACCCTCGATCGCTGCCTGATCAGGTCCTTCTACCATGATCCGCACAAGCGGCTCTGTTCCCGAGTAGCGGACGAGTACTCGACCCTCCCCCTCGAGATCGCGCTCGGCCCTCTCGATGAGCTGTGACACCTCCGGGAGCTCCGCCAGCGCAGTCCGCCGTCGCACCCGCACGTTCACCAGCACCTGGGGCAACGGCACCAGGTCAGCAGCCANGTCGGCCAGATCCCGTCCGGTCTCGATGACCGCCCGCGCAACTATCAAGGCGGTGGCCAGCCCGTCTCCGGTCGCCAGGTGGTCGGCGAAGATGATGTGCCCAGACTGCTCGCCACCGAGCGCGAGGCCGCGCCGGGTCATCTCTGCCCACACCAGCCGGTCCCCCACCGAACACCGGTGGACGGTAATGCCATCGGCGCGCAGGGCGTGCTCGAGCCCGATATTGCTCATCACAGTCGCCACCACCGCGCGTTGAGGCAGCCGCCCCTCCGCTGCCAGCCAGCGGGCCCCGATCAGCAACACCGCATCGCCATTGACCACCGCGCCGCGATGGTCAACAAATACCACCCGGTCGCCATCACCGTCGAAGGCGGCTCCCAGCCGGCATCCCCGCTCGACCACCGCCCGCGCCAACCGCTCGGGGTGTGTGGAGCCGCAGTCGAGATTGATGTTCCGACCATCCGGCGCATCGTGCAGCACGATCGGATCCATCCCCAGCCGACGCAACACGGCCGGCGCGATCTGGCTGGTGGCACCGTGTGCGCAGTCGACGGCGATGCCCAGGTCCGCTGGTGCCTGCACGCCGTCAAACAGCCGACTGGTGTGCACGATGTAGGGCTCGCCGCACGCGACGGTCTTGGGCGACGGAACCGGCGAATCCGGCACCACCCAGGTCTGGTCGGCGACCAGCGCCGCGATCCGCGTCTCGAGGCCATCGTCCGCCTTCTCGCCGCTTCCGGTAATGACCTTGACCCCGTTATCCTGAAATGGATTGTGCGAGGCAGAGACGACGATGCCGGCATCGAACCCGCCGTCACGGGTGAGAAAGGCGATTGCCGGTGTCGACAGGAGGCCGCCATTTGTGATGCTCGCCGCCTCGGTCGCCAATCCGCGCGCCAACTGGCCGGTGATCCACTCACCCGACTCGCGCGTGTCGCGACCGATGAGCACGCGCAGGGAGCCATCCGGACGTCTGCAGGTCCTGGCGATCGACGCACCAAGCCGTGCAAGGGTGCGCTTGTCGAGTGGAAACTCGCCGGGCGTGCCCCGAACGCCATCAGTCCCGAACAATCTGGCGGAGGAGAGGTTCACCGAAGCCCGACCTGCACCGTTTGCGGCTCGACCTGGGTGACTTCAAACGCGCGGTGGGCCTCGACTGTCACCGACTGATTGTAGGTGCCGACCCCCAAACCGGCAAGATCGACAAAGGCGCCGACCGCGTTGTTGTCGAGCCCGCGCATCTGGTCTGGGGNGCCATGCACGGTGACGGTGACAGACGCTGGTGTGACCGTGACAGACACACCGGACGCCACGTTGCGCACACGCACCGGCACCTCAACCAGCGTGCGCTCCACGGGCGCTCGAACGATCTCCACCGTGACCCGCGCGGCGCGTGGCGTCTCGAGCCGCAGATTCGGGTCCTCCACACCGACCGTGACCACTTGCTCGACCGGCACCGCCAGGTTCGTCACGTCGATTGGCTCGGTAATCGCTTCGGTCAGCTGCCGTAACCGGCTCAGCGGGCCGACGACCGCCACGGTCGCAGGATCGGCGACGATCCGGGCGACGACGAACCCGGGGGCCGGCTCCCCTTTCACCGCCGGAAAGACCGGCACCATGCGGGGCGCCCCTTCCACCTCGAGCGTCAACGTCACTGTCGACGGGATCACCTGGGTGACCTCGACACCGAGCGGCGCACGGATGCGGCCAGCCGCCATATCGAACAGCCGCGTTCCTGGACGCTCAGCGCCCAGGTCGATGATCGCCGCCACTTCACCCGCCTCGAGACGCCGCAGCACCGCCGACGAGCCGCGCAACCGGACTTCCACCGTCTCCGGCAAATCCCCCAGGATCTCCACCGAGTCCGACAGATTCTCGAATTCCAGCGGAATCTGCAGACCCCGCTCCGAGATCGGCTCCCCGGCGACCGTCAGCCAGAGCAGCACGGCCAACGCGATCGCGAACACCTTCAGCCCGAGGTCCCGAAAAAATGGAAGCGCCATCATGCGTCGAGCGGTCTCGCCTCCTCACGAGGCTTCAGTCGTGCACGGTGCAACATCAGCGCCTCGAGCCGATAGCGTAGCCGTTCCAGCTCGAGATCCTGCTCTATCTGTCCGTCGAGCACCAATGAGAGACGGCCGGTCTCTTCCGAGACCACGAGCGCAACCGCATCGGTTTCCTCGCTCAACCCGATGGCCGCGCGGTGACGTGTGCCCAGATCTCTGCTGACTCGGGGATTGACCGTCAGCGGGAGAAAACAGGCGGCGGCGGCGACCCGATCCTGCTGGATGACGACCGCGCCATCGTGCATCGGCGCACCCGGGCGGAAGACACTGACCAGCAGGTCGTAGCTGACGGCCGCATCCAGCGGAATGCCACTCTCGACATAGTTGCGCAGCCCGATCTCTCGTTCGATCGCAATGATGGCACCCACGCGCTGCTCGGCCAACATCCGCAAGGCTACGACGATTTCCTCGATCGTCTCGTCGGTCGTCTCCGGACGATTGAGATAACGAAAAAACGGCGCCCGCCCGAAATGCACGAGGGCGCGCCGGATATCCGACTGGAACAGCACGATCGCTGCGAAGACGATGTAGCCGAACATGTCGCGGATCAACCAGTCGAGCGTCTGCAGCGGAGTGAACTGCGACGCGTAGTACAGCACGACGATCACACCGCCACCAATGAGAATCTGTACCGCGTGCGTGCGACGGACCAGCTTCAAAAGCTCGTAGATCAGCAGTGAGACAATCGCGATATCGAGCAGGTCCCACCATCCGACCCGGTTCAGCCGCACCACGCTGGTCAGACTCTCAATCATTGCGCGTGTCCTGCCTCCTGCGAGCCACTCGGCGCGGTCCCATTCGCCCGGATTCGATCCGCCACCTTCACCACCTGCGCCATCTCGCGCACCCGATGCACGCGTACGATGTGCGCGCCACCCAGGACCGCTGCCGTGACGGCGGCCGCAGTTCTCCACTCGCGGTCGTCCGCGCCGCCACCGCCATCCTCGACCAAGAACGACTTTCGCGAGGGACCGACCAGCATCGGGCGGTCCAGCGGCGCCAGGCGGTCAAGGGCCGCCAGTGCCGCGTAGGTGTGTTCAGCACGCTTGGCGAACCCGAGACCGGGATCGATGATGATCCGGGAACGGTCGACGCCGGCGTCTATCGCCGCGTCGATCCGACCACCGAGCTCAGCGGCCACCTCTACGCCGACATCGTCATACTCGGCCTCACGGTACATATTGCGCGCTCGTCCCCGATTGTGCATCAGGACCAGCGCAGCGCCACGCGCTGCCACCACCGGTGCCAGCGCGGGCTCGTAGAGCAGCCCCGATACGTCGTTGACGATCACCGCGCCATGATCGAGCGCAACACGCGCGACCTCGGCTTTGTAGGTGTCGATCGACACCGGCACCCGCACTCGCCCCATTAGCTGGTCGAGCACCGGCACCACGCGCGCGAGCTCTTCCTCGACCGACACCGCGGAGGCTCCGGGCCGGGTCGACTCGCCCCCGATGTCCAGCAGATCGGCGCCGTCGGCCTCCATGTGCTGCGCGTGCTCCAGGGCGCGACTCGGGTCCAGGCACAGCCCGGCATCGGAGAACGAGTCCGGGGTCACGTTGACGATCCCCATCACCAGCGTCCGGCCGCCGAGGTGGAGCGGGGCCATCGCCGGCAGCGGCACCGTGTAGTGACGTCGAGAAGACATGACGGGTCCCTAGAGACCACCCCAATGGAGGCAGGAGTCAGGAGGCAGGAGACGGGAGAAGCCGGGGGGCTTCGCCGTCCTCTGGTCCGGCCTGGATGGGACCACTATGCCTGAGGCAATGGCTTGCCGAGCGACGGCACGACCGGCGGTCGCTCCGTCTCCGGGCTGATGGGCTGGTCCGACGCGACCGGCACCGCCTGGACCGGCACAGCCTCCTCCAGCGGCAGACCCGAGACGATCCGCGTAACCTGCTTGCCAGTGAGCACCTCGCGGGTCAGCAACTCCTCGGCGACCTGCAGGAGCTCGCTCTTCTTCTCCTTGAGAATGGTGCGGGCGCGGTCGTAGTTGTCGGTGACGATCCGCTTGATCTCCTGGTCGATCCTGTTCGCGGTTTCCTCGCTGTGGTCCTTGTGCTGCGTGAAGTCACGCCCCAAGAAGACCTGCTCCTCCTTCTTGCCGAAGGTCACCGGCCCGACGGCCTCGCTCATGCCCCACTCGCAAACCATTTTGTGGGCGAGGTCGGTGACTCGGTCGAGATCGTTGCCCGCACCGGTCGTCACCGTCGTGTTGGTGATCTCTTCGGCGATCCGGCCACCAAGCAGCACCGCGACCTGGTCATGCAGATACTCG
>PBRZ01000095.1 GCA_002726085.1 Acidobacteriota bacterium
AACACCGCGCGCGGGCTCGTCTCCTGTGGCATCGGCGCCGACGGGGTCCGCCAGGAGATCGTGTTGCTGTAGCTGCAGCTGTAGCCGCTGTCGCAGTTTCCGCCGAACAGCCCTTCGTCGCAGCCGAGCTCGAGCGACGGCAGACGGGTCTGGCTGCCGAGGCGCTCGGCCGCGACCTGGTCGATGGAGACCCCGGCTTGAATGTCGGCGCCAGATGTCTTCTTCGGGTGCACCCCGGTCAGATAGCTCGCGCCGGCGCGAGCGTGGTCTCCGGGACCGTCCCCCAGGGCTCGGCCGCCGTTGTGGGTCAGACCGGACAAGATCGAGAACTGGTCGCGAAACGCGGCGACCGGTTGCAGGATGCGTGGCAGCGCTTGTGGCAGTGGCCCGGTCACCGCGGCATTACCGGGCGTCCAGTGGTCCATGATGATGCCGTTCGGCACGTAGACGAACGCCATCCGTGTCGGAGAGGCTGCCCGCACCTGCGCGGCGTGCGCGAACGCTGGCACCATCGCATCCAGAAACGGCAGGGCCACGGTGGCGCCGAGCCCTCGGAACACCGCGCGTCTCGGTAGTCGTCTGTTTGAGCTCATGGTGTTGGCTCCTCCCCGCGGCGCAAACGGAACGGCTCGCTGTGGACCACGCCCAGCACCAGGCTGGAGAACCGATGGTCGTCGGCTGCCGCCTGGCTCTGGAGAGTCTCGACGGCACTCCGATCGTAGGTCTCGAGACCGCGTCCCAGGGCGTAGGTCAGCAGCTTCTCGGCCAGGTTTCTGGTGAACTGATCGGCCCGTGTCCGCAGAATCGCCTTCAGCTCTTGTGAGCCCCGAAACGTCGTGCCGTCCGGCAACGTGCCGGAGTCGTCGATCGGGAACGAGCCGTCGTGCGTGCGCCAGGCGCCGACGGCGTCGTAGCGCTCGAGCCCGAACCCGAGCGGGTCGATCTGGTCGTGGCAGACGGCGCACGTGGCGTTCGCGCGATGCTGTTCCAGCTGGGCCCGGAGCGACACGGTTGTCCCGACGGCCGCAACGTCGAGCGGCGGCACGCCCTCGGGCGGGTCGGGCGGTGGTGTCCCGAGCAGGTTCTGGAGCACCCACTTGCCGCGGAGCACCGGCGACGTGCGGGTCGGATAGGACGACACGGTCAAGATAGCGGCCTGTGTCAGCAGGCCGCTGCGTTGCGCGCCGTCGAGCGCCACGCGCTGGAACTGTTCACCGTCGATGCCAGCGATCCCGTAGTGGTGCGCCAGCGGACCGTTGAGGAACGTGAACGGCGCGTCGAGCAGGTCGAGCACGCTCCGGTCCTCGCGGATGATCGCCTCGACGAACAGCTCGGTCTTGGACTTCCCAGACTTTCGTAGACACTCCTGCTGACTAAAATGAGGCAGCAATCAGGAGTGTGGAGATGGGACAGCAGCGCTACACGGACGAGTTCCGCAAATAATCCAATTGGCGATGAAGGGGACGAGTGTCTGCAACCCCATTAACGGGTAATCGCCTGGACTTGCTGCAAAGTCAGGATCGACCCGGACGTACGTCTCGAATCCTCTGGCCGAGACGAACCCGAGTGCCGTCGTTGCCAAGACGGCGCCACCCAGCACAGCCGCGGTTCGCAGTACCATTCTCAATTTGATGGCCGGCACTGTATCCGGTTGCGTCGCCACCAGCTCGGGGCCCATTTCTGCGACGCTTAGCCATCGTTGGTCCGGGTTTCGAGCCAGCGCCCGCTCTACCACGAGGGCGAACGACTCTGGCAGCTCCGGTCTGACTTGCTGCAAGGTCAACATCCGCTCGCCCCGGTCGTGGGCACGGTGGATCTCCTCGGCCGAGTCGCCCTGCACTGGAAACTTCCCGGTCACCAGGTAGAACAGCAGCACGCCGACGGCATAGACGTCGCTTTGGAAGGTCGGCTCGACGAGCCGGTCGTCGCGGAGCTTGAACAGCTCCGGCGCCATGTAGGCCGGGGTTCCGACTCGCTTCTCGTCGGTCTCAGCCGCGCTCGGGTCCTGGAACCGCGCCGCGCCGAAATCCATGAGGACGATCCGTCCGTCCTTTCCGCGCACGACGTTCTGTGCTTTGATGTCGCCGTGGACGATACCGGCGGCGTGCACCGCTTCGAGCGCGCCGCAGAGCGCGATTCCTACATCCGCCGCGGCCTCCGCATCGAGGGGCGAACCGTAGCGAATTTCGTCCCAGAGCGTCTCGCCCTCGACGAGCTCCATCCAGACACCGATGCGGCCATCGATCTCGTCGGCTCCATGCACAACCACTACGTTGGGGTGCCGCACGCGGGCCAGTTTTCGCGCTTCGCCCAGCAGCTCTTCTGTTGGTCGCTGCGACCGAGTTGGGTGATAGAGCTTGAGCGCCACGCGGGTCTGCAGCACAGGGTCCAGCGCGCTGTAGACGGTGCCGAAACCGCCCTTGCCAACCTCTTGCAGATCGGTGAACTTGCCCCACTTTGCGACTACCGGCTCCGTCTTCGCAAGCACGAGCAACTCGCGCAGGACTGCTTCTTCTTCCGGCGTCATGTCGACGGGAGCACCATCGGCAGACCGGGTACCGGTCGGCGGGTCATCGTTTCCGAGAAGGTCAGCAAGGCGCTCGCTTCGATGCGCCGTGCCGCCGAACACGTCACGCAGGAGGCGGTCCATCGCCCGGCTCACGGTTACTCGGGCCTCTGTGGCGGAAGCTTTGCCGAGGTCCAGGGCGATCTGCTCGTAGGAGTTGCCCCGATTCAGGCGGGCGAGACAGGCGTGCTGCTCTTGAGCCGGCAGCAGGTCGAAGGCGTTACGGTAGGCGGTGAGCTTGGCCGGATCGAGCGTGCTTGCAGCGTCTCCACCGACAGATTCTGATCGGAGTAGCTCGAGACGAGAACGCCGTGGACCCGGCACGATTTCCTCTTTCAGAGACGCGCGGTCGAGCGCCGATAAGCTTGGCAAGTCTGCGGAAACGGATGAGTTAGCCGATTCTGTGCAGATTATGCCCAGGGTGTCAATATTTGGCACAGAGACTCCCAGATGTGTCACACAGGTCCACGGACCTGTTCGAATAGTTAATGAACATATTCTCCCTTTTGTGGATGAACGTCAGAAACCAGAAGACCGAACAAGATCGCTAGGCTTCTGTGACTTAGGGCGGCTGGCTACATCCTGGCCGAGGACGGCGAGGAGACGATCAGGCTGGCAGAGCAGTCGGCGATCGGGCGGTGATCTGGGCGGCTTCGCGTAGCTATTCAGTGGCTCGACTGTGTCGATATCGGCGAGGCAAGGCTTTCGCCTTGCCTCGCAGGCCTGAAGGCCTGCGCCACAGAATCAACCCATGCAAGCTCCAGGTTTAGCGGTTCGCCCGCTGCCGGTCGAGCAGCTCGAGGTCGAGCGTGAACGTGAGGGGCACCGAAACCGGGTCGAAGCAGAGGGTATCGTCGCAGGCCTGGTAGTCGAGCGTGCCGGTCAGTGTCAGCGCGTCGAGCTGGGCCAGCGCCTCCTCGGCGTCCGGGGCTCCCGAGACAACCGCCTCCTGCATCAGCGTGAACGGCTGCTGATACACCGGGACGCGCTCGTCGAGCGGCTCGAAGTGGTAGATCTCCGACGCGGGGAACTCGACCGGTTCGAAACGCAGGTGCGGGACCGGGTTCAGGTTGAACGCAATGACCCGGTAGCCCATCGCCTCGGCGCCCGGTGCGTAGACATGGATGTCGGGGTTGGGTTCGACGTCGACGGCTACCGAGAACCGGGTGCCGACGGTGACGTTCGGGTCGCTCGCGTATGCGGTCAGTTTCAGATGCGCGGTCGAGCCTTCGATCGCCGCAATGGGCGACAGCCCGGCACCGAGCTTCAGCATCACGTTCGCTGTCGTGTTCCGCTCGCGGTAGAACTCTTCGAAGAACCGCGAGGTGACGCGCCCCCCCGAGTCGAGCATGAAGGTGCCAGGGTAGGGCGTGCCGACGATCATCGGGTTGGCGCCAAAGACCGAGACGTATTTCGCGACGTCGGCGACGACGTCCGGGTCGTCCCGGTTCGCACCAACACCCTCCGCGGCGACGGTGTTCAGGATGCCGAACTCGGTAATCACCGCCGAGTCGTCATCAGACAGGAGCGGGAACGTGATGCCGCGCCGCTGGCTGAAGTCGGCCAGCACCGCTTCCGAGTCGTAACTAATTGCCGCGACACCGAGCCCCTGTGCCCGCAGCTCCTCCAAACGGCCTTGCAGNTCCACGAGCTGCGCTTTGCAATACGGTCACCAATCGGCCGAGCGATGGAACAGCAGAATCGCGCCGTTCGGCCCCAGGATCGAGTCGCGGGTCCGAATGCGGCCGTTCTGGTCGGGCAGACTGAACTCGGGTACGCGCTCGCCGACCTGCGGGCCAAGCGAGTCTACTTCGATCGGTGTCCTGGACTGCATGGCCTGTGATGGGAAACCGAGCACCAAGGNCGCCAGCACCCCGGTCAGGGCGGCTCGCCGAGTCTGTAGATGCATAATGTCGCATGCTACCACGAGTCGAGCGGCCCTGTGTTTACGGCGAAGCACATGTCGGGAAGCCCTCCGGCCTCCTCCTGTTCTTCTGCCTTCTGACTCCTGACTTCTAGAGAGTCTCTCCCTACCCCTGACAGACCGCAATCAGGCCGGCCACCGGTTCCCCGTATTCGTAACGGACGGTGGTCTCGTCCAGGCTGAGCAGGGTCAGTCCGGTGTTCGCCGCGACGCTGGACACGTGGTTGGGATGATGCGTGAAACGACCGGAGTCCGAGAGCCGGAAGGGATCCGTATCGCCCCGTTCGACGGTGAATCCCAGCAGTCCGCCCGGTCTGAGCTTCGTGGCGGCCGGCTCCACGACCAGCGCAAGATCGCCAAAGTAGATGAGGGTGTCGCACGCCAAGACGAGGTCGAACAGGTCGGACGTGGTCTGGGCGAGCCACTGTGTAATCTCGGCGGTCTCGAGCCGGTCGTAGATCGCGCGCGTCCGCGCGCGGGCGATCATCTCGGCCGATAGGTCGACTCCCACGAGATGCGCCGCCCTTGCTCGCCATAGCGCGCCGCCCAGCCCGGTGCCGCATCCAAGGTCCAGTACGTCGAGCCCTGCGCGATGTCCCAGCGCCGTCACCGTCGCCTCGTGGAGTTTGTCGGGGGCGCAGTAGTCCAGCTCGCCGGTCATGTTCTCATCGTAGAAAGTGGCGAACCGGCTGTAGAGCTGTTCGATGCATCGGTCGGAGACCCGTGGCGGAGGTGCGGTATCGGCGAGCGCCGTCAACAGATGCGCGATCTCCGCGTCGTCGGGGCACTGTGAAAGGTAGCGCTGGTAGGCGCTCCGCGCCTCGTTACGCTGGCCGATAATGTGGGCTAGCTCTCCGAGCCGGAGCCACATATCGGGGTCGTCCGGCGCCAGCTCCGCCGCGCGCCGTTGGCAGACAAAGGCGGCGAGGACACGGTCGCGATGCTGGAGGCTGTCGGCCTGTGCCGAGAGCTCGACCGCGGTTGGAGGCGCGTCAGCGGTAGGGTCGGGCGGAGTGTCGTCAATGATCCGGTCACGGATCGCCGATTCGATCCAATCCAGACACCCCTGCCAGTCGGCACCGAAAAGCGGAACCAGCGGCACGAAGTCGGCCTGCAGCCCAGGGAGGTCGCGGGTGCCGTCGCACAGTTCGACAATGAGCGCGGCGGTGGGGTTCAACCGGAAGAGACGTTCACGCCGGACGTCATACGCGACGTAGCTGTCCGTGGTGGTTGACAGCAGCACCGAGGGACTCAGTCGAAGCAGGCCGTGGGTTGCCATGGCGAGATGGGGTGGACCCGGGACACCCGAGTGGACATCCCGAGTCCGGCTTGTCCTAGGCGGCTGGCGGAGTGCCCTTGCCCCTGCCGCTACCACCCTTGCCCTGGCCTCTGCCACCCTTGCCCTTGCCTTTTCCACCTTTGCCCTTGCCGCTGCCACCCTTGCCGGTGCCGTCACCCTTGCCTCGTCCGCGCCCTTTCCCGGTGCCGTTGCCCTGGCCGGGGCCAGGACGCCGTCGCGCCTCCGGTTCCTGCGCCAGCACGGTGGTGGACGGCAGGAGCAGCGCGAGCGTACCGGCTCCGGCGAGCAAGCGTTTCAGCACATAACGGCGGCCTGTCGGGACGTTCTGCAACAGCGTTTCCAGTCTGTCGGTCACTTCTCGAGACATCGCGTATCTCCTCCGCGGCGGTCAATCAGACCCCCGCGAGACGGCCAGACGCTGGCGACAACCGGACTGTGCCGGTTTGTGGCATCCATGAGACACAGACCACGGGTGGTTCCGGTTTATTCCTCGTTTTCGTCTTGGTCATTGTCTTCATGCGAGGTCGCTGTTGCGTTCGATGCCGTGCTCAGTCAACGATAGACGCATGCCTGTGAGACACCTGACAACGGCGGAGATCGAGGCTGGATTGGTAGAGGTGGCCCGATCGCCGCGAGACGAGGGTGTGCTGGAGCTGATCGTGGCGCGGCCAGGAAAGGGCGAGCGGACGGTTTTCGAGGAAGCCGAGCTCAGCCTGCGTGAAGGCCTCGTCGGGGACAGCTGGCAGACGCGAGCCAGCACTCGCACGGCGGACGGGTCGCCGCATCCTGACATGCAGCTGAACCTCATGAACTCGCGCGTCATCGCACTGCTGGCGCAGTCCAGAGACCGCTGGACGCTGGCCGGAGATCAGCTGTTCGTCGACCTGGACCTGAGCGCCGACAACATGCCGCCCGGCACCCGACTCGCGCTCGGCACCGCCGTCATCGAGCTGACCGACCAGCCGCACACCGGGTGTGGCCAGTTTGTGGAGCGCTTCGGTCTGGACGCGATGAAGTTCGTCAACTCCAAGTTGGGCCGACGGCTCCAGCTCCGCGGTGTGAATGCCAAGGTAGTCGAGCCGGGCCGCGTTCGTGTCGGTGAGCTGGTGCGGAAGCTCTCGCAGGGCGAGCGCTGACTATAATTTGCGCGGGAGGGCGAACCGCATGCGAACGGTACAGAAGCTCACACTCGACGACGCTCGCGTGATGATGGCCGCCGCCGAAGCCAAGGCGCGCGAGATCGGTGTCGACATGGACATCGCCATCACCGACGACAACGGCAGCCTGCTGATGTTCCACCGAATGGACGGCGGGCGAATTACCAGTATCGACGTCGCGATCAGCAAGGCGTTCACGGCGGCGGCCGCGCGCAAATCCACGCGCGCCTACGGGGAGGTCGGTGGTCCGGGCGGCCCCGCATTCGGGATCCACGTCAGCAATCAGGGGCGCTTCATGATCGTCGCCGGCGGGCTGCCGGTGTTCGCCGACGACCAGATTGTCGCTGGCATCGGGTGCAGCTCCGGCAGCCCCGATCAGGATGAGGTGGTGGCGCAAGCCGGGCTCGATGCGTTCCTGGCGAGCCTACCGGGGTAGCGAGGTCGCGCTACCGTTGTTCCTGGCGCGCTTCCAGCACGCGCCTGAAGTCCTTGCCCAGGTCTTCGCCCAGGGTCGTGTCGGCACCGAGCGCGGCGAGCACCTCACCCGTTTCCTTCTGGGTGTAGAAGGAGCCGGATCGGTATTCCCCCTCGGCGGCGATCATCCAGGGCGTCTGACCGCGCGCGTTGATCGCGTTGATGTCGGCGCCCTGCTCGACCAGGAACGGGACGAGCAGGGTGCCACCGAGGTAGACGGCGGCGTGTAGCGTGGTCTGCTCGTAGTCGTTGGTGTCGTTGACACCGAGCCCGAGATCCAGCAGAAACCTGATCGTCTCGAGGGCCGATCTCTGCAGCGCCAGGTTGTCGCCGAACCAGCGCCGTCCGTACTTGTCCGCCCCATCCACGTAGTCGGCCCCGGCCGCCACCATGAGTGCTGTCGTGCCGTCGTTGACCCGCAGCAGTGGGTCGGCACCGCCGTCCAGCAAGAGGCGCATGCCCTCCAGGTCGCCGAAGCTGGCCGCCAGGAAGAACGGTGTCGCGCCGATGTTCGAGGGCGTCAGGCCGTTGTCCTGGTTGATGCGCCGGGAGACGAAGGGGAGCCGGCGCTCGAGCCGCGCGTTCGGGTCCGCGCCGCGTTCGAGCAGTGCCGCGACCACCTCGGGCATCGCTCCCTGGACGGCCGCGTGCAGAGCCGTGCGACCGGCGCCGCTGTGGTTGGGATCCGCACCCTGTTCGAGCAGAAACCGGGCCATGTCGGCATGACCACTGTCGATCGCCACGAGCAGGGCGGCGGCGTCGGTGTCGGTGACGAATCGCGTGCGGGCGTTCGTGTTGCCGCCGATGCCGTCTGGAGCCGACTCGTTCACGTCTGCACCAGCCGCGAGCAGAAGTCGGGCCGCGTCGATGTTGCCCTGTTGCGCGGCGAACAGTAGTGGTGTGAATCGGTTCGTCGAACGGGCCGAGACCGCCACGCCGACTTCGAGCAGCACCCTCGCGACCGGGGTGTGGTTCTCCGCCACTGTCTGCATCAGGGCGGTCTGTCCCAGCGTCGCCTCGGTGGCGTCGGGATCGGCGCCGGCGGCCAGTAGCAGGCGGACGACTTCGACGTTGCCGACTCGAGCGGCGGTCATCAGCGGGGTCTCGCCGTTGCCGCGCCCGGCGTTCGCGTCCGCACCCCCGTCGAGCAGTGCCTGTACGATCGGGAGGCTGCCATTCAGACACGCCAGCGACAGCGCGGTCACGCCGTGATCGTCGGCGGCGTTGACGTCGGCGCCGGCCCCAATCAGGACCGCAACCAGCTCTGCCGCATCTCGATGCGCGGCCCAGTGCAGCGCTGTCGTTTGGTCGCCATATCTGGTGTTGACGTCGGCGCCGTCTGCGAGCAGCGCCCGGACCGCATCGTCATCGGCGAGCCGTGCCGCGGCGATCAGCGGGGGGCCGTCAGTTGTTGGTTGGGCCAGACTCGGCCCGGCGAACGCTTGAACAAGGAGACCGGTCGCGAGCACGACGGCGAACGATCGGCAGCGACTCGGCATGAAACTACCCATTTTCAGCTGTTGAACGGACCACGGCGACCGGGGCCCAGCCAGCAGACAAAGACCACAGCCAAAAACCTGAACACGAGCTGCGTCGGGTCGAGACTCATCAGAGCGCTCTGCATCCTGCCAGGCGTCGCCGACGGCTTGCCTTGACTCCTTGCAAGAGCCCTCATGATAATGCACCGGTACCCGTTCAGGACAGTCGTTCCTGCCAGGGACGTCGTGCCGTGATGGGTGGGTCCAGGCCATGTCAGAACGTCGACGTATCTTTCGGCTCGGTCTCGCCGTGCTGTGCTGCAGCGCCGGGACCGGTGTGGCCCAGACGGCCACGTCAACGAGCGCCGACCGCGCGCTGCTCGACCGCTACTGCGTGACCTGCCATAACGACCGCACCTTGACGGCCGAGCTGACGCTCCAGCAGGCCGATCTCGAGCGTGCCGGCGAGCTTGGCGAGGAAACCGAGGTCTGGGAGACGGTCGTGCGGAGGCTGCGTTCGCGCGCCATGCCGCCGGTCGGTCGGCCGCGGCCCAGCGAGCCGGAGTACGAGCGTCTTGCCGCGCGCCTCGAGACCGCGCTTGATGCCGCCGCGGTTGCCGACCCGAACCCCGGCCGCCGTCCGGCGGTCCACCGCCTCAACCGGGCCGAGTACACCAACGCCATTCGCGATCTGCTCGCGCTCGACATCGATGGGCGGTCGTTGCTGCCGGCCGACGACTCCGGCTATGGCTTCGACAATATCGCCGACGTGCTGTCGGTGTCTCCGATGCTGACCGAGCGCTATTTGTCGGCCGCCCGGAAGGTGAGTCGGCTGGCGGTCGGTGATACCGCGCTGGCGCCGGCCACCGAGATCTTCGCGGTCGACAAATATCTGAAACAGGACGCGCGCGTCAGCGACGATCTTCCGTTCGGCTCGCGGGGCGGGCTGGCGGTGGGTCACACGTTCCCTGTCGATGGGGAGTACGTGGTCAAGATCTACCTGTCTCGAACCTACGACGGACGCATCCGCGGATTGGCCAACGCGCATCAGCTCGAGGTCCGGCTCGATGGCGCGCTTGTGGAAGAGCTCGCCGTCGGTGGTCCGCTTGGAAAGGAGAACGGCCGGACGCGTCGTCGCGATTACCGGAACGCGGCAGACGATGGACAAGAGGTGCGCTTCACCGCGGGCGCCGGACCGCATCGGCTATCGGTCAGCTTTGTCGACCAGGCGTCGGTGCTCGAGGGAATGCGTCGCCCGCACTATGCCGTGACGAGCTACGAATACGCCGGCGACCAGACGGTCGACCCGGGTGTCCTCCGGGTCGAGCTGCGCGGACCCTACAACGTCACCGGACGCGGCGACACGCCCAGCCGAAGGACCCTCTTCTCGTGCAGGCCACCGGCGGATGCGGTCGCGTCGGGTTCGGACGAGCTGGCGTGTGCGCGCGAGATTCTCGGGACCCTGGCGCGCCGGGCGTTCCGGCGACCGGTTACCGAGGGCGATCTCGAGATGCTGCTCGGCTTCTTCGAGATGGGCCGCGCCGACCGGGATTTCGACGCTGGCGTCGAGATGGCCCTGCGACGCGTGCTCGTCAGCCCCGACTTCCTGTTCCGACGCGAACGGGATCCGGAGGGGATAGCGCCGGGTGCGTCGTACACGATCAGCGAGCTGGAGCTTGCCTCCCGCCTGTCGTTCTTCCTGTGGAGCAGCATTCCCGACGAGGCGCTGCTCAACCTGGCGGAGCGAGGCGAGCTGCGCCGCCCGGGTGTGCTCGAGGGGCAGGTCGGGCGAATGCTCGCCGACCCCCGCGCCAGGGCGCTCGTCGACAACTTCGGCGGCCAATGGCTGTATCTTCGCAACATGGCGCTGGTGTCGCCCGATCCCTACGCCTTTGCCGACTTCGACGCGAATCTGCGCGAGGCGATGGCGCGGGAGATGGAGCTGTTTCTCGACAGCCAGATGCGCGAGGACCACAGCGTGCTTGGGCTGATGACGTCGGACCAGACCTTTGTCAATCAACGGCTGGCCGAGCACTACGGCATTCCGAACATCTACGGGAACCACTTCCGCCGTATCACTTTGGGCGACGAGCTCGAGCCGCGCTACGGGTTGTTGGGCAAAGGCAGTTTGCTGACGGTGACCTCGTATGCGCATCGCACCTCGCCGGTAGTCAGGGGCAAGTGGCTGCTCGAGAACGTGCTCGGGACACCGCCGCCGCCGCCGCCGCCCAACGTGCCGGCGCTCGCCGAGAACAAGGACAGCGGCGAGGCGCCCAAATCGGTGCGGGAGCGCATGGAAGCGCACCGAGCCAATCCGGTGTGCGCGGCCTGTCATCGAGTGATGGATCCACTCGGGTTCGCGCTCGAGAACTTCGACGGCATCGGCCGGTGGCGCAGCACCAACGAGGCCGGCACGCCGATTGACACAGCCGGTCAGCTCGCTGACGGCACACCGGTGGATGGTCCCATCGGGTTGCGGTCGGCGCTGTTGAAGCGGCCGGAGAGCTTCGTGACCACCGTGACCGAAAAGCTGCTGACCTACGGGCTTGGGCGCGGTGTAGAGTATTACGATGCCCCGGCAGTCCGACGGATTGTCCGCGATGCGGCGGCCGACGACTACCGCTGGTCTGTGTTGATTGCCGGCATCGCACGGAGCGTGCCGTTTCAGATGAGGAGAACCCCCGCGTCATGATCATCACCAAGATGGCGTTGCCGCGTCGGACGTTTCTGCGAGGTGTCGGCGCGACGCTGGCGTTGCCGCTGCTCGATGGCATGGTGCCGGCGCTCTCTGCCCTGTCAGGGCCGCCGAGCACGGCTGCCAGTCCGGTGTCGCGGCTCTTTGTCGGCTACGTGCCCAACGGCGTCATCATGGACAAATGGACCCCGACGGCCGAGGGCGGGTCCTTCGAGCTGCCGGCGACGCTTCGGCCGCTCGAGCCATTCAAAGATCAGCTGACCGTGGTCAGCGGGCTGGCCAGCGCTCCGATGTTCCCGCTGCCGGGCGAAGGCACCGGCGATCATGTTCGTGCGGCGTCGGCCTTCCTGACCGGCGTGCACCCGAAGAAGACGGAAGGACCGGACATCCGCGGCGGGACGTCGATTGACCAGATCGCGGCGCAAAGCATCGGGCAGGAGACGCAGTTGACGTCGCTCGAGCTCAGCCTCGACCCGAACGAGCTGATCGGGGCCTGCGAGGCCGGGTGGAGCTGTGCTTACGCCAACACCCTGTCGTGGCGCAATCCGACCACGCCGCTACCGATGGAGAACCAGCCGCGTGCGGTCTTCGAGCGGCTTTTCGGCGACGCCGACGACACCAGCCAGGCGGCCCGGCTGGCGCGGATTCGCGAGGACCGCAGCATTCTCGATTCGCTGGTGCACGAGGTCGACAGCTTCCGGAGCACGCTGGCGCCGAGTGATCGCGACAAGATCACCCAGTATCTCGACGCCATCCGCGACATCGAGCGGCGCATCCAGCTGGCCGAGGCGCAGAGCGACATCGAGCTGCCGGAGCTGGCCCGGCCAACCGGAGGCATCCCGGACACGTTCGCCGATCATGCACGACTGATGTTCGATCTGCAGGTGCTGGCCCTACAGACCGACATGACCCGGGTCATCACGTTCATGATGTCGCGGGAGGTCAGCCCTCGAACCTATCCGGAGCTGGGCATCCCCGACCCGCATCACGGGTTGTCGCACCATCAGAACAACCCGGCGCAGATGGAGAAGCTGTCGAAGGTGAACCTGCATCATATCCAGCAGTTCGCCTACTTCCTGGAACAGCTGCGGGCCACGCCGGTTGGCGACGGCACATTGCTCGACAGCATGCTGATGCTCTACGGCTGCGGTATCAGTGACGGGAACCAGCATCTGCACGTCAATCTCCCGATCCTGTTGGCGGGCGGGGCAGGCGGCCGGTTGCGGGGCGGACGTCATCTGCGGGTCGCCGACGAGACGCCGCTGACCAACCTGCAGCTCACCCTGCTCGACAGGATCGGCGTGCCTACCGAGCAGCTCGGCGACAGTACCGGTCAGCTGACACAGCTGTCAGACGTCTAGACGCGCACACCCACCGAAGGGCAAGGCTTTAGCCTTGCCTCGCAGGCCCCCCCGCTAGTGATGGTGGTGGTGGAACGCCTCGTGCTCGGCGTGCGCCTTGTCGCGCTGGATCTTCTTCGCCGATTTCCGCGCGAGACCGAGGCTGCGCTGGCGTGTGCCGTCTGAGCTGACCGAAGAGATAGACAGCAGCTTCTCGAGGTCGGTGCCCTGACAGTCCGGGCAGGCGGGTGTCGTCTTGGGGAGCACCAGCAGCTCGAACTGGTGGTGGCACCCGCGGCATTCGTATTCGAAGATAGGCATCGGCTTCCCCGACAGTCTATCGGACACGGAAGCAAGAGGGAAAGCGCTTGAAGGTTAGAGGCGCTACACCACGGCGTCCGCCTGTTTCGCGGTTGCCGCGGATCGGCGCAAGAGGAACCAGTGCGGACACTTCGCGGTGTCCAGATAGAGCCGCTCGCAGTCGTCGCAGCGCACACACTCGGTCATCACGATCTCTGCTCCCCGAATCGCTCCCCACTCGCAGGCCTTCTCGCAGATCTTGCAGTTGCTGCATTCCGACCAGCGCTTGATCCGGAAGACGGTCAGCTTTGACAGTAGGCCGAGCGCGGCGCCAACGGGACACAGGAAACGACAGTAGAGGTTTCGGACGAAGACGGTGGCTGCCAGCAGCACGGCCAGACCGACCCACATGCCGGTTGTGGCCCGGCGGCTGAATATCCAGAACGGCTCGACGTATCGATAGGCCGAGATGTCGGCCGTCGCAAGAAAGAAGACCATCGTCGTCGCGAGCAGCCCGTATTTCACCCAGGCGGCGCGCTGCTCGAGCCAGACAGGCACCTCGAACCGCCACCGCGCCGGGACCACCCGATCGAGTAGTTGTGTGAGCGCGCCGAACGCGCAGATCCGGCCGCAGTAGAGGCGCCCCCACAGCACGGTCGAGACCACGGTGAACCCGGCAAACAAGTACCAGGCCAAGCTGTATCTGAACACCGGGAGATTCCCGGTGACCAGGCCATACACGTTCACCACCGAGATGAGCTGGCTCTTGGCGAAT
Organism: Acidobacteriota bacterium; assembly: GCA_002726085.1. Classification (GTDB taxonomy): domain Bacteria; phylum Acidobacteriota; class Vicinamibacteria; order Vicinamibacterales; family UBA8438; genus NP936. The sequence goes on from PBRZ01000095.1 coordinate 14,010, forward strand.
CCCAGGTAGACGACGGCGGCCACGAGCGTGACGTATTTGAGCGGGATGCTCTTCCGGAAGAAACTGACGAGCGTCAGCCCCGCGAAGGCCACAAACAGCGCCAGATCGGGTGCCTGATCACGTAACAGGGCGCGCCACGTGTCGGCGTCTTCTTCGTCGCCGTCGAATTGCCAGAGGTCTTCGGGCGGCTGCGCGTCCGTGGCGGTGGCATCCGGCTGCGCCGCCAGCGGCGCGGTCCCCACCCCAATGAGCACCAGCAGGACGAGGAGGCATGGCGCGGTCGAGCGGATCACTGCGACCCGCTTGGCACGAGGAACTGCCTGGCGATCCGGCGTGCCGCGTTTCGCACGGCGCGGGTCGCGGCCGTCACCGTCAGGGTCGCGGTCGAGATGGCGTCGATGTCATCCCCCACCCTGAAGCGCTCGCGGATGTCCTTGCGCACAAACTGCGTTGCGAATTCCGGGGTGTCGACCGAGAAGTAGCCGTAGGGCTCGTGATGCCGGACGACGACGATGCCGGTGAGCAGACCGCTCAGGTCGACACCGACGAGGATTTGGATCGGTCCGTCGTAGCCGCGCTCGAGCGGTTCGAGCTCCGTGGTCCAGAAGGCGTACCCTGTAATGGTCCGCTCCCCCGAGCCGGATATGCCCTCGTAGGCTTTGAAGTGCGGTGGCGCCCCCTCCTTCGACGAGAAGGCGGTGGCGGTGGGAAACAGCTGTTCGAGCTGTCCGCGTAGGGTCGGATTCAGGTCTGGGGACGGCTGTCCCTCCAGGACCACCACGGCGGCGAGCAGCAGAACGAGGTTCGCGTGTCTCATGGGGCGCTGTGCCGGTCAGACCGGATAGAATTCCACGCAGTCTATCGCACCGCGGAAGAGGAACGCATGTCGGTCAACAAGCAGCTCATGATCTCGAGAGGCGTTGTCGTGGGAATGGTCGCGCTGGCGTCGGTTACCGCCTCCGAGGCGCAGGGACGCCTGGCCGACACGACGAGTCTCGACTGCAGGTTCACGACAATTGCCACCGGGACGTGGACGGAGGGTGACGCCGAGGCGAGTCTCGACGTCGCGACGCTCACCATGCAGTTCGAAGAGATCGACACCGATAGCGCCACTGCCGAGGTCGTCGGGCCGTACGGGGCATCGAGCATCATCGTCAGACAGACCGGCGACTATCTCCACCTCGTGCAGATGTTCATGGTGGGACCGCTCTATACGACCACCGTCATCGATCGGGAGACGACCGACGGGAAGCTCATGGCGGTCCACACGCGGCACGAGTACACCGATACCTCGCTACCAGGCTTCACATCGAGGCCGGAGCAGTACTACGGCGAATGCGCGACCGGATCCTAGCTTCGGCCCGCGTCCGTGCCCCAGCGCGGTCACGGTTTCCGTGGAGGATGCCTCTCTCATCTGTCGTACGGTCCCCATGGTCGTTTTCACGCTGACCGTCTTCGTCGGATCGTTCCTGCTGTTTCAGATACAGCCGCTCATTGCGCGATACATCCTGCCGTGGTACGGCGGAGGAGCGGCGATCTGGACCACGTGCATGCTGTCCTTTCAGGTGCTCCTGCTGGGTGGCTACTGCTATGCCCACGGGTTGGCGAAATACGTCGGTGACCGCCGCCAGCCGTTCGTGCATGTCGCNATGCTGCTGGCGGCACTGGCGCTGATTCCGATTAGCCCCGACCCCGCCTGGTCCCCTGTCGACTCGCGGAACCCCATGGTGAGTATCACGAGTCTGCTTGGCGCGACCATCGGGCTGCCCTACCTGGTGCTGGCGGCGTCTAGTCCGCTGCTCCAGCACTGGGCTGGCAGCGTGTCAGGAATGTCANCATACCGGTTGTTCGCGGCATCGAATGCCGGGGCCTTGGCTGGGCTGCTTACGTACCCGTTCCTGCTCGAGCCGTTGTGGTCGCTCGCCACACAAGCCGGAGTGTGGTCGGGGGGCTTCGTCCTGTACGTGCTGCTGTGCGCCACATGTGCCGCACACGTGCGACGAGCGCCGCGATCGCTGCGCCCGCCTTTGGCGGTCAGCGCCGCCGCTCGCCGTCCGNCGGCTCGCGATCGACTGTTGTGGGTGCTGCTGTCGGCATGCGGCGTTCTGGTGCTGCTGTCCACGACGAGTCAGATGACGACCGACCTCGCGGTGGTGCCGTTGCTGTGGGTGCTCCCTCTTAGCCTTTACCTGGCGACCTTCATCATTTGCTTCGACCACGAGCGCTGGTATAGCCGTCGCGTGTGGACGCCCGTGTATGTCCTGTCGCTGGCAACCGTCGTGTATCTCTTCTGGCAAAACGGCGCGGAAGCGCCCCTCGGTGTCGTTACGCAGACTACGATCTACGCCGGTGTGGTCTTTGCGTGTTGCATGGTGTGTCATGGCGAGCTCGCGCTCCGCAAGCCAGACGCGCGCTACTTGACCTCGTTCTACTTGATGGTGGCGACCGGCGGGGCGTTGGGTGGGTTGTTGGCCACGCTGGTGGCGCCGCTCCTGTTTGTCGGGACGTGGGAGTTTCCAATCGCGCTCATCGGAACACGCGTGTTGCTCGGCGTCTCCACCGGATGGCGAGCCGGCGGCGCCCGTCGAGGCTCCCTTCGGCCACTGATCCTGACAACCGGATTGGGCGCCGCTGTCATCTATCTATCGGCCGGGCTGGGCGACCGACGCGGGGACCTCATTGAGGCCACTCGGAATTTCTACGGTGCCTTGCGTGTCTATGACCAGGACGTCGGCACGCAAGAGTCGCCGGTGTCGCGGTCGCTCTTTCATGGAGGGATTGTCCACGGCAGTCAGTTCGTTCGGAGTGATCTGCGCGCGCTGCCGACGACCTACTACGGCTTGACGAGCGGCGTCGGTGTCACCATCGCGATGTATCCGAGACGGTCGGATGATGAGGCTCGAGGGGGCGAGCCGGGAGCCCGAGGTGTACGTATCGGTGTGGTTGGCCTCGGTGCCGGGACGATTGCGGCACACGGCACGCCTGAAGACCACTTCCGATTCTATGAAATCGATCCAGACGTGATCCGCATTGCGGACGAGCACTTCTTCTTTCTGGCCGAGTCGCGGTCGACAACCGAGACGGTCATCGGCGACGCAAGGACATCGCTCGAGCGAGAGCTCGCTGAGGNCGGATCCCAGCAGTTCGATATTCTCGCGATCGATGCGTTCAGTGGAGACGCNATTCCAATCCACCTACTGACACGAGAGGCGGTGGAGCTCTACTGGCGGCATCTTCGGCCTGGCGGTGCGCTGGTGATACACATTTCCAACCTGCACCTCGATCTGCAGTCGGTTTTGCGCGGTGTCGCTCGTGTGCTCGGCAAGCACGCCGTGCTCATCACCAACGATGACGACGACGACCGGGGCACCTTCGACGCCGATTGGGTGCTCATGACCGACAACCGCCAGCTCCTCGACNCNGTTGANCCGTACNTNACCNCGTGGTCGGCGCGGNCGAGTCGCGAACGNCTGTGGACGGACGATTACAGCACNCTGCTCGGCCTNTTTCGCTAGCCCATTGGCGCGATTGTGACCGTGCCTAAGTACTGATGTGCCGGGTCCTCGACTAAACAGATCTGCGCNTGTCAGTGCNCAAGACGGAGTGACCTAGGCGCCTCTNGNGGNTAGTCGCCNGGNNCGGCNGTNAACAGAATCTNTTCGAGCGGCGCGAGCTGCGNNGGCANTTCCGTCNCGCCGGCGGGNANNCCGTTGGCNTCNAGCAGAAANCTGACGANGTCGATGACGANCTGCGGCGTCAACGANTCGGGGGCGTNNTGNGGCATGGTCGTGCCGATCGCCAGAAACAAGTCNACGAGCNGGCGGTCCTGCCACTGGGTGGTGAAGATCGATCCCTCCANNGCNGGTGCTNCGGCCTCGCTGCCACCGCCTTGCAGGTCATCNCGGTGGCAGGANCNGCAAATGTCCNNATANAGCTCCTGCCCGCGGCGCGCCTGNGCNTCGCTGTAGACGCCGTCCCAGACGGTCTTCTCCTGCGCCGCCACTGGTATCACGCCAAGAACGCCCAGCACGCAGGCGGCGGTTACCAGNCTTNGGGCNTTGCGCTTTGNGTTTTNGGCGTTCATGGCCGTATCACCCCGATGTTGCCCTCGATNGCGATGGTNGTCCCGTANGGCGCNGANAGCTCCTGGAGCCGGGTCAGGATCCGTTGCGCGGTNTCCGGCGGNGCGATGCGGGGGATGCCGCGATGGGCCATCCGCTTGGCGGCGTAGCGCAGCTCCACCGGNTGNAGCCGCACTTCCTTCAGCNTGCCGCNGCTGAANTCGCTGATTGCGATGAAGCTCTCGTACTTGGCGGGNAACGGGCACCCCTGNCAGGCGTCCCGACGCAGCTCGCCGAGACCGGAGAAACCGTCNACGTCGCGCTGACGNACGAACTCGCCGAGCCCGTAGAAGATCGGCCGGTTCTGGTAGATCTCGATGCCGCGCACGACGTGCACGCCGGTGCCCTGGAACGCATCGGCGCCAGCATCGATCGCCGCCCGCGCGAACTCCTCGAGATAATCGGCGACGCTCGGATTCGTGTCGAGGTGCTCCGCCTCCGCGATGCCCGGCCCCCGGTAGCCGCCCTGCGCGTCACGGAAGTGATGCGAGTGAATCGCCACNGTCAGGAAATCCGACCGCANCTTGCCCTCGCGAACCGCNGCGACCACGTCGCGCAGGTCGCGCTGGTTCATTTCGAACGCGTAGTAGGGTTCGGTCACGCCGGCNGGAGCCTTCCGGAACTGTTGGCCCAGCAGCTGAACCTGGTCGCTGGTATTGGCGCCGCGGGCATAGAATCCGGTGCCGTTCGGGAAGTGGTCGCGGATGGTCTGTACCGCCTNCCACGACGCGGCGGGCATCATGAAGAAGCGGGTGACATCCANCGTNCTNTANCCGCCNGACCCGGGNAACTCGCCACGCGCCGGTCNCGCCGGCAGCGTGCCGGTGGCGGTNGTTGCCACCATGCCAACCCGACCGGNCGTTGCCGTGAAGAACCGCGCGGCGCGCGCCGCNGCGTAGGTGTTGCCGACNCCGGCGTAGTGCACGCCGACACGGTCGAGGTGTGCGCTGGTCTCNGCCACGCCCTCGGGTCCGAANTCGTTGCCGTGATTGTTGGGTCGGGCCACCAGGTCGAAGCCCATGTCCTTGATGCTGTCGGCGGCGCCCGGTTCGGCGCCGTGCCCGCCCATGCGCGAGCCGGTGAATGTCCGGCCGTCGACGATGATGCCCTCGAGNTTGCCGGTCGCCACGTCNGCGCCGCGCAGCAGCGCGACGACGTCNGCGAACGACNCGTCGGTCATCATGTGCCCGAGGTCGTGGGCATAGATGAGGTCGCCCACNGTGGCAATGGTGAACCCGTCATTGACCGTCGTGGCCAGCTCGGGGTCTTGCTGCATCACGGCGGTTCCGGTTGCCCAGACACCGAGAGCCAGTGTCATCAGGGCCGACAACAACGTGCGTCGTTTCAGCATCGGTGCTCGCTCCAATCCGGTAGCTGGAGGCATGATAGCGCGGCGCAGGCGGTGCCGGCGCCAAAGTCACCGCAGCCGTGCGGTACGAGAACACGGTCGCTATCTGTAGGCGGTGTCGAGGGCGTCTTGGGCACGTGACGCTTTGGGTTCGCGTGCTTCCTCGAGAATCGACGCCAGGTACGCGGCTACCTGGCGCACCTGCTCGTCGGTCAGCTCCCGCGTCGAGATCGGCGGCATCTGGCCATAGCCTTCACGCACGATCGCAAGCACGTAGTCGGCATCGTATTCGAGGGGGACGAGCGGGGGGGCGATGTCCCCGCGGCCCTTCTCGCCATGGCACGACTGGCACACCACCTTGTATGGCTCGGCGCCCGGATGCTCCTGCGCCGTGGCGGCGGCCCCCACCGCAAGCGTGCCGAGGGTGAAGACGACAGCGACGCGGTGTGTCACGACTATCACTCCGGTAGCGCGAACGCCACGAGCGACGCGTCGGGTCCGGCACCGGTCGCAATCAGGATGAACTGCCGGCCCGAGCGCGGTCGGTAGGTCATCGGGTTGCCGCTGGTCCGGAACTCGGTGGCCACGCGCGCGACCTCTCGTCCGGTCGCCGCATCGAACGCATACAAGTAGGGGTCGCCGCCGCCGAGGAAGACCAGTCCGCCGCCGGTGACCATCGGGCCGTTCGCCCCCGGGGTCCCGAGACGGTCAGGCAGGTCGGCATCCCGGAGCAGCGGATGGCTGCGCACGATTCGACTGCCCTCGCCGAATGGCACGCTCCAGGCGATGTCGCCTGCATCGAGGTCGATCGCCACCAACTTCGCATACGGCGGCTTGGTGAGCGGGATCGGCCCCAGACGGCTCCGCTCGGTCGGAACGTAGCCGTCCAGCCCTCGGAAGATGCCCGCCGAGCCACCGCGGGCACAGTTGTTGGTGTAGGGGACGTCCACATCGAGCACGTTGGGATCGATCGCGCACACCTGGTTCGGCGAGGTGCCCTCGGACGTCCGCACATACAGCATGTTCGACTCGGGGTCCAACGCCGCGCCTCCCCAGTTGGCTCCGCCATCGACCCGCGGACTTTGCAGGGTACCCCGCAGGCTGGGCGGCGTGAACAGCGGTCCCAGGCGAAACGTGCCGAGCTCTTCGAGTGCGATGCGGTGGACTTCCGGCGTCAGGTCGTTCGCGTCGTCGAGTGAGGTGCCCTGCCTGGAAAACGGTGGTGGTTTGGTCGGAAACGGTTGCGTCGGGTAGGGCACTTCACCTGGCACATCGGTGTCTGTATCGACCGGTCGCTCTTCAATGGGCCAGACCGGCTCGCCGGTCACCCTGTCGAACACGTAGGTGAAGCCCTGTTTCGAAACCTCGGCGACGGCGTCGATGGAGCGGCCGTCGACCTCGAGCGTCATCAGGTTCGGCGCCGAGGTGAAGTCGTAGTCCCACAGACCGTGATGCACCGCCTGGAAGTGCCATTGGCGCTCGCCGGTACGGGCGTCGAGGCAGAGGAGCGATTCGGCGAACAGATTGGCGCCGAGGCGCCGGCCGCCCCAGAAGTCGCTGCTCGGTGTGCTGGTCGGCACATAGAGCAGCCCGCGCTCGGCGTCGAGCGACATCAGCCCCCAGACGTTGGCGTGGCCGGTGAACCGCCACGATCCGTCCTGCCAGGTGTCGGCCCCGAAGGCGTCGTTCGATTGCGGGACGGTGTAGAAGACCCAGCGGCGCTCGCCGGTCTGGACGTCGAACGCCTGTATGGACCCCGGTGTATCGAACCGATGCTGCACGCGGTCGGGCACCCGGCTGCCGACGATGACGAGGTCGTCGAAGACGACCGGTGGCGACGTCTGGTCGAATTCGTCGCTTGTGACGGGGTTGGGAAAGTCCTCGGTCAGCACGACGTGGCCGTCGTCACCGAACGAGCGAATCGGCTCTCCAGTTGCCGCACTCACGACGTGCAGCTTGTCGCGACTGTTGATGAAGACGCGCATGTCGTCGCCCTCGCCCCACACGGCCACGCCGCGGTGCTTGAAGCCGCCGGGCCCGGCGCCGCGCGGCCCCGTCCGGTAGGCTTCAGGGTCGAACGCCCAGAGCTCGGTGCCTGTGTCGGCGTCGAGCGCGACGACGCGCGTATACATCGTCGAGAGATAGATGACGTTGTCGATCATCAGCGCCGTCGCCTCGAAGCTTCCCGGGCGGGTGTTGTACTCCTGGTTCGGCAGCTCGTTCGGCTCCCAGGTCCAGGCGATGTCGAGCTGGTCGACGTTGAAGCGGTTGATGTCGGCAACCGGGGAATACTTCGAGGCGCCCTGGTCGGCGCCGACCTGGCGCCACTCGACCATCTCACCGGTCCGGTTCTGCGCGCCGAGCGTTGTTGTGCAGGCGAGCACCATGATCGCGCAAAGTTTCTTCATGTCTGATTCTCTGGCGGGCCTGACGGCCATTGCTGCCACAGTCACTGAGTGAGATCAACGCGAGTCGAAGCGGACCAGCTCTCGGTCGATCATGTCGATTGTCGGACGACCTGATGCCGCCATGTTCCTGGCCAGCTCGGTCTGCAGCAGCTCGAGCACGGTCTGCACACCGTCGGCGCCGTAGGCGGCGAGCCCCCACATCGCCGGTCGAGCGACCATGACGGCGGTTGCACCGAGCGCCAGACCCTTGAGCACGTCCGTGCCCCGGCGGAAGCTTCCGTCGACGAGGATCGGCACCTGGCCGTTGACCGCGTCGGCCACCGCCGGCAACACGTCGATCGGCAAGGCGCCGTCGCCGCCGACTAGACCGCCATGGCTGGAGACCACGAGTCCTTGCGCGCCCCGCTGTATCGCGGTTTGGGCATCGCCCACGCTCATGATGCCCTTGACGACCACCGGCACGTCCACGGCCTGGCTCAGCCGGTCGACCACACTCCAGTCGGTCGAGACCCTCGTGCGATCGGACGAGACGCCGACCGTCACGCAGACCGCCTTGCATCCGGCCGCCACCGCCCGCGAGGCATCCTGCTCCAAGGTGCCGGCGTCGGCGTACGCCTGAAACCATACCGGCTCGCTGCTCGCGGTGACGATCTGGCCGATTGGATACCTGGAATCGCTGCTCGCCACCATGACCGCCTTTGCCGCCGACGCGCCACGGGCGGTCCCGAGCTCGCCGTCGGCATGCAGGTCGTCCTGGTCCGCCACAGGTCCGACGATAATCGGGGCAAACATATGATGACCAAACAGCTCGGTCGTCAGATCGAGATCCATCGCGTAGACCATCAGCCGCTGCCGGAAGGTCATCTTGTCGAACGACCGGCGATGGCCGCCGCTTATCGCGGCGAATCGATCTGGCGACAGCACGAGCTTGGCCATCGGCTCGAATTCCGTGGCGTTGACCAGCTCTACTACCGGCGCCAACCGGCCCGAGGGAGGTCCGCCTCCGGGCTGGCCTTGTGTAGGGGCGGCGCCTGTCACGAGCGCACCGAACCGTCGCAGGGATGCCCGTCTGTCGAGTTTCATCCGTCTCACCCCTACGGGAAATTCGTCTTCACGATGTGGCGGTCGATAGCGGCGAGGGAGGCCGCACCGACCGACGCCATCGCCTGTTTCAGCTCCGCATTGACGATTTCGAGCACCTTCTGCGCGCCCGGCTCGCCAAAGGCCCCGAGACCCCAGCGCGAGGCGCGGCCCAGGCACACGGCGTCGGCGCCCAGCGCCAACGCCTTCAGCACGTCGGCGCCGCGCCGGAATCCGCTGTCGATCAGCACCGGCACACGGCCGCCAACCGCCTCGACCACTTCCGCAAGCACCTCGAGGGTCGAGGGTCCGTAGTCGAGGGCCCGTCCGCCATGGTTCGAGACGATGATGCCGTCCACGCCGTGCTCGAGGCACTTCTTCGCCCCGTCTCCGGTCAGGATGCCTTTCGCCAGCATCGGCACCTCGATCATGGGCCGGAGGTCGTCGAAGAGCGTCCATTCGTACCAGAGCCGGCTGGCGCCAACCCGATAGGGGTTCGGGGGATTCCGTGGCGTGCGCCGTTGGACCTGGCGTGGCCTGCCGCCCAGGTGCCGGACGTGCAGGTCGCGCTCGTAGTAGGAGGCCTGCTGGTCGATCGTGACGACGAACGCTTGGGCGCCCGCCTCCAGACCAGCGTCGAGCGCCTCCCGGTTCGGGTCCATCTGGCGGGTCGCATACCGCTGGTACCAGAGGGGGCCATCAGCTGCCTCGGCGATCTCTGGAAACTGGAAGCTCGACGAATTGCTCACGATCATGGTCGTCGACGTAGTCGTCGCCGCCCGATGCATGCCCAGCTCGCCGTCCGGATGCAGGTCCCGCTGTCGTGATGTCGGGGCGAGCATGATCGGACTGGGCATCTGGTGTCCGAACAGCTCGGTCGAGGTATCGACGTCAGCCGGGTCGACGCCGCCGCCGCCGACGAGCTGCACCCAGTCGAACGCGTCGCGGTTGCGACGCAGCGTGAACTCCGATTCGGTGCCGTGCGCGGTGTAGTCGTAGATCGAGAGCGGCACGTTGGCGCGAAATATCGGCTCGAAGTCGAACACGTCACGCATTTCATCGAATCCGAGAAACCGGCGGTGTGGGCCGAGCGGCCACGGGTCCCGTTGCGCGTGCAGCAACGGTGACGCGGCCAGAAACGAGGCCAAGCCGGCCAGCGCCTCGCGGCGCGAGAACCCGCGACTCCACGCTTGTTCAATCTTCCCCACAGTGCTTCCTCCAGACACACGAGCTCCAGTGGCTTTGGGCTATAGGCTATGGGCTTTAGGCACTCAGGTCCAGTGTTCCACGTGCGCGCTAGATCACGCCGGTTGTCCAGAGCACGTAGACCACCGCCATCGCGGTCACGCCGTTCACCAGCGTGACGCCGCCGTAGGAGAGCAGTGCGGCTTTGAGCGACATGCGCGACAGGGAGGCGCAGACCCAGAAGTAGCTCGAGTTGACGTACTTGATGATCATCGAGCCGGAGGCGCCGGCCAGCATCGTGGCCTCCGGGCTCAGCCCCAGCGTATCCATCATCGGCGCGGCGACCGAGGCGGCCGTAATTACGCCGACCGTCGTAGAGCCGGTGATCATGTTTCCCGCGACACCGAGGACGAAAGGCAGGAAGATGGCCGGCAGGCCCGTGCCCGCCACGGCGTCGGCGATCGCGTCCACGGCTGGCGTTTCGCGCAGAATCTGGCTGAGCGCGCCGCCGAGCCCGGTCACCATGATGATCATCGCCGAGGCGCGGAGCGCGTCCTCGATCCACGTTCCCGTGCGGTCTTTGGCCTGATCGGCGCTGGTGTTCCGGTAGGCGAGGAGGATGCCGATGCCCAGCGCAACGACCGGCCACCCGAGATAGAGCATCGCCGTGTTGACGATATGCTCGGCCGGCAGGGCGAGGGCTGCGACGCTCTGTCCGGCGATGAGGCTGAGAGGGATGAGAATCGGTGCGTATGCCTGCCACGTCGTTGGCAGCTCTGCTTCGCGCCCGCGTTCGATAAACGACTGTCCCACGAACTCACGGGACGGTGGGGACACGATGTGCGGGCCCACGACCCGAGCGTAGACCCACCCGGCCAGCGACGCGACCAGCGTGACGATGCCGCCGAACAAGATGACACGACCGATGTCGGCCCCCACCAGCGCTACGGCAGCCAATGGGCCTGGCGTCGGCGGCACCATGGCGTGGGTGAGCTGCATCGCGCCGACGAGTCCGGTCGCCATGACGCTCATGTTCACACCGCTGTTGATCGCCGCGGAGTGGACCAGTGGGTTGAGGATGAGATAGCCCACGTCGGAGAAGATCGCGAGCCCGATGACGAAGCCGCTCAGCGTGAGTGCCAGCGGCATGCGTGTCTCTCCAACCCACCGGATCATCGACACCGTGATCCGCTCGATGCCGCCCGTGTGCTTGAGCGCTTCGGCGAGAATCGAGCCGAGGACGATGACCACGGCGATGCCCTGAATCGTGCGACCGAACCCCTGTTCGAACGCGTCGATGAACGCCTGGCGGTCGATGCCGGGAATCAGCGCGAACAAGATTATCGGCACTAGGAGCGCGATGAAGACGTGCCAGCTGAACCGGGTGATCAGCAGGAAGAGCAGGGCCACGACCGCAACCAGACCGGCAATGGCGACGAGTGCGTTTGCGGTGATCATCTCGGTTGGAGGGCCGAGTGTGTCGCAAAACGTCGTGGGAGTCTACCCGGTAGTGGATCAGCCGCTGACCAGTCCGTTGTCATCGGCGGCCTAGCTGCGGTAGATGGCCCGTTTGAGCGTCAGGCGCGGCTGCGTTGCCGGCGCGGCGCCGTGCTGCCCCTGCCGCCCGCACTGCGATTCCGGTGCCATGCTGGTCGAGGTTTCCGGGCACGTGGCGGTGCCGGTCGTCGCTGGTCGAAGTCCGGCTGCCCGCCTGGCGATGGGCTGGTGTCGAGACCCTCGACGGTGCGTCGCGGGATCGGCGTGCCGAGGATGCGCTCGACGGCGCGCACGAGCCCGCGGTCGTCCTGGGTCACAAAGGTGTATGCCTGGCCGTCGCACTCGGCCCGGCCGGTGCGCCCGATGCGGTGCGTGTAGGCGTCCGTCGTGTTGGGCATGTCGAAGTTCACGACGTGCGAGACGCGCTGGACATCGATGCCGCGCGCCGCGATGTCGGTCGCGACGAGGATGTCGAAGTTGTGCTTGCGGAAGCCCTCCATCGCACGTTCGCGCTGGTTCTGCGACATGTTCCCCTGCAGTGCAACGACCCGGTGGCCGGACTTGCCGAGTTGCAGCGCCAGGCGCTTGGCGCGATGTTTCGTACGGGTGAAGATGATGGCGGAGGCGATCTTGTCAGTGGAGAGCAGGCGCTCGAGCAACCGGAGCTTCTGCTTGTCTGCCACGGGGTAGACGGCATGCGCGACGGTCGACACCGGTCGTGAGTGGCCCAACTCGACGACGGTCGGGTTAGTGAGCAGGCCATCGGCCAGGCCCCGAATCTCCCTCGGCATCGTGGCCGAGAAGAGCAGATTCTGACGCTGCTTCGGCAGCGCGGCGAGGATGCGCCGGATGTCGGGGAGGAACCCCATGTCGAACATGTGATCCGCCTCGTCGAGCACGAGCGTCTCGACGCGGTCGAGGCGCACGACCCGCTGCTGCATCAGGTCGAGGAGTCGGCCTGGGCAGGCGACGACGATNTCCGGCTTCTCACGCAAGGCGAGTATCTGACGGTGAGCCGACACGCCGCCGAAGACCGTCGCGACCCGGATNCGCGTGAACTGCGCCAGAGTGCGAATTTCCTCGCTGATCTGACTTGCCAGCTCGCGCGTNGGCGCCACGATCAGAATCCGTGGCCCGGGCTTGCGTTCGGCGAGCAGCCGCTCCAGGATCGGCAGGGCAAAGGCGGCCGTCTTACCGGTACCCGTTTGGGCCAGACCGAGGATGTCGCGCCCTTCGAGGGCCGCCGGGATGGTCTTTGCCTGGATCGGTCGCGGTTCGAGGAACCCCGCTGCGGCGATGCCGCGTTGGACGGATGGACCCAGACCAAAGGNTGAGAAATCGGACATGACNATACGTTCTCCGNGAGGCCTGGTGCGCACAGTGGCGCGCACGTGGGCCCCGGTGTTCCTACCCACACAACAGAAGCAGGGAAGGTGAATCGAGTGCGCGGCGCGATCTTTTTGGTAGGAGATCCTGCTGGGCGCCGCGGGCCGGGGACACCCCAGCCGTTGTAGGTCTACAGAATAGCAGTTTCANNNGTNCCGCGCCAGGGCTGGTCGAGTAATGGCGTGTCCCNCCCNGGACCAGCCTGCGTGAGGTGGCTGNTATACTGGCGNCAATTCGCGCGGCAGGACCTGCCAACGACGTCGAACAGGATTGGGAGAGACGGATGCGCCAGATCTCAGCAGCNTGGAACCCTGGTATCGCTNTCGCCGTGCTGCTCGGTGCAGCCGGTGTGGTGCTGGTGGGGCAGCAGGCGCCGCCCAATCCGTTGGGGCAGCCGCTGCTCGATGCCTCCGGACAGCTGCGGGACGACGCGTTCATCCGCATCCCGCTGCGGCCGGAGGACGAGCGGTACGCGGACATCGATGGCGCCCGCATGAAGGCGATGCTGCTGGAGGTGGACGCGATCTCGCTGGCCGACCGTGCCGCCGGCAATCTCTTCTGGGGCCGCAACGTCGGGACCGCCGGCCATGTGGCGACCCAGGACTGGGTCGAAGACTACTTTCGCCGGAACGGACTGGACGACATCTCTCGCCAGTCGTTCGATCTGAATCCGGTCTGGCACCCAACGGCCTGGGAGCTGACGTTTTCCACTGGCACAGAGGAGTTCACCCTCGAGTCGGCACGGCCCCCGCAGGGCGCCATGTCCACACCGCCCGAGGGGCTCGAGCTCGAGCTGGTCTGGGTGGGCGGCGGCAGCGACGCCGATTACTTGGGTCGTGTCGTCGAGGGCAAGGCCGTNTTGATCCANGACATCCCGCGCCCCGGCACGCTCCGGCACTCGATCCGCGACGAGGGGGCGGTCGCCCGCGCCTTCGAGCGGGGTGCGGCGGCTGTCGGTATCGTCTATGGCATTTCCGACAACTTNGCCGTCTGGCAGCGGACAGGGGACGGTCCCGGGTTCAACGTCGGCTACGAGGACGGCATGCGGCTCCGCGACCTGCTGGGGTATGGCGAGCGGGTGACCGTGCGTTACTCGNTGGAGAGCGAGATGCGGTCCGGGCTGCGGGCNGCCAGTGTGTGGGGCACGCTGCCGGGTGCGAGCGACGAGGAGATNCTCGTCATNGCGCACATGGACGGCTANTTTCAGGCCGCGCTCGACAACGCGTCCGGGTTGGCNGTCATGATGGGCCTGGTCGAGCACTACACGAAGATCCCTCGCAGCGAGCGNNCCCGGACGCTACGGTTCCTAGGGTCGGTCGGTCACCATGGCGGGCCGGGGACGAGCTGGCTCCACGACAACCGAGAGACGGCGCTCACCAACACCGTCCTCGCCATCAACCTGGAGCATGTCGCGGCGGTCCGGACGAAATACTGGGGCCCGCGGCTGCGNATGATGAACGCCGTGTCGCCGATGCGCTGGTGGGTCAACGGGAGCCCGACCCTGCTAGACACCGTGCTCGACGCGTTCAACCGGTTCAATGTCGGTGTGACCGCCGACATGGAAGGTGGGGCCTCNGGCGAGATGGGCCGGATGGCACGCGACCTCCCGTCGATGCAGGTCATCACCTCGCCCGAGATCAAGCACACCGAGCAGGACACCCCCGAGTGGGTGCCGGCGGTCGGGCTCGAGCAGATTGGACGCGCCTACGCGAAGATCATCGATGGCGTNGCCACCGTCGACCGCGCCGAGCTGCAGCCTGATGCTCCCGGCCGGCCGACTGGTGGGGCGTAGACGTCCCAGGGTTCCTCTCTGGGCAAGCGGCCGTCCTGCGTTGGGGTGACTCGATCGAGTCCTACTGGTCACGGGCGACGCTGCCGGTCACTATGTCACTGCTTGACGAACTTCTTCAGCATGCGGCCGCCGACCTCGCCGCTGTATACATTGCCCATCGCGTCGACTACCACGCCCTCAGGTTCGGTGCCGCCGACAAAGTCGGTCACCTCGCCGGTCTTTGCGCTACCGATGGTAATGCCGAACTTGTCCTGGTAGTCGGACACATAGATGGTGTCGCCGGGGCTGATGTAGATGCCGCTCGGCCAGCCGAACTGGGTCCATTGGTCGATGAAGGTGCCGTCCTGGTCGAAAATCTGGATGCGGTGGTTGCCGCGGTCGCCGACGAAGAGCCGGCCCTGGGAGTCGAAGGCGACGGTGTGCGGCAGGTCGAACTGGCCGGGCGCGGTGCCCTTCGTGCCCCAGGCCTTGATGAAGGTGCCGTCGGCCGAGAACTTCACGATGCGGTTGTTGTCGTGGCCGTCGGCAACGAAGAAGTCGCCGTTGGGCGCTGCGGCCACGTCGGCCGGGCCGCCGAAGTGGGAGGCGTCCTCTCCGGGCACCCCTTTTTCGCCGAGCGCCAGCAGCACCTCACCCTCGGTGCTGAACTTGTAGACCCGATGTCCCCGCTGGTCGGTCGCGAAGATGTTCCCGTCCGGCGCAATTCGGAAGCCGTGGGCCCGCACCATCATGTCTTCGCCCCAGGTCTTGAGCAGCTCGCCCGCGGGGCTGAACTTGAGCACCGGCGGCTCGGCGCGATGGAAGGCGTAGATGTTGCCGTCGTGGTCGATCGTCAGGTTGGGGAGCTGGCCCCACTCGAAGTCGGCCGGTAGCTGCGGCCAGTCGACCTGCCGGTATGACGGCGCCTGTGCCGATACCAGCGAGCTCTGCGTCGCGGGGGCCATGGTCACCGCGACGACCGCCGTGAGCGCGAGTGTGAAGACCTTGTTCATGGACACCTTGTTGTTCCTCCCGGCCGATCAGGGCGACGTGTGGCACCCAGGAAACGGAGGCAGGCGAAGCTCTCCAGCTTCGCCTGCCTTCTGCCTTCTGTAGAGCGCTACTCCGATATCGCCTGATACGCCAGATTTCGCGACTGGCCCTGCACGTCGCCGACTGCCCTGCCCCTGTGCTGGATCATGCCGACGAAGACGAAGTCTTCGACCGGGTCGATCCAGAACCATGTGCCGGCGGCGCCGCCCCAGCGGAAGGCGCCTGTCGAGTACGGCTCACCGGCGGCGGCCGGGTCCATGACGACCCCGAAGTCGAGCCCGAACCCGGACCCCGGTCCCATCGTGCTGAGCGCCTGTTCCGACAGATGATTCGTGCGCATCATCTCGATGCTGCGTGGCGACAGCAGCCGCGCGTCATCGAGCTCGCCGCCGTTGAGCACCATCTGGGTGAACCGCACGTAGTCCATCGTCGTGCTGTACAGTCCGCCGCCACCAGAGGGGCCGGCCGGAGGCCGTGTCGCATCACCGCGCTGTTCCGGTAGGACCAGCGCGCCCTCTTCATCCTCGCCATGAGTCAGGGCGAGGCGGTCGAGCTTCTCCGCCGGGACGAAGAACGCCGTGTCCACCATGCCCAACGGCTCGAAGATGCGTTCCTCGAGGAACTGGTCGAACGGCTGTCCCGAGATCTTCTCGACCAGATACCCCTGCACGTCGACCGCGATGCTGTAGAACCAGCGCTCGCCCGGCTGATACAGCAGCGGCAGCGTCGCCAGCGTGTCGATCATCTCCTGCAGCGTCTTGCTGGAATCGAGGACCCGCGTCTCGCGATACATCCTGTCGACCGCGTTGCCGTTGCCAAGCCCGTAGGCCAGTCCCGACGAGTGGGTCATCAGCTCACGCATCGTCATCGAGCGGTTGGCATCCTCCAGCACCGGCTCCCCGCTTGGGCCGTCACCGGCATACACCTGCAGGTCCTCGAATTCCGGGATGAACTTCGTCACCGGGTCGTTCAGCCGCCATTTGCCCTCTTCGTAGAGCATCATCATGGCGACGCCGGTAATCGGCTTGCTCATCGAGAAGATCCGGTAGATCGCGTCGTCGGTGAGCGGCGCGCCGCTCACGATGTCTTTCGCGCCGGCGATGCTGGAGTGCACGATCTTGCCGTGCCGCGCCATCATCGTGTGGACCCCAGCCAGGCGGCCTTGCTCGATGAACCGCTGCATACCGGCATCCAGCCGCTCGAGGCGGGCGGACGAGACGCCGACCGTCTCCGGCGCGGCCATCGCGAGATCGCGCGCACCGGCGACATCCTCCGCGACGCCGCCCGCAGCGGTCGTGCACGCGACCGATACGAGCGTGAGGAGGATGACGGTCAACCAACGTCGATCGATGTTCAATCTCACAGGTGCACCTCCAGGGCGTGTGCTTTCTGGGCTACAGGCTACAGGCTACTGGCGCTCGAATTTCCAGGCGTTCAGAATATCGCGAGTGGGTTCAGCGGCGAGCCGGTGCCGCCNGGGTTCGGAATTGGGGCGGCGACCAGCAGGAATTCCCAGCGGTTGAGNCGGGCGGCGGTCTCGGCCAGCGCCTCCAGATCCATGTTGTCGAAGATATTCGCGCCNAGNGCGACCAGCACCAGCTTGTGGAACGGAAGCGTGGTGCCCGGTATTTGGCCGACGTCCTGCGTGCCGTCGCTACCGACCAGGGCGGCGTCGCGCTCCTTCAACCAGGGCGCGACGGTGANGTCGTANCCNGAGCGGTTGTCGTTCACCCAGCGGCCAGTGCGCAGGAAGATCGCATCGCCTGCCGAGACCGTCACGCCGGTCNGGCGCTCCCAGGCTTCGATATCTTCCGGATAGACATGNGTGCCCGTCTCGAGGGCGTCGAGTCCNTTGAGACGCGGGATGTCGAGCAGCACGCCGCGCGTGACGATGCCGCCGGCTAGGCCGCTGATACCCATGCGAGAGCAACCGTCTTCGTTGAAGGCGTCTTCCAGTGCNACACCGTTGTAGATTCTGCCCTCGTGGTGCGCGTGACACAGTGCGTCGAGATGACTGACCGTCGAGCCGTGGAACGCCACCTGCTGACGCTCCATCAGAAACCCGGACGGGATGTTGACGACGTGCAGGTTGGTGAACGCGGCGGTGGAGTTCGGGTCATCCGGAGGCGAGACAACGCTGATCGGGAGCGACAGCGAGACGACGTCGCCGGTCGTCGCCAGCGCCAGCGCCTCACGGCGCTTCGCTGGGGTGATTAGGTTGACGGCGCCGAGCTGGTCGTCGTCGCCCCACCGGCCCCAATTCGACAGATCCTGCATCCACTGGTCTACCTGCGTCTTGGTGATCTCCGGACGGTCCTGGGCCTGCAACGTCCAGCCGCCGGCCANCCATATGGCGGTCAACGCGGTNAAGCCTCGCACGATNACGCATGGGTTCATGTGTGTTCCTTGGNTCCTGCGGCCCTAAAGGGCCTTGCTACCGTCAGCGGCGGTGAATCGNGTCANCGCGCGAGACGTGCCTGNCCGGCCTNNGCGCAATGCTGAATCATNTCGAACATGTTCTGGGTNGCCTCCTCGCCGATCACGAAGGGGTGCGGGTCTCCCGCTCCGCGNCTCGCCAGCGCCTCGATCTTCTCATCNGCCCCGTCGAAGATTGCATGGTTCGAGATGACCACGTCGGCGTCCGCCTCTGCGGCGATGGCCGCGAACTTCCGCGCGCCGGCGATGTACTGGTCGTAGAACTCCGCGTTGTGCCGCATCGCGGTGNCGCCCCACAGCGCTGCGACATGCGACCGGCCGCCGTCTCGGACGGGCACCAGTGTCGAAATCGTACCGGGNGTGTGACCTGGCGTCAGCGTGAAGGTCAGNTGCGTGTCNCCGACACTCAACGTCTGCCCGTCGGTCACTTCGAGGTCGCGGGTCGGNTTTGGCTGGNTGCCGGTGCCTGCCAACATCATGTCCCAGTCGGGCGCCGACAGCAGCACGCTGGCGCCGAACTGNCGCTGGAGCTGTTCGGCGCCGCCGTAGTGGTCGCCGTGGCCGTGGCTGANGAGCACGTGTGTGANGTCGGCGGGGTCGAGCCCGAGGGTCCGCAGCCCGTCGACAATNNCCGCTTCGACGTTGTAGTCATACAGNGGGTCGATGATGACGATGCCNCCGGAGGTGGCGACGGCCCAGGCGTTGAGCGACTGCGTGCCGAGGAAGTAGAGATTGTCGAACACNTTGGCCGGTTCGGCGTACCAGTCCGACTGCGGGGGCGGCTCGCGCCGCGNCGGTCTCGCGGCGGCCCCGCCTGCCGGNCGTGGNCGNGGCGCCTGTGGGGCGCGACAGAGATACTCGAAGAAGCGCGGGTGCTGGGTGCCGGCGGCGTCGCGTGCAGCGGCAAGGTGGCGCTCGACATCGGGGGAATCCGTTTGTCGGGCGAGTGCGGTGGCGGTCAGGCTGACGCCCAGTGCGATCGCGACCGTTGATGCCGCCCNGATCCGCATGCGAAACATAGCAGTCTCCAACCTCGATTTCACGATGAGNCGATTATGTCAGCNGCCTGGCAAGGCCGCCAAGCGGTTTTGTGTGNTAATAATGGGGCGATGNCATCTTCCGCAGGATCCGGCCCTCGATGAGGGCGACCGCCAACCTTGGCGTCGCTAATCCCCTTCGGCGCAACATCGCNATTATCGCGCACGTGGACCACGGCAAGACCACGTTGGTCGACGCTATGTTGCACCAAAGCGGGGTGTTCCGAGCGAACGAACGGGTCGAGGAACGGGCCCTCGACAANATCGATCTCGAGCGCGAGCGCGGCATCACGATCATGGCCAAGAACACGGCCATACGGTATCGCGACCTGCTGATCAATNTCGTCGACACNCCGGGGCACGCCGATTTCGGCGGGGAGGTAGAGCGCACGCTGACGATGGTCGATGGTGTGCTGCTGCTGGTCGACGCCTCCGAGGGGCCGCTCCCGCAGACCCGCTTCGTCCTGCGCAAGGCGCTCGAACAGGGGTTGCCGCCCATCGTCGTGATCAACAAGATCGACCGCCACGATGCGCGTCCGGCCGAGGTGCTCGACGANATCTATGACCTGTTCATCGATCTCGACGCGAGCGAGGACCAGATCGAGTTCCCGGTGCTNTACGCCAACGCNAAGNCGGGCACNGCCAGTCTGGATGCCGCCAAGCCGGGCCAGACACTCCGGCCNCTGCTNGACNCGATTGTCGACCGGATACCAGCGCCCAGCGGCGATCCNGAGGCCGGCCTTCAGGTCCTGGTGGCNAACCTCGACTCGAGCGANTATCTGGGCCGGATCGCGATCGGCCGGATCGTGAACGGCCGGGTGGCTATCGGAGATCAGATTGCGGTGTCGAAGCTGGATGCCTCGGTCGAGCGCACCCGGGTCACGAAGCTGTATCTGTTCGATGGGTTGCAGCGGCTGGAGGTAGATGCGGCGGAGGCGGGCGACATCATCTGTCTCACTGGAATCGACNACATCACNATTGGCGAGACCATCACCGACCCGGAAGACCCGCGGCCAATTCCACCCCTGCACGTGGATGAGCCGACGGTCTCGATGGTCTTTGGTGTCAACACCTCGCCGATGGCCGGGCGAGACGGTCANTACGTCACCTCACGCAANCTGCGCGAGCGGCTTGCGAAGGAGCTGATCGGCAACGTGTCGATCCGGGTCGAAGACACCGACGCGCCGGAGCAGATGAAGGTGATCGGTCGCGGCGAGCTGCAGCTGTCGATTCTGGTGGAGATGATGCGGCGCGAGGGGTACGAGGTGCAGGTCTCGAGACCAGAGATCGTGACCCGAGAGACCGGTGGCCGGACCGAAGAGCCGGTCGAGGAGCTGGTCATCGACGTGGCCGAGGACTACCAGGGCGTCGTCATCGCCCAGCTTGGCATGCGGCGGGCGACGATGACCAAGATGGTCAATCACGGGAGCGGTCGCGTCCGGCTCGAGTTCAGGATTCCGACGCGTGGGCTCATCGGGTTTCGTTCGCAGTTTCTCACCGACACCCGCGGTACCGGCATCATGAACCACCTGTTTGGTGGCTGGGAGCCGTGGCACGGACCGATCGCTGGCCGTCCGACGGGGGCGCTGGTGGCCGATCGGGTGGGAAAGGCGACCGCGTATGCCATCTACAATCTGCAGGAGCGCGGCGAGATATTCATCGACGCCGGCACCCCGGTCTACGAGGGGATGGTCATCGGCGAGAACGCCCGACCGGCCGACATGGACGTGAACGTCACCAAGGAGAAGAAGCTCACCAACATGCGCGCCGCCAGCGCCGACGACGCGCTGCGCCTGGTCCCCCCACGGCTGCTCAACCTGGAGCAGTCGATCGAGTTCATCAACGACGACGAGCTGGTCGAAGTCACGCCCCGTAGCATCCGCCTCCGCAAACGGGTCCTGGCGGCGAATCAGCGGCCGAAGAAGGAGACGTAAGATCCAAGGAGACAGGAGGCAGGAGGGAACCGGAAGGCTAACGCCAACATTCGTCGAGTGCTCTCCTTCACCCGTCTGTAGTGTTGCAGACAGGGTGCTCCGTGGAGCAGTTCTGGAAGCCGGCGAAGCCGACCCTCTTCATCCTGCCTCCTGTCTCCTTCGTCCTTATATCTCCCTCCCCTTCCACTTTCCCCGCCTGAAGACGATCACTCCGACCACCGCCAGCAGACTCTGCGACACGGCTATCGCCGCGAACACGCCGCTCGGCCCGAGGCCCATCGGTCCCGAGAGCGTCCAGGCCACTGGGAGCTGCACAATCCAGAACACGAAAAAATTGATCCAGGTCGGCGTCGTCGTGTCTCCTGAACCGTTGAACGCTTGAACGGTTACCAGCCCGAATCCCCAGAAGACGTAGCTGTAGCTGACCGTCCTCAGGCAGGTGGCGGCGACCGTCGCCGCCGCCGGCTCGTTCGTGAACAGACCGACGATCGGGTCGGCGAAGACCACCAGCATCACGCCGATCGAGCCCAGGAACACCGTGTTGCACCGGGCGGTGAACCAGACCGATTGCTCGGCTCGGTCCGGGTTGCCGGCGCCGAGATTCTGACCAACCAGCGTGGCTCCGGCGTTGCCCATGCCCCAGGCCGG
>PBRZ01000096.1 GCA_002726085.1 Acidobacteriota bacterium
CTTCGAGCCCGTTAATCCATTGGAGATCGCAAGATACTCCGTTGGAGGCTGGCCCTCTCATCCCATCTGCGAGGCAAGGCTAAAGCCCTGCCCCACGAGAGCCAGTTCTGCACCGCGACTATTACGGCGTGCGGGCATACTCTCGAAAAAAGGACACGATCCGCTCGGTGGTCCCACGCGGATAGACGTGGGCGCCGCCATGGATCCAGGTCATGACCGGCGCAGACGTGCCGGATCCGTAGACCGTGCAGCCCTCCCCACAGCGCGTCGTCGCAATGCCAGCGCCGTTCACACCATTCACAGCGATGGCAACCTCTATCGCGGCTTCCTGGTCCGAGAAGTCCACCACGCGGTCGCGCTCCCCGGCCACATGAAACAGGGGCCGCGGTTGCTCCGGCCGCACCGACGAGCGCAGGCGGCCGGCCACCGGGGCGTAGGCGGCGAAGATGTCGGGCCGCTCTGCCCAGAGCAGATAGGCAAACATGCCGCCGTTCGAGAAGCCGGTCGCGTAGATGCGGTCGTCATCCACGTTGTAGCTCTCGCGCAGCGATGCCAGCGCGACGTCGACCAGCTTCAGATCGCGGTTTCCACCGCCAGGCTCGACCTGCCAGCCAGGCAGACCGCGGCGTGTCGCGAGACCTTGGAAGTACACGACGATCGCGTCGGGCCACGCCACGTGCAGATTCGTATGCTGGAAGTTCTGTGCGTTGTCGCCGAACCCGTGAAAGGACAGCACCACCGGAAGAGCCGCTCCGTCCGGAGACACGACCGGAGTGAAGACGATAGCCTGACGTGTCGTGCCGTCGACCTGCCATCGCATGTCCTCGGCCGACGCCACGCGGGCACCCAGGACCAGGATCAGCAACAGGCCGAGCAGGGCAACGTGATGCAGACGCATTCTCATAATGTCCTCTCTGTTCGTTGGCCACCCACTACTGCCCTCGGCGAGGAGGGAGGGGCCGTGGCAGCGGCCGGTCAGCCTGACTGGCGCCATTACTGTCGGTGTCCGGGAAGCTCATGCGGCGGAGGTGCGCGTCGAAGCGGGGGTCGGCGCGGAGGCGATCGACTAACGGAGCCGCTCGCAGGTGAATGCACCACGAATCTCGCGTCTCGTACGCACGTTCGAGAAACTGGAAGGCCTCATCCATCTTCCCAAGCGCCGCGCACAGCCCTGCGACGTGCACCGGAGCACCGTGCGAGCGGGACCGTGCAACCAGTTCGTCGTACACGTTGGTTGCTGATTCTCGCTCCCCGCCCGACACGAGCGCCACGCCGTACTCCCCCAATGCCCACGGATGACGTCCCGAGAGCTCGACCGCGGTCCGGCCATACTCGATCGCCTCCTCGTGGTCCCCAGCCAGTCTGTGGGACTCGCCGAGAAAATGATTCGCGACCCAGTTTGGCTCCATCTGGAGCGCTCGGCGCAGCAACGGAATCGCTTCGGACGGCCGCTTTCCCAGACACAGGATGATCCCGAGCCACTGGTAGGAGTGCGGGTCCATCGGGTCAGCCTCCATCGCCTGTCGGGCCTCGACGGCCGCCTCGTCCACGCGCCCGTGAATCCACGACAGGTAGCATCCATACCGACTGTGCGCATCGCCAGACTCGGGCCGGAGGTCCAGCGCCCGACGAAAGTGCTCACCGGCGCGTTGCCAATCCCAGGCGTGCGCCGCCGCGAACGTGGCGTCCAGCTCGACCGCCGTCGAGAAGTTATCGAGGGCTTGCTTGAAGGCACCCCGCTGCCGGATGNAGAGGCGTCCTTTGAGGTAGGCCGTATAGGCCTCCATGTTGGTCGTTGGCGCTCTGGGCGATGTGCCCTCGCGCTGCGTGCGAATGGTGACGTTCAACTGCTGAGTAACGGCGCAGGCAATTTCGTCCTGGACTGCGAAGATGTCGTCCAGGTCCCGGTCAAATCGCTGCGACCAGAGTTGAAAGCCGTCGCGCACGCTGATGAGCTGCACGGCGATGCGCGCGCGGTTGCCGGCGCGCCGCACGCTCCCATCGAGCACGGTCGACACGTTCAGCCGCTCGCCGATCTCGGCAATCTCCAGCTTCTTCGCCCTGGCATTGAACGTCGAGGTGCGCGCTGCGACGCGCAACCCNTCGACTTCTGTCAGCGCCCCGATAATCTCCTCGGCCATCCCCTCGCAGAAGTAGTCCTGATCCTTCTGTGGGCTCATGTCGGCGAACGGCAGCACGGCGATCGACGGCACGTCGGACGGGCTCGTCTCTTGACCCGCCGGTCCTGCTGCGCCCCGCAGGTCGGCGAGCAGGTCCGTGATGGCCGAGTACCGCTGCGACTGGCTCTTGTCCAGGGAGCGCATGACAACGCCGCTCAGCGACGACGAGTCACCGGTGAGCGCCGGCGGCGGGTCCTGCTGGATCGCGCCGGAGATCGCCAGGAGGTTGTCGCCGCGGAACGGCTGGTGCCCACTGAGCATCTCGTAGAGCACGACGCCCAGCGACCAGATGTCGGTCCGGTGGTCGACCTCCTCTCCGCGCGCCTGCTCTGGAGACATGTAGGCCACCGTGCCCACCGTGGTGCCCGTCTGCGTGACTCCTTCGGTCCCCGTCAGCTTCGCCAGACCGAAGTCGAGGATCTTCACCGTCCCATCCGCCGTGACCATCAGGTTCGCCGGCTTGATGTCGCGGTGAACAATTCCGGCTGCATGAGCCTTGCTCAGCCCTTGTCCGACCTGCGTGGCGATGTCCACCGCCTCGTCGTGAGGCAGCGGCCCCCGCTCGATCCGCTTTTTGAGCGTCTCCCCCTCGTAGTGCGCCATCACGAGGTAGAGCTGGCCGTCGTCGGTCTCGTTGATCTCGTGGATGGTGCAGATGTTGGGGTGGTCGAGGGCCGAAGCCGCCTGCGCCTCCTGAAGGAACCGCTGCTTCGCGGTGTCGTCGCGGGTCAAGTCGGGCGGCAGGAGCTTGATGGCGACCTGGCGCTTGAGCCGCGGGTCGTCGGCCGTGTAGACGAACCCCATGCCGCCACGGCCGAGTTCAGCGGCGATGGTGTACGGGCCGAGTGTCGAGCCGGGCGCGAAGGGCATCGTGGAGGCGGCGATTATAGCGCGGCGAACGTCCGCCTCCCCTGCTTCCCACCTGGGGCTGGCCGGATGGTGTTGAGGCGAACGAGGACTCGACCTAGCGAAACATCTCGCTCATCGGCCGGCCAGCATATCCGGTCATCTCGAGATACCCGCGGCCGGTGACGGTACGGTCGCCCACCTGGCCGGTCACCGTGACCGCTCCCTCCCAGTAGGTCACCCCGGTCGAGGCGTCGGTGTCGAGCTCCTGCGCGTCGACGACAGCCGCGATCTCCAGCCTGGCATCGCGCTCAGGAAGTGCGATCCGCCACTCGATCGGGTAGACCGCGTCGCTGGTCGGTGACACCCAGGTGCGCCCGGGCGTCAGCGTGGCCATCTCAACACCGATGGGCGTTGCGGTGCCATCGGCCTCCACCCAGGTGCCGGCCGAGTGCGGATCGCGGTTGCCGTCGTCCCGCCGCAGCTGGAAGAACATGATGTCGGTGCCATCGTCGAGCTGTAGCGAGAACCAGTCCCATCCGACCTGCCCGGCTTCGAGAAACGAGGTGCCGAACTCGTGGTCCATCCAGCTCGCGCCACTCACCTCGACCTCTTCGCCATCGACCACCAGGCGTCCGGTGGTCGGCATCCTCGTCATCGAGTAGTAGTAGGAGGCGTTGCCGGTCTCGTCCCCTTTTTGGCTTAGCCCCTCGCGCCCGTGAGCTGTAGGTCCTTTACCGGGCTCGAGGCTCAGGTCGACGCCAAACATCCCGTCGATGGCCCGCACCCGATGCGACTCGCCATCTAGGTCGGCGCGCCAGTCGCCGTTCCAGACCTCGAGTGTATCTGCGTGGGCACCGGACCACCCGACGCCACCCCGGTCGAGTCGCTCGGCAGTTAGCTGGCGCCCAGCCCCAATGTCGGTGACCGCCAGATGCGCCATAAAGAGATCGCGCACGGCCCACCGCGACGGGTTCACCGGTGCCGGGTCGACGCCGATACGGAAGAAGGTCACCTGATAGCCGAACCGGCGGCCGTCGTCAGTCGACAGGTTACCCGTGTAGTACCACCACTCGATGCGGTAGTCGGGATGGCTCCCGTGGTCGCGCGGAAACTGCAGCGTTTGGCCCGCCTCCACCTGACGCCATCCGTCGGAGGAGCGACCGGCCGGATCCTGTCCAACCGCAACGGCGCTCACGACCCACCAGAGTGACACCGTGAGCGCCAGCATTATCGCTGGCCCGGCGGGCCTGAAGGCCCTTGCTACCGTGGGTGACGAATCCTGCCACGAGCGAGCTCTGGTTCTCGACCTCACCGCTGGCCTCCATCCGCTGCCCGGGTCGCGACCCGGGCCGGATACAACCCGGCCAGCGCGGTCGCCACCGCGACCAGCAGTGTCGACTGTGCCAGAAACCCGAGCGGCAGGTGGAACTGAATAGTCCAACCGAAGCTCTGCACGTTGATGACGTAGATCAGGATCAGCGACAGCACGACGCCGACCACGAGACCGACGCCCTGGCCGAGGATACCCAGTATGGCTGCCTCGATGACGACCATACGACGGATTTGGGGGCGCCCGGCGCCGACCAGCCGCAGCATTACCAGCTCGCCTCGACGCTCCAGGATCAACGTCAGCAAGGTGGCGGCGACCCCCATGATCGCCACGAAGATCGCGATCGCTTCGAGGGCATAGGTGATGGCAAACGTCGCGTCGAAGATTCGCATCACCTCCGCCCGTAGCGACGAGTTGGTGTGGATGAACAACCGGTGGTCCGGCCCCACCGCCTCCAGCAGCTCCTCCCGCACCACCTCTGGATCGGCATTCCGATCGAGGTACAGCGTCAATCCGGTGGGCCGCTGCGCCCCGTAGTGCCGCACAAACGTGGCCTCGTCCATGACGACGAGACCCCGGTCACTCGAGTAGTCGTAGTAGACCGCAGCCACGAGGAAGGGCCGCGCACCCTCCGGTGTGTCGAGCTCGATGTGGTCGTCGACCGCCACGTCGTGTTTGATCGCAAAACTCTCAGACACCACCACGGCATCGTCGCCCACCGCACGGCGCATGGCGGCCCGCCCGTCCCCCGGGGTCTTGAACAGGAGCCCGCCATGCTCGAGCAACACCTCGAAGCTACCGGCGGCCAGAATGATCAGGTCGTCGTCCAGGCCATAGGGCAGGTCAACATTTCGAAAACGACCGAGCGCTGCCACAGCGGGGTGGGCCGCGATCCGTTGCTCGGTATCTGACGAAATGGTGACCCCAGGACCAACCGGCGTGCGATCGGCCGTTGCCACGAAGAGGTCCGCCTGCAGGGTCTGCCCCACCCAATAAGTCACCGTTTCGCGGAAGCTGCCAATCATGATCGCGATGGCCGTCAGCATCGCGAGGCTGACCACCAGCGCCGCCACCGACACCGCCAGCCGCGAGACCGCCGCCGACAGATTGGCGTGAGCCAGCAATCCTTCCACGCCGAACCAACGCCTGAGAGGCGGGCGCCCCACACGGCGGAGCAGGTCGAGCAACACCGGGACCAACGCCGCCGCGCCGAAGACGACGGCCAGGGCGGCGCCGAGCCCGAACACCGGTANGCCACCCACGGCCTCTTGCGTCGACAGCCACGCGCTAGCCCCGAACAGCAGCACCGTTAGTACCGCGGAACCGCGAGGGAAGTGTCGCGATCGCACGAACCGGGAGGCCTGCCGCACGGCCGCGATCGGCGTCACCCCGGCCGCTTCGCCGGCCGGAATCGCGGCAGCGGCCAGCGCCAGCGGGATCGCAACGATGCAGGCCAGCAGCACATCACCGACCCCAAGGGCCGGCACCGTCGCGGCCGACGTGATGTAGAGCGTGTTGACGGTCGTCGAGGTGAGCCCCACGGCCGCCCGCGCCAGCANCCACCCGGCCGGCAGACCCAGCCCGGCGCCTACCAGCGCCAGCACGGCCGCCTCGCCGAGAAAGAGCGCGCGCACCAGGCCACGCGTCGCGCCGAGAGCTCGCAGGGTGCCAATCTCGCTGCGGCGGCTGATGACCGACACCGAGACCGTGTTGTAGACGAGAAAGAGTCCAACGACCAGGGCGATGTAGGAGAGCGCCGTCAGGTTGAAGTGGAACGCGGCGAGCATCTTCTCCACCTGCCGACCCCGCCGACCCGGTCGTTGCACCCGCAACCCGTCGGGCAACCGTGCGGCGATCGCGCGCTCGACATCGTCAATGTTCTCGGCGCGGTCCGCCGTGCCCCCGGCGTCAGCTTGGAACAGTTGAATCTCCACCCGGTCCAACCACCCGAGGCGATCGAACAACAGCTGCGCTGTCGCGATGTCGAGCACGGCCAGCTGCCCGTCGACCACCCGTGCGGGCCCTTCATCGAGCAACAGACCCTGTACCACGGCGTCGTGTACGCGGTCGCCGACGAGCAGCTCGATCGGGGTGTCGAGGTCGATCGCGTGACGTCGGGCAAACCGTTCGGTGAGCACGACCGACGCCGGGTCGAGCAAGAGCGCCAGCAGCTCCTGTGGCCGTGGGTCCCGGCCAACCCGCGCGAAGCGCAGGAGNCGGTACTCGCGGAACGGACGGTCGCGCAACACGTCGACCCCCAGCACGCGCACCGGATACTCGGTGCCGTCGGGTGCCCGCACGCGCGCCACGCGGTCGATCACCGGGCTCACCCGCCCGTAGTCGCGCAACCAGCCAAGCTCGGCCAGCTGCGATTCGGGCACGCCGACACCGGCACCCACAATCTCGAGCGACGTCTTGCCGGCCACGATATCGAGGGCGGTCTCGAATCCGCGAATGGAACCAGCGTTGGCCAGCCGGATCGCCACCACCACGGCGACGCCGAGCGTCATCCCGACGACCGTTACCGCGCTCCGCGCCCGATCGCCGAGCAGTGCCCGAATAATGAACTGGCGAAAGAGCGTCACCGGCCGGCTCCGGCCTCCACTCCGGTAGCGGTACCGGCGGGCGAGTCTGGCACTGCGGGTGCCGGGTCGCCTGCCGGCACCTCGACGCCGTCGCGCAGCCGTAGCCTGCGTCCAGCCGCCCCGGCGATCATCGGGTCGTGCGTGGCCAGGAGAACGGCGACCCGGGTCTCGCGGTTCAGGGTGCGAAGAACCTCCAGTACGAGCTGCCCGGCCTCGGTGTCGAGATTGCCGGTCGGTTCATCGGCGATGAGCAGGGCCGGGCGGTGGATGACGGCGCGCGCAACGGCCGCCCGTTGCAGCTCGCCGCCAGACACCTGAGCAGGGAAGTGAGCGAGGCGGTGCCCCAAGCCGACGTGCTCGGCGACATCGCGTGCGCGAGCCTCGGCGCCCCCCGGCGGCTCGCCGGCCAGCAGCAACGGCAACGCGATGTTTTCGGCCAGCGTGAGCGTGGGCAGGAGATTGAAGAACTGGAAGACGAACCCGACCCGGTCGCGACGCAACCGGGTCAACGCGTCGTCGTCGAGGTCGGCCAGCGCCACTCCTTCGACGGCGACGGTGCCGGCGCTCGCCCGATCCATGCCACCACACAGATGCAGCAGCGTCGACTTGCCGCAGCCGGACGGCCCGACGACGGCGACAAACTCGCCCGCGGCGAGCTCGAGGCTGACGCCACCGAGCGCCTCGACACGCGAGTCAGCACTCCCGTAGACCTTGCGCAGATCGCGTGCGTGCAGCGTCGACATCACTCCACGATACAACGGCGCCGGGAAGACCGGTCATCACTTCCCGGATGAACCGTGCGAATCGTAGACTGCTAGCAGCCCGTGACAAGAGCCCCGCTGCATTCGAACGGTGCTGCATCGCGCCCAGGACGGCGCTGGGCCACTCTCGACAGGGGTCGAATACAGGCCGGTATTCTCCCTTGTCGCGCCTTGTGGGCCGCGCGCATCGCCGTTCTCGGTGCGACGCAGGGTCTTGCCACGGACTGCTAGGCCATCCCCCGACGCTGCACCTCGACAAGTTGCCGCACCTTGCCGATAACCGCCTTGATCTGGTCGACGTCGCGGCGAATCGATCGCATCTCGGCGACCAGCTCTCTAATTACATCGACGAGCGCCTCGACTCGCACCAGCTCATGCTTCTGTGCCCGAAGCTCTGCCTCGCGGCGGGCCAGTCCCATCGGCTCAGGACCCGACTCAAATATCGGCGACGATGGCGGCTCCTCCCGAGCCGCGGACAAGACGGGCCGGGGTGGGGCNAGNGTGGAGGGGTGACTGAGGATGGGGCGCAGCGCCTCAACGGCGTCTTCATCATCCTCATGCTCATCGTGTGCCGTTTGGCGGCCGGCGGGCGCCAGCTGCTCTTCCAGCTCATCGAACCACTCGTTGACTTCGCGGTCGAAATCGTCGCTCACGTGAATCCGTTCCACTGGGGAAAAGACGCCAGCCCGCTCCAGCAAACCTGGTGCAAGGCTCAGGCCCGTCTTGCAGTGTATCGGCGCCAGCGGTCGGCATCCCATCCGCCGGACATTTGGCATGGGCTTCGGCACATCCTGAAACCCAATCACAATATACGTTNTANTACTANNNTGTCATATNCANATCTCTCAACTACTTATAAATGGCTTCCATAGACTTACCAAATCTGGCTCATGAACGGCTCCGAACAGTAGGGCTCCGGCAACCAGCGCAACACAGAATCGCCAATCGGGCTCCCGGGTGGAGCCGGCGGCAGCTCCCACGGCTCGGCGACGCCTCCCGGTCTATCGACAAAGCGGTCGATATCCCGACGCAATGCGTCGATGTGCGCGCGCCCCTCTACCCCTCCCAGGCCGGCCAGACCCGCGGTCTCGTCGATACGCCGGACCAGATCTTCCAGCCAGTATGCCGACACGGCCCGCACCTGCGCCATTGGCGCCACAGAACCCAGCCGGATCAACCGGTCCACGACCACCCGCTGAACCGCCCGCTGCACCTCGGCCTCGTACCGCTCAGACGACACGGCATTGAACGTGGTCTCGAGCAAGGCTTCAATCACCTCGACGAGACCGGGCACCTCGGCGTCCACCGCATGCTGCTCGACCAGGCGGGCCGCACGCGTGGGCTCGAGAATATTTGCAACCGTCATGTCGGCGACGACGATGGCGGGCGACACGCGGTCGAACATCGAGCCGGTGAAGCGGGGAAACAGCTCGCGATGCCGGGCGAACCCTGCCGGGCGGGGCGGTATCAGGTCGATCACCGAAGCGGGAATCGTCAATTCCTCGGCGTGGAGCGTCCGCATCAGGGCGGTCAGCGCGGCCCGCTGGTCGGCGCCCGGAATCGCCGTGACGGGATCGCGCCCATCGCCGCGCAGCGCATAGATATAGTCGAGCCCGCCAAGCGCGGACGCGGTGGCATCTATCTGAAACCGGTGGTGCAGAAAGAGCGGTACGAGCGCCTCTTCGAGCAGGGCCAGCGGCGTACCATTCCTGACGGCGCTTTCCCCGAAGCGATCGAGCGCCACGCGGCGCACCTCCATCATCCGATCCAGCTCCGCCGCCGGATCGGTCCCGTTAGCCCAGACGTGAACGCGCGGATTTGCCTCGGTGTCCTGTCCGGTCATGTAGCGAATATCCTCCGCCCAGGCATCCGCCAGGACGCCTTCGAGCGCCGCCGCCCCGTCGACCCCCTCGGCAAAATCCTGATAGCCGTAGGTAATCGCCACCGCGTCCCACTCGCCGATCCCGACGTCGTAGGCGTTCGAGAGGTCGACGATACCATCCTGGTTCACCGTGACGAGCGGATGCGGGTAGTCCATGACCGAGATTNGCCCCTTCGCACTCGCATAGTAGTTGTGTCCCAACCCCAGGGTGTGTCCGACCTCGTGGGCCGACAGCTGGCGAATACGCGCCAGCGCCATGTCAGACAGCTCGGCCGGCTCTTCGTCCCCATCGAGGTACGGGGACAACAGCGCCTCGGCCAGCAGATAGTCCTGACGTACGCGCAACGACCCGAGCGATACGTGCCCTTTGATGATTTCGCCGGTCCGCGGATCGGTTACCGAGTTGCCGTAGCTCCAGCCGCGCGTGGAGCGGTGCACCCATTGGATGACGTTGTATCGCACGTCGAGATTGTCGGCACCCTCCGGCATCATCCGCACTTCGAAGGCGTCACGAAAGCCGGCCGCCTCGAATGCCTGGTTCCACCAGCGGGCGCCTTCGAGCAACGCCGAGCGCACCGGCTCGGGGGTGCCGCGGTCGAGGTAATAGACGATCGGCTCGACCGCCTCGCTGACGGTCGCCGTCGGATCCTGCTTTTCGAGACGGTGACGCCGTAGGTATCGCTGTGTCATCGGCTCGCCGAGCGGAGCGCCGTAGTCGTCAAAACTCATCGCTCCGAATCCGGCACGCGGGTCGTAGGGTCGCGGAACGTAGCCTGCATCGGGGAGCTCGACGAACGAGTGATGCTGGCGCACGGTCACCGCCTGCGCCGTCGGCGCGACGCTCCGGATCGAGCCACGGCCGAAGCCCGGGCCATTCCCCCCGCCGTCGCCGGTGAAGGTCAACGTCGCCTCGAGCTCGGTGTTTCGTGGGAACCCCTTGGTCCGCGGCAGATACACGGCGCTGCGGCTTTCGTCGAGTTGGTAGGCTCCGGGCAGTTGGGCCGCCGCGCCGTGGGCGTCGCGGAGCACGAACGAGGTGACATCGACCAGCACTGTCCCGTTGGTTTCGGCCTCGACCGTAAAGCCCCAGAGCACCGAGGTCGCGAACGCCTCTTCGAGCGCCCGGCGCTCGTCCGGGTTGTCGGTCTCGACGCGGAAGCGCTGGTTTGGTTGAACCATCAGCACCTTTGGTCCGACCCGCTCGAACCGCACGATCGCCGAAGCACCGATCTGCCCCCGGTCGAGCCCGATGTCGTTCGAGCCGACGCCGGCAGCAAGTGAACGGATGTAGAGCAGGTCACTCTCGAAGCGCCCAATTTCCATCCAGAGCGCGCCGTCGTCATCGTCCCAGTACATCGGGAAGAACCCGTCCAGGCGCTCCATCCCGTCGGTCTTCTCCGCAATCGAAGGACGTTCTTGCGCCAGGACCGGCGCCGGACCGCCGGCGAGCACAAGCGGAATCAGGGCAACCAGCAGAGCGCGAAGGGCGGGAATCCGACCATGGGCCTTCCGCAGTCTAGTCACGTGGTGACCTCCTTGAACGGGGCTCGGTATCTGGCTAGCGCCGGCGACTCGGTTCCGCAACATAGCCGCGGCGCGTGCGTACGCGATGCTCGCTCCCGGCGATGCGAACCCGAATCGAGCGATAGCTCCCGTCGGGCGGGCGGGATGGCATGTAGCTGAGCGTGTACTGATGATTGAGCTCTTCGGCGATCCGCGCCGTGGCCGGTCCGAGCTCGGGGCTGTCGTGCACCACCTCGGTGTAGCCACCGCTCTCGGTCGTCATCTCCCGCAGCACGAACGGGTTCACCCGGTCGTTGATCGGACGGGTGTCGGGCGCATCGATCGCGATGGCATAGACGAAGGCGTCGCTACGCCGGAGCTGCCGCCGAACGTCGCGGATGTCGGCATCACTGCCGGTGTCGGACCCATCGGACACAAGGACCACCGCCGCGCGCTGGTGCTCCCGGGTCTCGAACAGCGGCAACGCTTCCATCATCGCGTCGTAGATGCTGGTGCCTCCATACGGTCGGATGTCGTCCAGCCGGTTGCGGAGCGCACGGGGACCCAGGGTCCAGGGCACCGCCACCCTGGGCGTGTGATTGAAGACGATGACGAATACTTCGTCCTCCNGGTCCAGCAGATCGGCCAAGAACCGGTCGAGCGCAAGCCGCGCATCGTCGATGCGCTGCCCATACATACTCTGGCTGATGTCGAGCACGACCCCGACGCTGAGCGGGACGCGGTCGCGCGTGAAGTGGGTCAGCGTCTGTCGCTCGCCGTTTTCGTACACTTCGAAGTCTTCGCGCCGGAGGTCGCCCACCAGACGCCCCTCGTCGTCGACCACCGTGGCCGCCATCTGCACGAGCTCGATACCGGCACGAAACACCTCGTCGGTGGCTACGCGACGGCGCTGCGGCGCCGACGAGGCGGCAAGCATCCCCGTGGCGAGTGCCACAGACAGGAGCACGATCGGCAGCTGCGTGGCGAGACGGCACATGGTTCGTGTGGTGTGTCCCGAGACAGGTCCATTCTATGCGAGCCGCGTGGTGGGATTCACGCCCGAAGGCCCGGAGCGAGTGCGGGGTGGCTCAGTTCACACGCCAGCCAACATAGAGCCCCAATGCCTGGATATCGGGATTTCGGGACCTCCCGTCCAGGCTATTGTTCGACAGGTGCAACCAGCGCAGTCCACCAACCAGTTCGATCCGTGCGTTCAGCGCACGCGCGAGCCCGACGCCGGTCTGCGACACCAGATTGAAGCGGGTCCCACGGTTCGGCACTTCGTTGGAGGCGTATGACGCCCCCCCACCACCCTCGACATAGAGCGACGTGTCGCCGAACCGGAGTGCGCGCCACCGCAGCATGACGGACATCGCGGGCAAGAAGACGTCGACGAGCGGCTCCTGATTCACATGGAGCAGACTGGCCTCGACACCCAGGGTCCAGTTCGGCGTCATGCGACGGCTCAGCCCGATCACTGCGCCGGCCAGCTGCTCCTGGAACCGGTTCAGATCCCAGGCCTCGAGGAAGAATCCGCCGGTCAGGTCGACAGACCAGCGATCGCGCTCGCGCTCGCGCTCGCCGGGCCCGCCAGTCGCCTGGGCGGCGCCAACGACCTGGGNTTGTCCAACACCCGCATCGGCCACCCCATCCGCCGTCTGCGCGACGCCGGTGCCTGGCACGACGAGTGTGAGGACTAGGAGAACGGCGCGTCCGTGAGTTGACATGAGNGGCCATTCTATGACGAATTCGCGGATTTTCGNCGTACGGTCGTTTGGTGGGATCATAGGCGCATGACCAAAGTTACATCCGACCCGTCTGGCCGCTTGCTTCGCGAGCGTCTTCAAGAAATCGTCTTCGAAGCCGACACCCCGGCTGGCAAGGCGTTCGACGTCGTGCTGATCCTGTCGATTCTAGCCAGCGTGGTCGTCGTCATGCTCGACAGCGTCGAGCTGATCCACACGCGATACGGGACCTGGCTNCTCCGTCTGGAATGGACGCTCACGGTGCTCTTCACGCTGGAGTATCTGATCCGTTTGGCGACTGTCCGCCGCCCATCCGGCTATGCCTTGAGCTTCTTTGGCGTGGTCGACCTGCTGGCGATCATTCCCACCTATCTCAGCCTGTTCATCGCCGGGACCCAGTCGCTCCTCGTCATTCGCACGCTACGGCTCCTCCGAGTGTTCCGCGTGTTCAAGCTTGGGTACTACCTGAGCGAAGCACGCGTGCTGCTAGCAGCGATGAAGGCCAGTCAGGCCAAGATCACCGTCTTCCTGGCGTCGGTGCTCTCCATCGCCATTGTCATGGGCGCACTGCTGTATGTGATCGAGGGTGAGGCAAGCGGGTTCACCAGTATTCCGCGCGGCATGTACTGGGCGGTCGTGNCGATGACGACCGTCGGCTATGGCGACATTGNGCCGGAGACCGTCCTTGGGCAGGTGGCGGCCAGCGGCCTGATGGTGCTGGGCTATGCGATCATCGCGGTCCCGACCGGCATCGTCTCGGCGGAACTGGTGCAGGCCGGAGCGCACCGACCGGTCTCCACGCAGGCCTGCCCGGNCTGTAGCGCCGAGGGCCACGACCATGACGCGGTGTGCTGNAAATTCTGCGGCGAGCCGCTCTCGGCGACGGGCGCCTAAGTCCGGAGCTCGGCTGGCTTGATTCTGTGGCGCAGGCCTTCAGGCCTGCGCGGGAAGGGCGAAGCCCACCGGCTTCACCTGACTTCTACCTTCTGACTTCTGACTTCTTGGTGTGCCTCGCCTATCGTCCCCGAAACGTTTCGGCGGAGCCGGGCGCGATGAAATCGAAGGACCGGTCGCCGACGCGGCCCGTAACGTGGACACGCGCCCGGAGCTGGTAGAAGTCCAACCCGGCCCCGACCCGCTCGCGATCCATGCGGGTCATCGCCACATCCTCGACGTCGACTTCGAGGCGCAGCGCGACAGAGTCTCCGCGCGACTGGACCACGATCCGCCGGGGCTCGCCGGTCTCCGGATCGTCCTCTTCCTCCATCGACAACCGCGTGGCATAGCCGATCGGTCCATCCGCACCGATGACCATGAGGAACCCGGGTATCCGCGCGGCGTCGGCCGCGTCGGATGGTGGGTGTACCCGACCGTAGACGAATGAGAGGTCCTCTCCCTGGACCTGCCCCCACTGCCACGACACGCCGGCCCAGTGCCCCCAGTTGTGGTCGTGGTACCCGGACCCACCGTCGAGAGACAGCTCGTTGCCGTCGACCGTAATCTGGCCCTCGAGCGCCGCCGCCATCACGGGCACCGTGTAGCCCGACATCCAGCCCCGAGCGCCACGGACGGTCAGCGGGGGCAGCGACCGCCCACGCCGCGCTTCCAGCGCGATCTCGCCGGTGACCCGCGAGGCGCCCGCGGCGTCGTCACTGCCCGAGGCGACGTCTACCGACGGCAAGTCGAGGCTCATCCGGTAGTGCCCATCTGCCAGACGCACCTGACTCCGCCCGATCGTCAGGTCTGGGGCCAGAGAGAGCACCTCGGCTGCGTCGACCTCGGTGAACTCGGAGAAGGACTGGAACCGGCCATCGTCATCCAACTGGAGCCGCACCCCGGCGGCGCGACGACCCTCGCCTCGCATCGGCCCGACCAGAAACGTCAGATAGAAGCGAGTCTGTCCGGCCCGCCCGTTGAAGTACAGCCACTCGGCCCAGCCATCCGCCCATTCCGGGGCATCTGGAATCGCGTGAAATCGATCCATTGCCCGCACCACGTCGTCGGTGTCAGGCGACACCCACGCGCGGTCTGCGTCGGTGTCGGTCCAGGCCGCCACGCCGGCCGTCTGCGTGTCTCCGAGCGCCCGCTCGAGACTCGGAATGCCACCACGCGCCTCGACGGCCACAGGGGCACCTTCGTCCGGCACGAGGTAGACCAGCGACCTTCTCGACGGGGACGCAGCTCGTGCCCGTCCCCGAAGCGGTGGCGTCTCCATTACACCGGACAGGATGTAGCGCGCGCTTGGCACCTCGCCCAGGTCTCCGGCGACGACGAGGTCGCCGCCACCCGCCAGCGCGGGCGCCCGCACCTGCTCGAGCATCACCTGGCCAATGCCAAGCAGGTTGGCCATGACCGACACGCCGAGACCGAAACCGACGGCCAGCACTCCGCTACGCAGCGGATGGGCCAGCAACGACCGTAGGGCGAGCCGGAGCATCGTCATGCGGAGTCTCCGTCCACCAGACCCCCATCGTGCATGCACAACCTACGACCGGCCCGACCCGCAATCGTCCGATCATGGGTCACGACGACCACGGTGTTCCCGTCCGCATGCACGAGATCCAGCAGGTCGGCCACCTGCCGCCCGGTCCGCTCATCGAGCTCTCCGGTCGGCTCGTCGGCGAGCAGCAGCGGGGGCCGATTGGCCAGCGCCCGCGCAATGGCCACGCGCTGCATCTCGCCGCCCGAGAGCTGCGGCGGCCGGTGGTCGGCACGATGTGCCAGCCCGACATATTCGAGCAGCTCTGCCGACCGTTCCAAGCGCGTGGCCTTCCCCACCCCGCACTCGCCAAGCGGCAGCTCGATGTTCTCGCGCGCCGTGAGCATCGGCAGCAGGAAGAACCGCTGAAACACGAAGCCGATCCGCTCGAGTCGAATCCGACTCCGCTCGGCGTCGGTCAGCCGTGCCACGTCACGGCCATCGAACTGGAGCCGCCCGGCGCTCGGCGGCTCGACACATCCGAGCACGTGCAACAGCGTGGACTTGCCACAGCCGGACGGTCCCGTGATCGCGACATGTTCTCCCGGGTGGATGTCGAGTGTGACGTCGCGCAAGGCCGTCACCGGGCCGGCCGGCATGGGGAACGTCTTCGACACCCCTCGTGCCTCGACGGTGGGACCGCTCACGAGACCACCTCGTCGCGGAGGGTGCCGGCGATTGGCAAACGGGTCGCGAGCCTCGCCGGATACACGGCCGCGAGCACCGCCGTGACGGCCAGCAGTCCAACGTGCAGCCCGACCGCGCGATGCTGGTAGACGAAGAAATGCAGCTCCGGCGGAAACCCGGGCATCGACCGAAGAATGTCATCCAGGATCAAAGCCAGCACGCCACCAAGCGGCAGCGCCAGGAGTCCGCCGGCGCCGACGAGCATTGCGGACTCGAAAGCGAGGTCGGTCACGATACGACGGCGCCTGAACCCCATCGCGCGCATGGTCGCGATCTCTGCGACCCGTTGATTCACCGACACGGTGAGCAGCGTGGAAATCAGCAGAAACCCGAAGAAGAGCGTGACCGTCGCCAACACTGTCGAGATCTGCCGAAAATAGGAGAAGCCGACCTGCTGGAACTGATCCACGAGCTCCTGATTGCTGAAGGCGTAGAGCTCGGGCACCGCGTCTGCCACCGCTCTGGCCGTCACCTGCGGGCCGTACGCCGGCCGCGAGGCGACCAGCAGAAAGTCGGCCTCGTCGGCGTCGACGTCTCCACAGATCTGAGCGAGGTGATGCGGCGCGGTGGCGGCCGTGCGGTTTGATCCGCCGTCGAACGGGAACTCGGCGACACCGACCACCTCGAACTCGATCGGCGGCAGTGCCGACCGCTCGTCGAGGCAGTCTCCTCGGAGCATCACTGTGGACCCGATCCCGATCGCCCCCGTGGCGCTCGTCCCCGAAATGGCTGCATCCGGTGTCGAGTTGGACAACACCGACCGGCTGACCACGACCGGCGGGAGCGCCCCATCCGCCTCATGCAGGTCCTGGCCCTCGACGAGCCGCCATCCGCTCTGGCGCCCTGGCGAAGACCCGACGAGGGTCACCGGCACCCGCCGACCGGGCCACAACGCCCATCCATTTTCGATTCGGGGCGACGCGACCGCCTCGACCTCCGGCAGACTCGACAGCATCGTGACGACGTCGGAGGCACCGGTGATGCNGCCGCCCGCAATCGACAGCCCCTCTCCGGTCGTCACCCGCACGTCGAAGCCGANGCGATCGAGCTGGTCGGCGAGCGATACGACCAGACCACGCGACAACAGCAGCATGTTGAAGAGAAGCGCGCCAACTGCCGCCACGCCCAGCACCCCCAATGCGGCGCGACCGGGTTGTCGCACGAGACTCCGCCANGCAAACGCGATCGAGCTCATCGCCGGAACAGTGTCAGCACATCGCGACGCAGCAGCAACCAGGCCGACACGATGGCGGCGACCAGACCGAGGGGCACCGCGTAGGCCACGGACCGCCAAATGACCTCCGGGGTGATGCGGACGAAGACTAGCGGCGTGTCGTAGCGCCACTGGAAGAACCGGTTGAAACCGTCCTGAGACAAAAGGGCCAGCACCACGCCGAAGACCACCCCGACACCCGCTATCAGCACCCCCTCGGCGAACACGTTGAGGATCACCCGCCACCTCGAGACGCCGAGCAGCCGCAGCACCCCGGCCGTCTCGCGCCGTTCGTCGACCCGCATCACCATGAGGGCAAGCAGAAACATCGTGCTGCCCAGGAGGGTCACGATCGAGATCGCGAGATGAAACCGCTCGATCACCGCGAACGGCTCAGACGGCGAGACCGGTCGCACGGTCGGACGCACCCGCACCCCGGGCACGCGGCGGTCCAGATCGTTTGCAAAGCTTGCCGCATCGGCTGAGTCGACCAGGGCGATGTTCAGTGACGTGACGGTCTCCGAGGACAGCGGATCGGCCGGGTCGGCGGTCAGCGTGATCAGATCGGGCAGGTGGAGTCGCGCCTCCAATCGCTGGTCGTTTAGGCGAAACGGATCGGGCGTCGGCTCGTAGGTCCCGACGACACGGAACGACCGTGCGTCGGCACCGGTCTCCTTCGCAGAGATCCGAACAACGTCACCGACCGCGAGCCCCGCGGCGGCGAGCAGCTGGCGGGAGATCAGCATGCCGGGCGGATCCGGCGCGAGGGGGGCCGTCTGCGCCGACAGGGTCACGCACTGCGCGAGCGCGCCTGCAACGAGGACGCCGACGGCCAGCCGGTTCGGGCAACGATCCATCGAGCGCCGATTATAGCGCCGGGACCGGATCTGCTGCGATGTAAACAGACTCGGTCGAAACCAAGAGGCGGGACACGCCAGGAGGGCGCGCAAACAGAAAGAGCCCGAACGCAGCCGCATCCGGGCCCTCTCATACACGTTCAGACGTTTGGTTCGACTATTCCGGTTCGGNGGCGTCGCGGCCGTCCTGCGGCGCGCCGGTACCGGACGAGCCCATGAACAGCTTCCGGCCGTCCTTGAAGGTCAGGTCGCGGCCGTTGCCCTTGTCGGATCCGTCCTTCGCCTGATAACCATCAACGATGATCTCCGTGCCGGGCAGTAGCGAGTTCTTGCTGAAGCCTCGCCGCAGCAGGGTGTTGGGAGTGCCTCCCTCGACCATCCAGCTGGTGGTGGTCCCATCGTCATTCGTCACATCCAGATGCACCCANGAGTGCGGGTTGATCCACTCCATCTTGGTGACGACACCCTCGAGGTGGATCGGCCGGTTCGCGTCGAACTCGGCCGAGAACGCATGATGCGCCTCTGCTACTGGCGCGGCGGCCAGCGCCACGACGGCTGCGGCCAAGACGACGGCTATCTTTCTCTGCATCGGTTTCGCCTCCTCGCTCTTCAGTTTCACCGTAGATTGATTATCAACATTCCTCGCCGGTTCGTCAACCGGCCCAGCTCTTTCGTCCCGTTCCGCGCCCCTCGGGTGTCCACGGCGCAGGCACTCTCTATGAGATGTGTCATACCGTCGTGGCCTTGGGAAACCGCCACCGGCCGGGTCGCTACTG
Organism: Acidobacteriota bacterium; assembly: GCA_002726085.1. GTDB lineage: Bacteria > Acidobacteriota > Vicinamibacteria > Vicinamibacterales > UBA8438 > NP936. Next base: position 18,848 of record PBRZ01000096.1, read on the forward strand.
CGGCGGTACCGGAATACTGTCACGCGAGGACCCGTGACCGCTCGACCGATAGGACGGCGTCAGGTCGGGATCCTTGCGGAGGTGCCCGTACATNAGCTCTTCGGCGAACTCTACGCACTTGTATTCGAGGAGCTGCGCATTCTCCTCGATCCGGCGGTAGAGCGGCATCCGAATCGTCCAGGGACGAGTGAACGTTTCCGGATCGGTGATCGTCGCCTCGTACATGAGGTGATTCTCGCTGAGCGCCGTGTAGCGCTCCTCGACATGCATGTTGACGCTGTGGTGGTTGCCGGAGCTGTCGAGCCAAGTGTCTGGCATCTGTGCGGTCACGTCGATGATCAGCGTCTCTCCCTCCCAGCGACCGATGTTGTGCCCCATCCAGGAGTCGACCGGCGCTTCGAAGTCGGGTCGGTCCATGTAGACGATCCGGCTCGCGCTGGCAAACTCGTAGGCAAACAGCGCGTACTCCGGTGTCTGCACCAGCTGGAACGGATAGGGCATGTAGTTGGCCCGCGGAACCCCCGGCATGTAGCACTTCACGGCCGGGTCGCGGTCGAGCCAAAACTCCAAATTCTCTTGCTGCGTCGCCCGCGCCTCAGGCCGATAGGGAATCTCCCCGCCTTCGACGATACCGAGCCCGCCTGGAATCGCGCCAAGCGCCGCCATCTCGACGACGGGCCCGAACCGCGCGGCGTGCGGCTCGATGTCGAAATGCGCGCTCCCGAGCGCCTGCCAGATGCCGTTCAGGTCGGGCCTGCCATCGGCGGTCCGGTCAGCCCGATAGCCCTGCTGCCCCTCAACTGGCTGCACGGCAAAGGAAAAGCCAATCGCCATCACTAGGGCCGTCACGCCGGCGATCATCGTGGTTCTGAGCCGATTTCCCATCTGCTAAGTCTCCTTCACGCAACGCGCGTGTCTGACTGGCGTGACCTTGCTCGAGCACGGCGCCCGACACAGCACAACGTCACACATCTTCNCTACGAAAGCAATCCGATCAATCGCGCCCCGATCGTCACGCTGGTCCACAGCGCGATGGACGTCAGCGCCACCACCTTNGGCCACACCGGCCCGAGTTGGCTCTCCTCCGTCGATGCCATCTTTCGACGAATTGTAACCGTCAGAATGACGCCAAGCAGCAACATCTCCATCTTCCACCAAAAAAACGGGCTGTAGTACTGCTTCAGCGCCGTCGACGACATCTGGGGAATCCCGGTCAGGACCAGCACGGCGAAACTGCCCAAGAGCCACGGCTCGGCGGCCCGCGCGACCTGCGGCAGGGGCGTCTCCTTCAAGCCTCGTCCGAGCAGTCGCAGATCGACCAGCAGCAGGGCACCTACGAACACCGCCACCGACACCAGGTGAATACACTGGACGATGGGCGTCGGCCAGACCGATTCCAGAAAGAATGCGCTGAAACGCAACCCCCCCATCCACTCGAAAAACGGTTGTGCCGACATGGTCTATTGTCCGAGCCCTAAATCGATCCACCACCGGGGCACCAATCCGCTGTAGGCGGTCATGCGCCCGGTCGTGATGATACCGACCCAGAACACCAACGACACGTAGCCGGCGAGCCGAGCCTTGAACGGCGCCACCGGATCGTGCTCCCANTCGTCCACTGTTTTCTCGATGCTCAGATGAAAATACGCCGCGTTGGCAGCCACGACGATCAGCAGCCCCATTTTGAGCCAGAACCAGAAGTTCGGATAGTAGCGCATCGGCTGGCTGTAGAGCATCAGGAAACCGGTGAAGGCGTTGACCGCCACGCCGCCGTACATCCAGGGAAACAGCCCGGACTTGACCTTCGAGACCGGTACCCGCTTGAGTGCCATCCCGGCCAGACGCATGTCCCAGTAGCCGATAATGCCGGCGACNACACCCATGCTGACGACGTGTGCCGTCAGCAGATACACGTAGCCGTTCAACGACTCCCGCAACGAGATGCTGCTCGGCATCACGTCGACCCATTCGAAAAGGGCCCGTAACATGCGCTACCACTCCCNCCGCAACGGTGTCGGTCGACGCATCCGGGTCACAGGGCGCTGCACCGTTCCGTTTCATGGTCTCTACGATCGATCTTGGAGCAGGTCTCGCACAGCGCATCCGGGTCCCCGGACTGTATATCAAACAGGATGTTCAAGTTCGGAAACAGAATGGAACGCTTGACGTCGGCCAGATTCCCCACCGGCTCGCGTGCCGGCGCCTTCGCGGTGGTCACGGCCGTCGTCAACAAGAGCAACGCCANCACCAACAACACGCTGATGACTCGCATGTTGACCTCCGTACGATGGGCCGCGCTCCAGCGCATTCGCGCAGAGCGTGTCCAGACGGACACACAGCGCGGCCACTCCTTCCCCACTGCCGGCGACCGAAGGATGAGACGCCAGCACACAGACTCACCGGCCTGGGAACAACCGGCAAACCGCATACCGTGCAAGACGGTGGCGCGGAGTGTACCTCGCGGCATCCATCAGGTCAAGAAGACCGCTGGCGGCCACTCACATTACCGAAAAACCGGATTGGGCGTCTGGCATGGCGGCGCAACCGTCGCCAGGCTTGTGTTAACGAGGTCACGCTTACCGCGATGCCACCGAGGCTGAGTCCAATGACGACCACGTCCCAGAGCGGACGCCGATAGTAGAGGAAGGGCACATCCAAGCTGTGCAATCCGTGATACAGCCACCGATTGAGCCGGGTCACGCGTTGCTCCGTCCGCGCGATTGCCCCCCGGTGGGGATCGAAGTAGATCCAGGTCTGGGGCGCGTCGTCATACTTGACACGCAACACCGGGAGGCGTCGGCGTCGACTCCGNTCGTAGTAATAGGCGTCGTAGGCACGGATCCAAGTCGCTTCGAGGATGTCAACCCCTGGCATGACCGCCCCGGCGACCTCGTCAAACAGCTCCGCCTCGAACCGGCTGAATGCTCCACGCTCGGGATGCTCGACCGACNCCAGCCGCTGCGGCGGCGCTTCGGTCCTGGCGGGAGCCAGCGTGTCGGGCACCGACGCCGTGAGGTCGTCGGTCGATGTCGGCCCGACGTCGACCGCCAGCACATAGGGCTCGCCGAGAAACTGCACGACCTCCAGCTGTGTCGGAACGAACGACGGGACGACAGCCTCGACACCGGCCCGGAGTTGTTCCACTGTCAGCGGCCCGAGCCGAAGCGGCCCACCGGTAACCACCTCTCGCTGCACCCGGTTGAGTCCGCCCGCCGGCGGCCAGCCCCAGGGGTTCAGAGACAGCCCGCCGCTGAACACCCAGGTAAACGTTACCAGGCCAAACACGAGTCCCGTGTAGTGGTGCCATCGCATGAGGCCGGCATACGGTGAGTGTGACGGCCCGTGCCGGAGCCTGTAGGTTTTCGCGGTTGCAACCCGCCACAGCCCCCACACCAGACCGGACAGACACAACACGCACCCGACGACCGACAGCCAGNTCACGAGATCGGCCCACAGCGCCCCACGAGCCCGGAGCGGTGTGAAATACAGCCAGTGCAGCACCGCGCCCAGATAGCCCCACCGGCGGCTGTCTCGCGTCGTCTGCATGACCGGTTCACCGGTCCGGTCCGACACGTAGAGCACCGAGTCCGCCGCGTCGTCCAGACGCACGCGATGGAGCGGGAAGAAGGCTCGGCTCTGCAACGTCCACTGGTCAGGGTCGCTCAGCCTGGTGTCGTAGCGTGCGGTCGAGGCATGCTCTGGCGCGAAGCGGCGAGCGATGGCCATGGCCCCCTCGGCGTCAAGCGCGTCGAGCACCTCGCCGGTGTCGGCGTAGACCGTGGTCCAGCCGCCGCGGGCTGCCAACCGATAGACCGGCCGGTCCCCAAGCATCCCAACCAGGATCTGCCTCGGCGTCGCCCCGACCCGGGCGACCGCCTCGCTGACGCCAACCCGCGCCAGGGACAGATCGAGCGCCGGCAGCCGTGACGCCTTCTCCTCGGTCGTCAGGGTCGGCATCCCGGCATACATCATGACGATGCCGGAGACGAACCAAACCACGAACAAGAGGCTACAGGCGATGCCCAGCCAACGATGTATGTAGATGAGGAGACGGCGCCAGAACGTCGCTGAGCCAGACACAGTCGCGTGGACTACTCGACGCGCAGAAAGACGATTTCCGAGCGACCTCCGGTACCGTGGCTGAGCGCTCGCTCGCCGATGATGTCTTCGTTCCAGACCAGGGCGAACCCATCGCCTACCGCCTCGATTGCCGGGATTCGAGACGCGGTCGTATNGTCGGTCAGCCTCCGTGGAGCGGCGAGCGGGCTTCCGTCCGGCTCGAAGGCCTGGAAGTAGACCTCACTCTGGCCGTCGTGATCGTCAGACCAGGCCAGCCCGACCTGCTGACCGTTCCAGCCAAGATAGGCGCCAACCGACTCGCCGGACGAGTGCGTCACGCGATGNAGGCGGGCATCGACGCCCGCTGCCAGCTCGTCGCTCGCCGCAGTGAACAGGTAGATCTCCTGGTTGCCGTCCCGCTCGTCGAACCACGTCAGTGCGGCTGTCTCGCCGGCCAGCACCAGGTCCGGGTACTTCGACGCGAAGCCGTCGTCCTCGGTCAGGCGCACGACCTCGTGCCCGTCGCGCGACACCCGGACCAGAAACAGCTCCTCTCGCCGGGTGTCAACCGCGGCGTCGAACACCATCCAGGCCTGCCCGTCCACATCGAGCGTCGCGTTGAGGTTCCAGGTCCTGTTTCCGGCGGTAGCAACCCGCTGGGGCGCCGTGACCCTCTGCCCGGCCGGGTCCAGCCATCCCACCCAGACCGCCCACCGCGCGGGTCCCTCTTCTTGGAGCCAGGCGCAGAACAGGGTATCCCCCCGCACGAGCACGAGCGGATTGCGCGTATTGCCCTCATGCTCGGACAGCGGATGCGACCAAAGACGAGTGCCGTCGGCCGTCCAGCGCCCGATACGGGCCGTGAGCCGACCGGTGGCGGCCCGGTCGTACCAGGCCACGACGATGTCGTTGCCGAGCAGCTCGACGTCTGCCTCGTAGGACCGCTCCGGGTCGTCGGTCAGACGAAGCTCCGGGCCGGTCGGANGGCCCCGGATGTCGACCGCGCGCGCATAGATCTCGGCATTGCCATTGCGGGTGTCATACCAGGCGGCCACGAGGCTGGACGCTCCGGCCGCCAGGCTGACCTCGTAGGCGCCCCCGCCGCTCTGACTGATCTGGATTGTCTCGGTGGCCGNTGCGGACTGTGCGTCGAGGACCGGACGGGCGCCGCTGGCCACGGCAACGAGCGCGCACGCCGCCACCGTACGTAGCAGGTACGAAGTCATCGTCCCTTAACCGCGCCGNCGCCTGAGCCGCCAGGCAAGCAACAGACCGATGACCGGCACGCCGACCCACACGGCATCCCACGCGTCCCCGCGTCCGGTTTGCACTGGCGCGGTCGGTGTCGGTGTCTGCTCGCGGCGTTCCTCCATGCGGAAGCCTTCGAGGTTTTCGGTGTAGGCTGCGGGCGCGGCTTCGTTGCGCCGAACAAACGCTTCCATCGACCTGGCCGCGCTCTCGATGTCGGTGCCGATCGCCTCCTCCATGGCAGCACGGAACTGGTCGAGCGCGGGAACTGGCACGCCGGCGGCCGCCCCTTCTTCGAGCACGTATTCCAACAACCGCGCATTGCCGCAAGTGTGCTCCGCGCACCCCACGCCATGTGTATTGACGCTGTCGACATACTCCGTCAACAAGCGAGCTTTGGTCTCCTCGTCCGCCTCCCAGTACTCCTTGCGAATCGTCTCGACCATACGGGCGGTGATGTCCTGAAAGGCGAACGGCGAGTTGGCATCGAAGAACTCGTCCATGCCCAGGTCATGCTTGTCTTCCACGTAAACCGCGAATGACTCCTGCCACATCGCGTCATCGACCACGTCGGTGACCGTCGCGTCCCACCCCCAGAGATATTCGACGAACGCGCTCATCTCGCCGGCCCCCGCGTAGCCTTCACGCTGCATCCCCTCGATCCAGGTCGGANTGACGTAGCGCGAGCGGAACTCCGCGCCAATGAACTGGTCGATCGGCGTCATCTCCGGCCGACCGGGGTCACGCGTGTTGGTGACGACCAGCTCGGGCGTCTCGCCATCGATGTTGCGCACCGCCGCGGCGAGCCCGCCCATGTACATGAAGAAGTCGTCGTTATCGAGCGCCCCATAAAGGGTGGTCGAGCTCGAGTGCACAACCTTCTCGGTGCCGGAGAGCGCCATGCGGAAGACATCTTCCATCGGTTCGCCCCAGAACCCGTTTCCGAACCCGTGCCCCATCTTCGACAGATACTCGTCGGCCATCGGCGCGTCGCTGTCCCAGGTGCCGCTCGCCGCGGCGATCCTCGACGTGTTGAGGTTGTAGGTGCCCGGTGGCTCGTCGAAGATGCGGACCCCGGCGCGGCGGTCCGCGTCCTCCTCATCGTAGCCGCGCTCGATCAACGTCGCTTTCGTGCTCAGGTAGTGCCGCCGAACGTAGTTGTCCGCCTCCTCGATCATCTTGACGAGCTGGACCGCCCGGTCCATCAGCATGGTGACGTTGTTGAACATCCCTTCGGCGGCCGAGGCGATAACGATGTCGACCCGGGGACGCCCGAGCTGGCTCTGCGGGACCACCTCGACGTCGATGACTTTGCCACGCACGTCCCAGACTGGCCGGGTGCCGAGAAGGTGGAAAATCTGCGACTCGAGTATTCCCTCGTGCCGCATCGTCTCGTCACCCCAGATGACGAACGACACTTTCTCGGGGTACTTGCCGTGCTCCTCGAGATGCTCTTCGAGCATCCGGTCGGCCATGAAGACACCCAGCTCCCAAGCCGCCGGCTTCGGCACCTTGTCCGGGTCGATCCCGTAGAAGTTCTTGCCGGTTGGGTAGGCGTCGGGGTTGCGGATCGGCTCGCCGCCGGTGCCACCTGGCACATAGTCGCCCGCCAGGGCGCCCGCCAGCGAGTCGAGCTCGCGTGGCGCCGACTCGACGATGCGGCGCTCCATGTCCTCGGCCAGCACCTCGGCGTCGTTCGGCAACAGGTCGCGGTCGACCGACACGATCGCCTCGACCGTACTGGCGCGCATCTCGGGATCGGGGGTACGGCCGAACGCGTGCAGGCCATACGGGATGTACTGCCCCCGCAGGGCGACCAGATACTCCTCGACCTCGTGCATCAGGTCGTGGTCGATCTCGCCCTTGGTGCCCAGGTCGATACCCAGATCCTTGACAATGCCCAGCGCCGCCGCCTGATCGCGTATCTGCTGCGCATAGGCGTCGGCCAGCTGCTCGTTCTTGTGCAGGTTGTTGTGGTAGTCGTTGACGCTCTCGCTCAGCTTCGCCAGCTCGGGCAGCAACCCGCCTGCGGTGAACGGCGGCACCATGTGGTCAATCAAGGTGGCCATGCCGCGGCGCCGCGCGACCAGCCCCTCGCCCACGACGTCCACGTTGTAGACGTAGAGATCCGGCAGGTCTGCGATTAACGCATCAGACGCATCTTCGGCCGACTGACCGATGTCCTTCCCGTCGAGCCACTCCAGCGTGCCGTGGGTGCCGAGATGCACCACCGCATCGGCGTGGAAGCCGTTGCGGAGCCACGCATAGGCCGCCACATACTGGTGCGGCGGAGCCAGGTCCTTCGCGTGATACAGCTTGTCGAGGTCTTCCCCCCAGCCGCGCGCCGGCTGCGGCATCAGCACAACGTTGCCGAACCGCACGACGGGTATGACAAAAGCGGGGCCGTCAGGTCCCGTCGTCGCCATCACCTGGCTCTCGGCCGGCGGTCCCCAGTCGGCCAGCACCTTGTCCCGGAACGCCGGATCGTGAGCGCCGAGCCACTGCTCGTAATCGGTCACGCTCACCAGCTCGGCGTCACCGGCGGCCAGCAGCTCGTCGAGCTCACCTGGAGCATGACCGGCCACATTGCGCCCCCGGGTCGTGACCGCCTCCAGGATCCGGCCACTGGTCAGATCGGTGTCTGGGTCGAGCGCACCGAGGTCGTAGCCCTCGGCGTGGAGCCGGCGAAGAATCGCGGACAGCGAGTCGGCGACGTTCAGGTAGCTGGCGCCGATACCGGCCTTGCCTGGCGGGTAGTTGTAGTAGAGCACCGCGACCCGCTTGTCCGGGTTCGGCGTCGTCCCCAACCGTCCGTACCTGATGGCGCGCCGGACGACCATCGTCACCCGCGGGGCGATCGGGCGCCGCTGCACGATGGTGAGGCCGGTGTCGGCGTCGTACTGACGTTCCTGGCTCCCGACCACGGTCGGCGCAACCAGCCCCGCGAGCTCGGGGACCGCNACCTGGAAGGTGCCCTCGAACATCGACAGCCCCATGGGCGAGTCGCGCCAGTCGGCCTCGCTGCGCCCATACAGGCTGACCATGCTGACGATCGGGATGTCGACCCGATCGAGCGTGTGGGTGGCCTCGAAGTCAGCGAATCGAAACACGAACGCCAGCGCTGCGTCGGCACGGGATTCGCCCGCCTCGTCGAGCAGCAGCGCCGCGAACGCCTCGGCGCTCGGGTAGCCAAAGACCGGCACCACCTCGGCGCCCTGCGCCTCGACTTCCGCGATGACCGCGTCGAGTAGCGCCGTGTCGCCCGCATAGTAGGTCGATTTGTAGAACGCGACGGCGACCCGGACCGCGCCGGGACGACTGCCGCCGGCCGCGGCGCGGAACCGCTCGAACTCGTCCCAGGTCGCAAAGACCCGGCCGCTCTGCTCATCCGGATAGTAGTAGCCGCCCTCGAGGCTCGGTTGGGGTTCAGGCACCGAGACGTCACGAACACCGGCGATGCTCAGCGTCTGCTTGAGCAGGCCGAGCTGATTCCCAAAGCCCCAGTTTGCCCAGAAAGCGCGAGCCCGCTCGTCCCAGACCGCCCCTTGCTCGGTGTAGAACTCCTGTGGCATCAGCCCCTGTCCGACCGCCAGGACCATGCCCCTACCTCCGACGTCGGCAAGGATGTCCACGTCGTGGGTCGTGTTGAACCGGTCGAGCATCTCCTGGTTCATGATGTCGAACACCAGCACGTCCGCGCCGGTAATCGCATCGGGCTCGACCTCGTCGAACATCGACTCGGTGAGGAAACTGAGGGTGACCTGCTCCCGCAGGTCGGGCCGTTCCTCGAGCAACGCCTTGTAGGCCTGAAGGACACCCGGCAGGTTGCCGTCGGAAAACAGGTAGGCGAGACGCACTGGCTGCGCCGCGGCGGACGAGACGCCCGCGACGAGACCCAACAACACTAGTAGCGTCCTCATATCAGTAATTGACGGTCGGACAACGCCGGGCCTTTCGCCTGACCGCACGCGTCAGGCGCACGACAATGCGCGCCCCGCCGGCCCGGCGTGGGGCGATGGGATCCCACTAGGGTCGGCGTGGGGTTCGGGGCGAAGCCCCGTCTAGTATTAGTCCGGTACATAAATGATCTGGCCGTTGGCCATGCGGTACGCGGTGCCCAGGCGCTCGCCGTCGCCCTCCATCGTCTCACCGGTCAGCTCGTAGGCGGTGATTTCGGTGCCCTCCTTGACGATGATCTCGCGCAACCCGTCGGCGTCGGTCTTGACCAGCGTGACCTCGCTGTTCGGGTCCATGAGATCGCCCATGCGATACACCGAGAACAGTGTAATCATCAGGCCGACGATAAAGACCACCGACACGTCAAAGAGGTTCGCCACTCCGACCAAAGGGTCTTCGTCGATCCCCTCGTCGGGAGAGGGCAAATGAAGGAAGCGCGCCATGGTTATCCTTCCTGGACCGGCTCGCGGGCTAGCTCCCCGGCAATGCGCTCGGCGAGAAATCGCTCCTCACGAATCATCGCGTTCACCCAGCCGTGTCGCACCATCTGAACGACGTAGCCGATGGTGCCGGCCGACAAACCCACAATCGTGGTGGTGAACGCCACCACCATCTGACCGGCCATCGCCTCCAGGTTGCCGGCCGTCAGGGAGGCCAGCGCTGTTCCCATCGGAATCAGCGTTCCAAGCAGCCCCAGACTGGGCCCGACGCGCACCAGCAGGCGGGAGCCGGTCAACGTACGGCGAACCTGTTCTTCTCGCTCCAGCACCAGATGCTCGAGCCCACCGTACTCAAACGAGGCCTGATTTCGCTCCAGACTCACTTCGCGAAGCAAACCTCGCAACGGCACCGGCAACAGGGCCATGCGCTGCGGGTCTGCATCGAGCACACGACCCGACTGCATCCAGGCGCTCAGGTCGAACCCGCCTCGTTCGCGCCGACGCTGCAAGTATTCCAGGGCGCACCCACCGGCCATGAACAGCGCGGCCCCCACACACACCCACAACAGCGCGATGACCGGGAGCCGCAGGACCTGACTCAACGCGAAGAGGCCATTCTCGAGGAATCCCAGCACGATCTATCGACGCCTCCACAGCGAATGCACACCGCCAATCAGCATGAACCCGGCTCCCGCGATGAACAGCCAGGGTCCCGGTCCGATCGCCCCGGCGCCCCCGCGAGACACGTTCAGGGCCGCTGCCGAGCTCCAACCCGCCATCACGGTCGGGCCTACCGCCACGACCAGTCCAAGGGCGCCCACCGCGAACAGGGCATCCTCCCTGATCCGGACGGGCGCAAACGACGCCTCTCTCAGGCTCAGCCACGCAGAGACTGCCGGTACCGCGGCGCTCACAATCAGCGCGGGTAACGTCGGCAAGCCCCATCCCCGTAGCCAGACCGTCCATAGTCCGGCCAGCGCGCCGGCGCCCACCGCACCCGCGAGGTGCCAACCCGGTCGCCCCAACTGGCTCAACGTGACGAGGGCCACGAGACCGCCTACCACCGCCGGCTCGGGCGGCAGCCAGAGAACCGCCACCGCGAGCCCGGCCGGCAGGGCCACGAAGTCCTGCCATCGTCGGGTGATCCCGGCGGCAAACACGACCGAGGCGAGGACACACAATAGCCCGAGCGCGTGATTCAGCACGCAATACCTCGTAAACGCTGGCCTGATCTAAGCAGGTGGCCACGAAAGACCGTTGCTGTCGTCGTCGTTGTCGTCCACAGCTCCCCGGCACCGACGGACGTTGGAAAACCGTGAGGTCCGCGTTACGGAGCTGACCCGCCCGACGAGGGCTCTACGACGCGACCGCGGTCTTCGTCGTCGATCCAATACAGCATGTGGCAGTTGTTGCAGGAGTTATAGACATCCTCACCGAGGGCGAACAACAGGTCGGCATCCTCTGACTCGGCCGCCTGAAAGGCCAGCATGCCCGCGTCCATCATCCCCTCCGTCAAACTGATCCATTGCTCCTGGTCGCGAGCACGAGAGTCCATCATCAGCAGGTTGCCGGCCTCGATCATCGACATCGCGCCGTAGCGAACCGACAACCACTCCTCTTCGGTCTCCGGCTCCCAGTGATCTTCCCCGTCGTAGTCCACGACCGTTCCCACCGCATCCCACACCAGATCGGCCGCCGGATCGACCATGTTCGCCATCAGCATCCTGACGGTCGTGTCCGTCCGGAACGGCGGCCCGGTAGGCGCCTCCGCCGCACACGACGATACCATGCACACGGCCGCGACCACCCACCCGATCCTCATTCGCATATCGTCCCCCAACCCGTGCCCTTCGGCGATGGCCCACATGTCTCGCGTGGCAACCAGTCTACCCGCCGCCGAGCGCCGTGACACCCCACACTTTATATCTATTGATTATAACGCTCCGGGCCATGCTGTCTGCCGCCGCCGCCCGGGATAGTGGAAAGGCGGCCACATTTGACGTGCCGATGGCAGGCATGCCCCCTGTCGACGACAGCAGAGCGTGGGGTGTCGAGCTGGTCGACCGGAACCGGCTGACGCGAGGGTGGACGGGGACGGGAACCGGGACTAAGTGGCCACGGTCATAAATACGGTCGCATTCGGCCGCCGATGCATCCCACCAAGGGCGGCGCTGGGCTTCTGCTCAGCGGGGTCGAATACTGCCGGTGTGCTCCCTCCTCGCGAAAAGCGGAGCGAGCGCGACCCTACTCAGCGAGCCCTCGGTGCATGACCGTACTTATGACCGGGACCACTAGGGCGCCGTGGTCGAGACCGGTGCCGGGGTCTCCATTTCGACGACGCCCGGACACTGAACGGCGGAGCCGTTCCATGCCCGTGTCAGCGACTCGCCCTCGTACCGGATGTCGATGACGCTCGCAAGACGGGAAACCGAGAGCAGGCGGAACATTCGCGATGTCGGGTTCAGCAGCGTCAGCCGCCCTCCACGCCGTTGCAAGGTGATGTGGGTCGAGGCGATCTCCCCCACCACCGTCGAATCGGCAAAGGTCACCTCGCCCAGATCCAGCTCGACCTCGACGCGCCCGGCCTCGGTGAGCCGCTGAATATGAGCGCGGAGCTCGGTGCGCAGATCGTAGCCGCATACCCAGCGTCCGCGTAGGCCGATGATGGCCGTCGAGCCCCGTACCGTCTGTGTGATCTCCATGGTGTGCCCCCTTGTAGCAGGCGGTCATCTCTGTACGGTGAAACGACCGGGGAGGGCCAACCGAACACCCGCCTCCTTCGTGCGTCCCTTGGCTGGCAGCGTCCCGGGTAACCCGAGAGCCGGGTATAATGCCGCCGTTTCTCATCAACGAAATGGAGCGCCTACCATGACGACGTTCGCAAGACTGGCGTACTCAATCGGGCTGCTCGCTGCGCTCGCCTCCGTGATGAGCTTCCCGTCTGCCGCGCAGGAGCCCGACACGTCAGTTCCGCTCGTCACGGCCGCGCAATACGAACAGTGGCGAACCGAGCTGTCGAACTGGGGTCGGTGGGGAACCGACGACGAGCTGGGCGCAGCCAACCTGATCACACCGGACAAGCGGGCCGAAGCGGCCGGGCTGGTCAGCGAGGGTTTCACCGTGTCTCTGGCGTCGAACGCCCAGAAATACAAGAGCCTCGACAACCCGTGCCCCATCGCCTGGTCGATGGTGCGGGCCTCGCGTGCCTCGGCGAGCGACACGGTCGCCTACCCCTGCATCCACGGGCCGGGCACCACCCACCTCGATGCCTTCGCGCACATCTTCTTTGACGGCAAGATGTGGAACGGCTACGACGTCGATGGCGTGGTGACGATGGAAGATGGCGCGATGAAGAACTCCATCATGACCGTCAAAGACGGCCTGGTGACCCGGGGCGTCCTGTACGACATCCCCCGTCTGAAGGGTGTGCCCTATCTGGAGCCGGGGACCCGCATCACCGTCGCGGATCTCGAGGCGTGGGAAGAACAGACCGGCGTGCGGGTCGGGTCCGGCGATGCGTTCCTCATCCGCTGGGGCCGGTGGGCCCGACAGGACGCCCTCGGCCCATTCGACACCGGTCGGGAGGCGGCCGGTCTCGACAACATGGTGATTCCGTGGCTACGCGAGCGGGATGTTGCGATTGCCGGGTGGGAGACTCCGGGCTACATGCCGCAACCGGAAGGCGACATCTCCCGCCTCGCGCTCCACAACTTCGCCCTGACCATCCTGGGCATCCAGGTGCTCGACCGCGCCGACTTCCAGGCGCTGGCCACCGCGGCGGCAGCGCGGAACCGCTGGGAATTCATGGTGACCATCGCGCCACTCCCGATTCCCAACGGCACCGGCTCGCCGGTCAATCCGATTGCGATGTTCTAGAGAGCGCTCTACAGGAGGCAGGAGGCAGGAGTCAGAAGGAGACAGGAGCGCTCCGCGGCATCTGGAACTGCTCGTCCTGCATGATCGAGCCTTCTAGTCACGGCCGAACCACGTCGTTCTAACAGAGAGGATCGAACACCGGCAGGAAACGGAAGATGGCGAAGCCATCCGGCTCCTCCTGTCTCCTGCCTCCTGCCTCCAGTCTCCTCGGAGCGCTTTCCCTAGTTTGCAGGCCAGACGACGCCCTGATCCGGGCTCCGGATAGCGCCCTCGCCTTTGTAGACGAACTTCTGCAGGCGCTTGCCTTCGAAGGTCTCGGTCACATAGATGTTGCCGTGCGAGTCGGTCATGATGCTGTGTGCACCGTAGAACTGACCCGGCTGGCGCCCACCGTCGCCGAAGCTCGAAATGACCTCCATCTCCTTGCGGTCGATGATGTAGACCTTCTCGTTCACGCCGTCGGCCAGATAGATGTACTTCTGGTCCGCGTCGCGCGAGAATGCGATGTCCCAGACCGACCCGGCACCCAGCGTGTCTTTGGCGACGAACAGCTCTTCGACATACGTGCCGTCCTTCTGGAACACCTGAATGCGGTCGCCCACGCGGTCGCACACATAGACCAGCCCGTCGAGTGACAGCTCGGCGCAGTGCACCGGGTTGCGGAACTGCTGGGCCGGCTCGGCGTTCGGGTCGTATCGACCCAGGTCGCCGTCGTCCGGTCGGTTGCCGTAGGCGCCCCAGTAGCGTTTGAACGCGCCGGTCTCGGCGTCGAGCACCACGACCCGCTTGTTCAGGTAGCCGTCGGCGATATACGCCTCGTTGTCCTTCGGGTCGACGAAGATCTTGGCCACGCGACCGAAGTTCTCCTGGTCGTTGCTCCCGGCGTTGCCGCCGGAGCGTCCGAGCTGCAGCAGGAACTGCCCGTACCGGGTGAACTTCAGAAGGTGGGAGTCAGGGCCGCCGTTACCGCCGATCCAGACGTTGTCCATGTGGTCGACGAAAATCCCATGGTTCGACGCCGGCCACTCGTAGCCCTCGCCCGGTCCGCCCCACGATCCCACCAGCGTACCGCCCTGATCGAACTCGAGCACCGGCGGGGCGGGAAAGCAGCAGTCGGCGGCGGTCGGCGGATCCTGCGCGGCAGGCACCTCGCCGGCGGCCAGCGCGTCGCCGCGATGAATAATCCAGATGTGGTCCCGGCTGTCGACCGAGACGCCGATGGTCGTGCCAAGCAGCCAGTGATTCGGCAGCGGCTTCGGCCACAGCGGGTCGACCTCGAAGACCGGGCCATACACCATATTGCCCTGCGCCGCCTCCGTGCGCCCGAGCATTGCCTGCCCGACCGCTACGAAGCCGACGACCGCAAGACACGCCACCACGAGCGCCAGTCGTCGATGTCCTCTCACCTGTTGCATCCTTACCTCCCGTTCGGGCCCCGGTGTGATCTTCTGTCCCAACACCGCTAAGAGCCCGATCCTCCAGTAATCCGCTGGCCGATGCAACCCCGAACCACCCGGAGGTACCAATTGAGGCACCTGCCACACCTGATCAGGACGCGGGGTCGGCGGTGGCCTGAACCGCCGCCAGAATCCGGTCGGCAACCACGGGGGCGCCGACGCCCATCACAATCGTGTAGTGGTTGGTCCCCTCGACCATCTCGTAACGTGCGCCCGGGATGGTCGGCAGCTGTTTGGCCACAGACTCGTCCGACAGGAGCGGCTCCGGCTGGTTCAGCAAGCCACGTGGCGCCCTCATCAGCCGTACCGGCGATCGCACACGCCGGCAGTCGAGCCCAGCCTCGCCGAGCAGGTCGCGAAGATCGGTTGTCGCCGCCTCGCGTGAGGGGCGGGGCCTGAGCTGCGGCGCCTCGCCATCCAGATCCCAGCGCGCGTAGTGCTCGAGATGCGCGTCCCAGGCGCCCGGGGCGGCAAACGCCGGATGGGCACGCCAGTAGTCGAGATACGCCGTCTCGGAAGGAAACGTCATGTCGAGTCGTGAGAGCGCCGGCCCGAGCACGGCAGCGGCGTGCGTCTCGAGGTCGACCCCGTCTGGCAGTTTCTGTGGCACGCCGCCATCGACCAGGATCAGCGACCGCACCCGGTCGAGATGCCGCGCCGCCAGGGTGGCCCCGACCCAGGCGCCCATCGAGTGCCCCACCACAACCGCCCCGGACAGCTCGAAGTGGTCGAGGACCGCCACGAGATCGGCCGCGTGCGCCACCATGCCGAACGGACCTAGCAACGCGTTGCTCGCCCCGCGACCACGCAAATCGGGCGCGATGAAGCTGACCCTCCCCGTCAGGGCGTCCGCCACCCAGGTCCAGGATGCGTGCGACCCGGTAATCCCGTGGACGGCGAGCACCGGGGGCCCGCTGCCCCACCGGGCGACGAACAGCTCGCCGCCGGCCACCGGCACCGCGCACTGTTCCATGTCAGTGCCGCTCATCGTGTTCCGTTCAGTCGCGAAAGTTGGTGAACTGCAACGGCAGGTCGACCTTCTCTTCCTTGAGCAGAACGATGACCTCCTGCAGAATGTCGCGCTTCTTGCCCGAAACTCGAAGCTGGTCCCCCTGGATGGCGACCTGCACCTTCAGCTTCGTCTGCTTGACGGTCTTGACGAGCTTCCGTGCGAGTTCGGTCTCGATCCCTTGACGCACCTTCACGACTTGCCTAGCATCGGCGACGTTCTCTTGCGGCTCCTCGCGCTCGAGACACTTCACGTTGACTTTGCGTTGGGCTAACTTCGCGGTGAGGATGTCGTACATTTGTCCGAGCTGAAACTTGTCTGGCGCGCGCATCGTAATGGCTGCGTCTTCGAGCTCGAACTTCGCGTTCTTACCCTTGAAGTCGAACCGGGTGTCGACCTCACGAGTCGCCTGGTTCACGGCGTTCTGCACTTCCTGCATGTTGACTTCTGAGACGACGTCGAAAGATGGCATTGGCTTCCTTACGTGTGGGAGGGGCAACGACTTCGAGATTATAGCGCCGACGACCGCCGACACTGGCGGTCATGGGACCGCTTTGCCGGCATCTGTGGGGCACGGCTTTAGCCTTGCCTTGCAGATGAGATGAGAGGGCCAGCCTCCAAACGGGGTATCTTGCGGTCCCCAAATCAACCACGGGCTCAAGGCCCAAAGGAGGCTGGCATGGCGA
>PBRZ01000097.1 GCA_002726085.1 Acidobacteriota bacterium
TCATCGAGCGCGTCGATTCATGCCGAGGGTGGCTGCAGTGGACCACCCTTGGTGCCGATTCTTCTGATGTCGGATGAGTGGGTGTCGGAAAGGCTCCCAGTCCGAGGTGAAAGTCGCGCCGGGCGGCGTGCGGGTACAGGAGAGGTCGACATGTTGGATCAGCAGGCCCTTATCGGAGCCACGAAAGAACTAGAGCCGCTACCGCCGACCGTCCATCAGTTGGCGGCAATCGCCAGTCGGCGCGACTGGAGTGCAATGGAAGCCGAAGAGGTGATCTCGATGGATCCCGCGCTCGCCGGGAAGCTGTTGGGGCTGGCGAATTCGGTCGCCAGCGCCAGCCGGGTCGAGATTGTCAGCATCAGAGACGCCGTGGTGCGGATGGGCATCGGCGCCGCGCTGGCCATGGTCACCGCCACCGCCGTCTCGGCACGGACGCGTCTGGCGCTGCCTCAGTATCGCCTGGCCGAAGGCGAACTGTGGCGACACTCCGTCTCGACCTCGATCGCGGCGCAGGCGCTCCCCTCGTTCTGTTCGGTCCCGATTCCGCCCGAGTCGTTCACGGCCGCCTTGATGCACGACCTCGGGAAGCTCGTCATCAGTCGATTCGTCGGCGGGTCACTGCTCAAGCGGCTCGACCGAGTGCGTGACGACGGTGCGCACACACCGATCGAGGCGGAGCTGGAGGTGCTTGGTGTGCATCACGCCGAGCTCGGTGGGCTCATTGCGGAAGGCTGGCGGTTACCGGCGGGGATCGTCAAGGGCATCATGTATCACCATACCCCGGACGAAGGTGGGGCGCTGGTCTGCGACGCGGTGCACGTGGCCAACGTTATCGCCAAGCAGGTCGGACGGGACCAGACGAGGGAAGACGCCGACCATGCGGACGGAGACATCGGTCCAGACGAAGCGGATGGGGAACTCGAACTCGAGCTCTGCCCTGGATCTCTCGAACGTCTCGGGATGACCTCCCACACGTTGGAACGCTGTAGCCACACGGTCGCCGATCGCCTCGAGCAGGTGCTCAGCGCGTACAACTAGCCGCCATCGACCACCAGCTCGGTCTCGAACAGTGGCACGCGCAACACGACATCGCCTTACAGGGTTGCCTGGAGCAAGTCGGTGTTGTTCTGGGTCGACTCGCTCCCTTCATTACGACGTCCCGTTGCCGGCTTTCTTGCAAACCGTTGGATAGACTCGCATAGGCAGGCTCGGCGTCGCAGCTCCGTAGCGAAGATTCTTTCGGTAAATGTCTTGAAGAATCTATAAGATAGTTTCGAATTTCGTCCATGACATCGGATGGTGATCGACTAAGACCGCTTCTGCGCCAGAGATTGGGTCGGCTGACACGAGTGGAGGAATGGAGCAAGGCTCTATTGCGCGACCTAGTATACGAACGGCTCATGAAGGCCGCGCTATCGTTTCACATCACGACCAGGGATGCGCCCACTCTCCATTGCGAGCTCGTGCCGGCCCATAGCGCGGAGTTGCGCCGGTTCCCAGGGCACACCCCACATGGCGTAGTAGTACGGGCATGGGCGCTCATCAACGAACGGTATGCCGAGCGGCTGACCAATCTGGATTTCGCGCGGCATGCTGGATGCAGCCCGTCGCATCTGGCGCGGGCCTTTCGCTTGACCTACAGCATGACCCTTGGTGACCTGCGTGACGCGTGATGAGCGAATTGACGTTGACAGGGTAGAGGGCGCGTGCCATGAGGGCGCGCGTGCGCTGGGTTGGATCGAACTTGGCTAGACAAAGGAGATGCGAATGGCGATTGACGTTACGGCGACACTCAGACAGGCGCTTTCGGGACTTCGGGCGGAGAGAGCGAAGCTCGACCGTCAGATAACTGGCCTTGAAGCTGTGCTACAGGACGGTGGTGCGAAGCAGAAGTCGGCGGGTGGCAAGGCCAAGCGAGCTGGTGGCAAGGCCAAGCGGAAACGGCGGCCGATGAGCAAAGCCGAGAAGCTTGCGGTCAGCAAGCGCATGAAGGCTTCGTGGGCGAAGAGAAAGGCTGCTGCGAAGAAGGCTAAGAAGTAGTTCGCGTCGTAACGCCGACCATTGGAGTGGGAGGCCGCTGATCGCATGGATGCTGCTCTGACCGGCTTCCCGTGAGATTGGCGGTCACCATGACCGTCTGCTTGGCCGCGTCGACTAGAGTCGACGTGTCGCAAGGAGTGCAGCCATGACCACTCGACCGAAGCGTACTGCGAAGTCCCGGCCTGAACTGCAGTAGGCTGCTAGCTTCGGCTTCGTTCCAAATCGCTCTCACGATTGATCGCGACGCACACCACCCTGTATGTGGAGCCCCGGCGCTCGACGGCCACACACCCCGCCAGACAGAAGCAGTGACCCAATCGGGCACCGAGAGGAAGAGA
Source organism: Acidobacteriota bacterium (assembly GCA_002726085.1). Lineage (GTDB taxonomy): Bacteria > Acidobacteriota > Vicinamibacteria > Vicinamibacterales > UBA8438 > NP936. Next base: position 2,379 of record PBRZ01000097.1, read on the forward strand.
CCGATGACAGACTCGTTCGATACCCTATTGAGTCAGTACGAAGACGGACAGCTCACCCGACGCCAACTGCTTGGGGCAATGGCGGCGATCGCATTACCGGCGGCCGGTAGCGCGCAGCCCGGCCGATTCNGGGCGCGATCGCTGAACCACGTCAACGTCGGGGTCGCCGACGTGGCACGGTCTGCGGCGTTCTACCGTGAGCTGCTCGGGTTGCCACCGCGACAGTATATCGTCGGTGACTCCTTCGCGCTCGACTTTCCCGACGGTGGCCTCATCAGCCTGTGTCCGACTGAGGGGGGCAACTGCAGCCTGACCGCCAGCGACGCGGTTCCGGGAGAGATCGACCATTTCGGGGTCGGCATAGAGAACTTTGAGGCCGATCGTGTCGCGTCGGACCTCGAAGCAGCCGGGGTGGCAGGGGTGCGCCGAGCAGGCGCGACAAGCGTGCTCGTGCCGGACCCAGACGGCCTCATCGTGCAACTGTCGTCGGTAACCGAGCGGTTCGAGGGGACACCGCCAAGTCGAGACTGCTAGCGAAGCTACGCCGCAATCGACCACACTCCCAGGGCGGCCGGCCGGGCGTCTGCGGCGTGTGCTCTTACAGCCGGTGGCTGCAGCCTATGCACAGGACAATCAGCAGGGAGACGCAAACCAAATGACACGTATAGCCGATCTGCTCGAGCGCCACGAGGGGAAGAGGACAAGGCCGTACACAGACACCGTGGGGAAGCTGACGGTCGGGATCGAGCGCAACATCTCGGACGTGCCGTTCTCAGAGGACGAGATCCAACTGCTGTTCCGGAACGACATGGCGAATGCCCGTAAGACGTGCGAGGGGCTGTTCCCGACCTGGGCGACGCTGAGCCCCGTGCGTCAGGCCGTTCTGCTCGACATGATGTTCAACATGGGACCGGGTCGGCTGCGTGGGTTCAGGAAGATGCGCCGGGCGCTTCGCCGGCGGGACTTCGAGGACGCAGCGGTCGAGATGCTGGACAGCAAGTGGTCAGCACAGGTGGGAAAGAAGACCCATCAGCGGGCCTGGCGCCTCGCACGGATGATGCGGACGAACGAGTGGGTGGGCTAGTCGGCTCGACCCGTAGGTGTCTATTTTCCTAGGAAAACGTGGTGAGCCGCCCCGGAATCGAACCGGGAACCTTCAGATTAAGAGTCTGCTGCTCTGCCAGTTGAGCTAGCGGCCCACACGAATGGATGGCGCGTTCTTTGCGGTCGTCGCGTCGGCGCGACCCCCGTGCAATTCTGGCCTTCGCCATTGCCCCTGTGATGTGCTCGCGGAACTGCTGGAGCACTGCACCGAGGATGGGATCGATCACCGAGCACGCGTAGCGTTCTGTCGTCCTGGGGTCACCGTGAAGCATCAGCCGCTACGCCGTCCGAAGATCCTGTGTCGCGGCCAGGAGGGCGGTCGCATACGAGTGCCTGAGATCATACGGGCGCACGCCGCTGAGATCAATAAGGAGGCACCGTTGTGGAAATCTGCTGGAGGTGCTCGATGCGTCGCTCGTCCAGCGGGCGCAGCCGCACCTCGCCCGGCGACCCTGTCACCAGGAGCCCGGTCACGATGACCGCCACGACCACTGCACCAACGGCGACAGCCAAGCCGGGTCGAGGCGCGCCTCCCGGCTCGTCAGACGGGACAGGTAGAGAAAGACAGGCGCCGCGACAATCAGCGATGCTATCGACCAGCGCATCGCATCTTCGACAGCCTAACTCGCCGTGGCGGCAGGGTCTGGAAAGACCGTGTTGATGAGCTGGAACGGCAGATTGCCGAGGTTGTAGGCGCTGATGTAGAGCGTCGTGAAGAGGATCAAGTACAGGAACGAGTTGCGTGCGGTCAGGGAGGGTCGAGGTCGCGGCACGGGAACAGGGAAGTCGACGTCGTCAAACGCCCCCAACGCCTCCCGCACGTAGGGTGCGGCCCAGCCCGCTCCGGTGAGCACACCCTCGATCTCGCCGCGCGACGCACCCCGCTCCAGCGCGTCTCTGACGAATGCGACCAGCTCTTCGTTGACCGCCATGGTGTCCTCTCAGAATGCTCGCCCAAGCGTCTTGCTTGAGGGCCACGCTGAACACCGCGGACTGGTTAGGGGCGACACCGAAAGCGGTCTCTTCAGGACCGCCAATGGCAAGCATGACGACGGGACTGCCGGGGGGCTAGACGTCTTGCACTGCCAGCTGCTGATGCCATGCCAGCAGCCAAGGTGCCTGTGGGGTGGCAGTCCCTGCAAGCTCCACGTGCAACTTTCGCCGTTCGGATGCGTTCGGATAAGTTCAGGGTCGGCCTTCTGAAGGCCTATCAAAACCACCGAAAGATATGGCGCGCCCGGCAGGATTCGAACCTGCGGCCTTCTGCTCCGGAGGCAGACGCTCTATCCAGCTGAGCTACGGGCGCAACACGGTGGACGGAGTTGCCGACAACCGTGAGGGTGTCCGGATGGATGGCGCGCCCGGAGGGATTTGAACCCCCGACCTACGGGTTCGAAGCCCGGCGCTCTATCCAGCTGAGCTACGGGCGCGCACTTTAGAATCAAGAACTTACGGCCTCTGTCGGTCTGGTGCCACGAAACGGCCCGACTGAAACGGTACCCAGCTGTCCATGCCGACGAGAAACACAACTCGCAATGTTACCACGGTCAATTCTTCCTGCTAGAAACGGAAGGACAGCACGAAGCCACACATCTCCCCAGCCAACACCGGCGAGGACGCGAGCCGTCTGGCTGAGCGTAGACCACCTGCGAGCTCTTGACCAGCGCGTCGATGGCCACCCCTGTGCCGCTACCCATGGCGCCATAGACCCCAACGACGATCGGGATGAACCCCTCGCCCAGATCGGCAGCCGACACCGTCAGCGCGCCCAGCACCCCTCCGGCGCTTCAGTCGTCGCTGCGATCGCCGCAAGCAGGAGGCACACAGTCATCGTTCGACGGGTGCTGGGAGTGTGGCAACTATGAACGGTGGCACCTGGTGTCTGGTCGTGGCGGTCATGCTGGTCGGCGTCGATGCCCGATGGCTGCGGCTGCTTGCCAACAGCACGGATCGCGCGGCCCTCAACACCGCGCAGCTCACCACACGCGTGAGGTTTGGCTTCTAAGTTAGGCCGCGGACGAAGGGCCGGCCCGTGTTTCGGATCAGAATCGAGGNCCGCGCTCTTTCCAGGCTTCGTGATGCTCAGTACCGCTGCAGGTCGCGGCGGCCGATGGCGATGTCGATATTGATTTGGGCCTTCTCGGCGTCCACCTGCTCGTAGGTCATCGGGACCCCACGTCCGGCAAGCGCCTCGTCGGTCCAGAAGATCACCTGTAGCTCGTTGACTCCCGTCTCATCCTGGAGGTGGTCGGCGATCCGCCACAGCTCTGCGTCGTCGATCAGTTGGTCTGGGCGGATGACCACCATGCGGGTCATCCCCGCGCGGCCCGTCTCCGTGAACTCTGGCGCAGACGGCCCCCCCGCGCCACAGGCGACGTTGAGGGTCGCGGTTCCCAGGAGGCACGGCACGACGAGTCCGGCCAACAGGCGGGTGCGATTACGGTAGGTGTTCATCTGCTACAGTGCCTGCGCGAGTCGGTTCTTGGCACGTCCAATGTGCCTCCGTTTGGCTCGATGCCTCGACCAGGCTGCTCGCCGGCCGCGTCGATCGGCGACAAACGCAGGCAGTTGGGCTGCCGCACAGGATACCAGAGTGTCGCGCACGCGGTCAGACGGCGGCCCGTCGCTGGTCTCCGGCGCGCACCGNGCACACGGCAGACCGACCAATTTCGCCACTTCTGGCCGCCCCCGCCCGCGCGTCGCAGGGTCGATTCATCAACGCTGACTGTCGGCCAATCGGTCACCTGGGTCCGGTGTGTATCCGTGCAACGGNCAGGGCCGGGCAGGCTGCATGCGCCAGTAGCCCCCTGCAGGCCCGGTCTTGCGCGGTCCCTGTGCTCGAGTCACGACACCCCGAGCAGGTCTGGCACGCCGTTTGTAACGTCACCTCTCGCGCCGCGGCGTGATGCGGCCTGACGTCATCGAAACTGGAAAGGTGCGCACCTAGCGCACCAGGTGAGAAACGACATGCACATTGTCCCCTGGAAGAGAGGTCCCCGCGGCCCCGCCACCAGCGGTCGGCTTCCGCGGGTGCCCTTGAAAACGAAGGCAGTCGCATCGGATGGGCCGCTCTCACTCGGGCGATACGACGACGGCGTCGAGCAGCTGTCTGGCGTCGAGTTGTCGGAGCTCGAACCGCACACGCTCCTGGAACTGCAGACGGCCGGCTCTCGCTACCGCATGGTGGTGCGCGACCCGGCGTGCGGCGAGGTGCTCATTCAGGGTGGACGCTGCTTTCCCCGCTACACCGTGGTTCGGCTGAGAGGCACGGGGCTCGGTGTCAGCCCTGTCAAGACCGGCTGGATTGGTCTTGGGCTGGGCGTCGAGATCATGTGGGACGACCTTCGGATTATCACGGCCCCGGTTCACGCCATCCGTCGCCAGGTCAGAGCTGCGTCCCTCGGACTGGTCGACCGGCACGCCGCCTGAGCGGCCCGACTCCTTTCTCGGATCTNGTCTACCACGCCACACGGTGCCCGCGCCGGTGCTCGTGTCCCTTCATGCCAGGTGTCCCGCGTTGCTCGGGAGCGGCCATCCGGGGTCAATCGGTTTCCCTAGATGGCGAGAGAGGCGTTCGGCATGCTCGGTGCACCACCGCGCCTGAAGCGGCTGTAACGCCAGCGGTGTCAGGGCTCCCGCCTCCGGATACCGTGCGCCCACCGCCCGCGCGATGGCCACCGCGGCAATGGCGTCGGCTCGGGCGTCGTGGGCCTGACTCAAGTCGTAGCCGTAGTGCATCGCCACGGCCTCCAGCTTCCGGCTGCCCCGTCGATACCGTTCCACCGCTCGGTCGATGACGAGCGGGTCGATGATCTGCGGCGTGGAGATGCGCACGCCGTGTCTGCGTGCTTCAGCCAGCACAAAGGGCCAGTCGAATGGGGCGTTGTAGATGACGAGTGGGGTTCCTGCGTCGGTTGCGTCGTTGAGCAGGATCGCGATGCGCTGTAACGCGTCGATTGGAACCATGCCCTCCAGCTGGGCACGCTCGGTGGTGATGCCGTGGATCTTGCTGGCCCCGGCTGGAATCGGGATGCCGGGGTCGACGATGCTGTCCCAGCTCGCCTCGGAAACTGCGCCGTCGCCAGCCACCAGCACAACCGCGGCCTGGACGATCCGGTCCTCGAGCGGGTCGAGCCCGGTTGTTTCCAGATCCAATGCGATGAGCGGGTCCTCGGACCACTGCTGCACGTCTCGATCCTCTGAACGGAACAGGCNGTCGGGCCGTTGATGTCGACTAGGGCCCGATGTCGAACGCCGCCATCTCTGTGGCGTTGCGGACGTACAGCCGTCCGTCGGCGATTGTTGGCGGGTTCCAGGTCTTCCCGGAGATCGCGTCGAACCTGGCCACTTCCTCGTGACCCTCTGGCGTGGCCCGTACGAGCACCAGATCTCCCCGCTCGGTCAGCACCACCAGATGGCCGTCGGCCAGCAGCACCTGGCCGTGGCCATAGCGGCCGCCCTTCCATGCCAGCTCGCCAGTCTCGGCATCGAGACAGGCCAGAATCGATTCGTCGAGCCCATAGAGGTGTCCCTCGTAGAGCACCGAGGTGCTGAAGCGGTTCTTCATCCGCGTGGTGCGCCAGAGCTCCCGGGCCGAGAGGGTGCCCCTGCTATCGGCCACTTCGAACAGTGCTCCGCCGTGGCCGTATCCGGCCGAGAGAAACACCCGGTTTGCGCCGACGACGACCGGCAGAGAAATGTTGGGCGGGCCGCTGGAGGTGACCCAGGGAAACTCCCAGAGCAGCGTGCCGTCGTCCACCCGCAGCCCGGCGGCGCGCTCGGCGGTCACCACCAGGATCTGGCGCACGCCGGCCAGCTCCACCAGCATCGGCGCGGTGTAGCCCTGTACGTCACCGAGCGCGGTCCATACGATGTCGCCGGTCTCGGCGTCGTAGGCGGCCACCGATCGTCCGTTGCCGCCGCCCGGAAGCACCACGACCAGACCGTCGACGATGAGGGGCGAGGCCGACATGGCCCACGTCAGGTTGGTGGCGCCGGCGTCGGTGAGGATGTCGGTGCGCCAGATCTGCGAGCCTGTGGCCGCATCCAGACTGCGCAGCTCGCCGCCGGCGCCCAGCGCGAACAGACGGCCGTCGTGCCAGGTCGGTGTGGCGCGCGGGCCGTCGCCGCCCATCGTTTCCTGAAAGAACGCCTCCCACCCGTGCGTCCAGCGCTCGCGACCCGTGTCGGGGTCGTAGGCGGTCACCACTTCTTGGTTGCGCCGTTGCTCGATGGTGAACAGCGTGTCGTCCGCGACCACAAACGAAGCGTAGCCGCCGCCGATCGGCTGGTGCCACAGCAACGGGAGCCCGTCGGTCGGCCAGTCGGTTCTGATGGAGTGGGCGTAGCGGCCGTCTCGCGCCGCGCCGCGAAAGGCGGGCCAGAGCGCCTCCGGACGCCGGTCTGGTGCGGCGGCGATCGCGGCCGGCGACGCGGTCGGTTGCGCGGCCCGGTCCGATTCGAGCGCCGAGAAGTGCGCTTCTTCGTCGTACAGCGTGAGCCTCGGAAGGTTGCCGCCGTCCAGCTCCACTCGCACCCCGANGGCCCACGAGACGACGACGGCGACGACGATCGCGACTCCGGCGAACACGAGCACNCTTCCAAGGCCGGCCCACCAGCGTCGTGCCGTCGATGCTTCCGTCATGCTGTTTCCTTCGGCCTTCTAGGTGAGGCGTTTGCGGAGGCAGGTGAAGAACCGGTCCATCATCATCTTCGAGACGCTGCCCAGCAACCGCTGTCCGACCCGGGCGATGGTGCCACCCACCTGCACCGTGCCGGCCACCGACACCTGAGTGCCGCCGTCTGCCGCGGTCAAATTGATGGCGCCGCTGCCGGTCACGAAGCCCTGCTTGCCCCGTCCTTCGACTGCCAATTGGTAGGACACCGGGGGNTCGAGATCCTTCATCTTAATCGTGCCCTCGTAGCGGCCGGTGATGGCGGCGATTCCCATCGTCAGCGCGGCACGATAGGTGTTCTCGTCGATTGGGACCAGCGACTCGCAGCCAGGCAAACAGGCCGCCACGGCGTCGGTGTCGACCAGGAGGTCCCAGACCTCCTGGGGTGGTGCGTCGAACTGGTAGGAGCCGAGTATGTCCATCGAGTCGAGGGATCAGGGCGCTGGTGTCGTGACAGCCGATTGTGGCACATGCTGGCGCCGAACAGGTCGGCGGGTCGGCAGCCGATTGAGGTGCGCGGCGAGCGCATCGAGACTCGCGAGGTTGTGGACCGGCAGAAAATCGTCGATCCAAGGCAGCGCCGCCTGCATGCCGCGGGTCAGCGGTCGGTACCGCGGAGAACCCAGCAGCGGGTTCAGCCAGATGAGCCGGTGACAGCCGCGCTGCAGCCGGGCCATTTCGGCGCCCAGCCGTTCTGGCGCGCCGCGGTCCCAGCCGTCGGAAATCAGCAAGACCACCGGCGCGTGCGCCATGACACGGCGGGCCCAATCGACGTTGAATCGCCGGAGCGCCTCGCCGATGCGGGTGCCACCGGCCCAATCTGGCACCTGGGTCGGGAGCGTCGGCACCACGTCGTCCACCTCCCGTCTGGCCAGCCGTCGGGTCACCCGCGTCAGCGTGGTCGAGAAGACGAACGTCTCGACTCGGTCGAACCCGCCAGACAGCGTGTGGACAAANTGGAGCAGCATGCGGCTGTAGCGTTCCATGGAGCCGCTCACGTCGCACAGCAGCACCAGCGGTCGGGTCTGGGTGCGCCGTCGGCGGCGCGGCAGCGCCACCAGCTCGCCACCGAACCGGAGGTTGTGGCGAACCGCGCGGCGGATGTCGATCGCCGTACCCGCTCCTGGCTGCCAGCGCCGGGTGGTGCGTATGCCGAGCTCCCAGTCGAGCGAGGCCATCATGGCGCGCGCCAGTGCGACCTCGGCGTCGGTGAACGTGGCGAAATCCTTGGTGCGCGATACCTGGCGGGCGCTGTAGCTCAGCGCTTCGACCTGTTCGACTCGCAGCAGCGGTTCCTCCCGCTCTCCGGCTGCCTGGTTCGACGGGCTGGTCGGGGGCACATCCACCTCAGACGGCGCGAACCGCCGTCGCTCGCCGAGGGCGCGCAAATCGCGCGTGGTTCGCTCACTTCTTGGTGGACGCCAGAACACACGGAACGCCTCGTCGAAGACAGGCAGGTCTTGGGCCCGACGCACGAGCAGGGTCTGCAGGGTGTGGTAGAAGTCGGAGCGTCGCCCGATATCGACGTGTGCGAGCGCCTCGGCCACGTCGAGCATCCGACCAGCGTGCGCGTCGAGCCCGAGGTTTCGGAGCAGGCGACCGAAGTGGATGAGATTGTGGAAGAGGTAGCCAGACACCGGCGAGGCGTCGGGTATGGCCGGCATCGTCACGAACCGGCGGCGGGGATGGTCGGGAGCAGGCTGCGCTCGAACAACGCCTGGGCGCGCTCTCCGCGGATTGCCTCCAGGTCTTCCTGGGTCTTGAGGACCAGGCCCAGGGTCTCGTCGATCGTCTCGCGGTCGAGCTCCTGTTTGTCGAGCGCCACCAGCGCGGCAATCCAGTCGAGTGTTTCCGAGATGCCAGAGACCTTATAGAGCTCGGCTGCCCGCAGCTCCTGCACGAAGCGCGTGACCTGCTCGGCCAGTCGCGCCGGCGCCTCCGGCACCTTGTCGGTGATGATCCGGTATTCCTTCTCGAAGTCCGGATAGGCGATCCACCAGTAGAGGCAGCGGCGCTTCAACGCATCATGTAGCTCTCGGGTGCGGTTCGAGGTGATGACGACAACGGGTGGTGTCGCCGCGCGAATGGTGCCGAGCTCGGGAACGGTGACCTGATAGTCGGACAACAGTTCAAGCAGATAGCCCTCGAACTCTTCGTCGGCACGGTCGAGCTCGTCAATCAGCAGCACCGGCGGGCGGTCGCCCGGCGCCTCCAGGGCGCGCAGGAGCGGGCGCTTAATCAAGAAGTCTGGTCCAAAAAGGTCGGCGGCCACCGCCTCGCGATCTACCGGTCCGCCGGCCTCACGCAGACGGATCTCGAGCAACTGCCGTGCGTAGTTCCATTCATAGACGGCGTGGGTGACGTCGAGCCCTTCGTAGCACTGCAGCCGGATCAGCTCGGTGTCGAGCCCGCTGGCCAGCACCTTTGCGACTTCGGTCTTGCCAACCCCGGCCTCGCCTTCGAGCAACAGCGGGCGCCGCAGCCGGAGGGCGAGGTAGATCGAGGTGGCCAGCCCTCGATCTGCCACGTACAGCTCGCGGGCCAGCAGCGACTGAAGCTCGTCGATCGAGGCGGGGAGCGACGCGTTGGCCATTGGTGGGAACGGGCTTGGACGGCGTGGGCTGGTTCTGTGGCGCAGGCCTTCAGGCCTGCGAGGCAAGGCTTCAGCCTTGCCTCACGGATGTCGACACAACCAAGCTCCGGTTTAGGAGGAGGCGCGTTCGACCGCTGCCGTCAGCGCCCGCTTCACGCACACGGGCGCCATCGCGCGCCGATACTCGGCCGAGGCGTAGATATCGCCGATGAGATCGTCGCCCAGGTCTGCCGTCACGGCCGCGGCGGCCGCGGCGATTACGTCGGCCGACGGCGTCTGGCCGGCCAGAGCCTGTTCCACCGACGCGGCTCGCGTGGCGGTCGGCACCAGCCCGCCCAGCGCCACGGCGGCGGTGCTGATGGTGCCGCCGGTCACGGTCACCGCGGCGGCCACCCCGACCACGGCGTAGCGCGACGCCGGGTGCGCGAATTTCACGTAGGCCTGACCCTGTTCGGTGGGTGCCGCCGGCACCTCGACAGCGGTCACGATGTCGTGGTCGCCGAGCGCCGTCGCCATCATCCCCTCGAAGAAGTCGGCTGCCGCGATGCCGGGCCCGCCACCGTCTCCGGTGGTTGCAATTGTGGCATCGAGCGCGGCGAGCACGGTTGGCAAATCCGAGGCCGGATCGGCGTGCGCCACGTTGCCGCCGATCGTGCCGCGGTTGCGAACCGCCGGGTCGCCAATCGTGGCCGCCGCTTCCGCCAGCGCCGGGGCATGAGTGGCCAGCTCCGACGAGGCCGCCAGCTCGGCGTGGGTGGTCAGCGCCCCGATGCGCACGCGGCCGTTGGCCACCGCGACGCCCTTCAGCTCGTCCAGTCGACCGATGTCGACGAGCGCCGCCGGCGCCGCGAGCCGAAGCTTGAGCAGCGGAATGAGACTGTGTCCACCCGCCAGGAGCTTGGCGCCCGGGTGCTGCTGGAGGAGTTGACCGGCTTCGGCGAGAGAGCCCGCCCGGTAGTATGCGAAGTCTGGTGCGTACATCGCTGCCTATCCTTTCGCCTGCTGAATCGCTTGCCAGACCCGCTCCGGCGTCAATGGCATNCGGATCGAGGTGACCCCGAGCGGACGCAGGGCGTCGATCACGGCGTTGTAGACCGCGGCCGTCGAGCCGATCGTCCCCGCTTCGCCGATACCCTTGACCCCCAGCGGGTGATGCGGCGACGGCGTCACGGTGTTCAGTACCTCGATGTCGGGGAGCATGTCGGCCCGCGGCAATGCGTAGTCGAGCATGCTACCGGTCACGAGCTGACCGCCCTCGTCGTAGACCGCCTCTTCCCACAGCGCCTGTCCGATGCCCTGCACGACACCGCCGTGCACCTGGCCCTCGACGATGACCGGGTTGATCTGCGGGCCGCAGTCGTCCAGCGCGACATACCGCTTCAGGGTCACGACGCCCGTCTCAGTCTCGACCTCCACCTGCGCGAAGTGCACGCCGTACGGGAAGACGAAGTTCGGCGGGTCGTAGAAGGTGGAGGCTTCGAGACCGGCCTCGATCCCCTCGGGCATGTTCCAGGCGACGTTGGCCATCAAGGCGATCTCGGTGATCGTCTTGTGCTGGTCCGGCGCGCCCTTCACGAAGAACTTGCCGTCTTCGTAGTCCATGTCCTCGACCGACGCTTCGAGCAGATGCGCGGCGATGACCTTCGCCTTGTCGCGGATCTTGCGGGCCGTCAACGCCAACGCGGCGCCGCCGACCGCCGTGGTCCGGCTGCCGTAGGTGCCCCAGCCCATCGGCGTGTTGTCTGTGTCGCCGTGGAACACCTTCACGTCTTGCGGGTCCACGCCGAGCTCGCTGCCGATGATCTGGGCGAAGGTGGTTTCTTCGCCCTGTCCGTGCGGGGACGCGCCGATGAAGACGTGCACCTTGCCGCTCGGGTGGAAACGCACGATCGCGCTTTCCCACAAGCCGCCCTGGAACCCGATGGCTCCAGCCACCTGCGACGGTCCGAGCCCGCAGATCTCGACATAGGAGATCACCCCGAGGCCGGTCCGCGTCCCGTTGTCAGATCCTGTCGCCTGGGCCGCGCGGAGCCCCGCGTAGTCGACATGGGTCAGGACCTTGTCGAGTGCCCCAGGGTAGTCCCCGCTGTCATAGGTCAGCGTCGTGACCACGTCGTGACCGTCATCGAACTTCGGGATCAGGTTCTTCTTCCGGACGTCGACCGGGTCCATCCCGATCTCGGCGGCCAGCACGTCCATCATCCGCTCGAGCATGAAGGTGGCCTCGGGCCGGCCGGCACCGCGATAGGCCTCGACCGGGGTGGTGTTGGTGTACATGCCGTAGACGTCTTCGTGGACCGCCGGGAGCGTGTAGACGCCCGAGAGCATCAGCCCATGCAGGATCGTCGGGATGCCGGGCGCGGCGGTCGACAGGAACGCGCCCATCCCGGCGTGCACCGTGCACCTTAGCCCGAGCACGGTGCCGTCCTTCTTGGCCGCCACCTCCACCTGCTGGACATGGTCGCGGCCGTGTGTCGTCGCCTGGTAATTCTCGCTGCGGGTCTCGTTCCACTTGACCGGGCGCCCGAGCTGCATGCTGCAGAACATGGTGACGAAATCGGCGGGGTAGGCGGCGATCTTGCTTCCGAACCCGCCCCCGACCTCCGGCGCGATCACCCGGATCTTGTCCTCGCCCACACCGATGACGAGCGATGACAGGAACCGCAGGATGTGCGGGTTCTGGGTCGTGTTCCAGACCGTGATCTCCCCGGTGGCGGTGGTGTAGCTGGCCAGTGCCGCGCGTGGCTCCATCGCGTTCGGGATCANCCGCTGCTGGATGATGNNGTCNGANNCGACGACNTCGGCGTTCTCGAAGGCGGCGTCGATGTCGCCCCCGGCCACGGTCCAGTGGAACGCCTGATTACCCGCGATCTCTTCGTGCAGCCGAGACGCTCCGTCCCCGGCCGCCTGCTCCGGGTCGATGACCGCCGGCAGCGGCTCGTAGTCGACGTCGATCAGCTCGAGCGCGTCCTCGGCGGCATACCGGCTCTCGGCCACCACCACCGCGACGATGTCGCCCACGTATCGCACCACGTCCTTGGCGATGCAGTGGTAGCTGGCAATCTTCAGGTCGGAGTCGGGAAGCAGCCAGGCGCAGGGGGCCGGCTGCAGCTTGCCGTCCGTATCGGCGTGCGTGTAAACGGCAAGGACCCCGGCGGCGTTTGCCGCCTTACTGGTGTCGATCGACGTGATGCGCGCGTGGGCATGCGGGCTGCGCAGCATGGCCGCGTGCACCATGCGCGGCAACGTCAGGTCGTCGGTGTAGGTGGCGCTGCCGGTGAGCAGCCGCGGATCTTCCCGCCGGCGGATGCCTGAACCAAAGATACGTGTGCTCATCGCTCACCTGCCTGAGTTCCGGCGGCGTGACGCACCGCCCGCACGATGTTCTGATACCCGGTGCAGCGGCACATGTTCCCCTCGAGGCCGTGCCGGATCTGCTCGTCGGTCGGGTTCGGGTTGGTGCGAAGCAGCTCATGCGACGCCATGATCATGCCCGGTGTGCAGAAGCCACACTGCAGCCCGTGTTTTTCCCAGTAGGCGTCCTGCAGCGGGTGCATCTCGCTGCCGTTGGCAAGCCCTTCGATGGTGGTCACGTCGGCGCCATCGGCCTGCACCGCCAGGGCCGTGCACGATTTCATGGACACACCGTCCACCAGCACCGTACAGGAGCCGCATTGGCTGGTGTCGCAGCCGACCTTGGTGCCGGTCAACCCGATGACCTCGCGCAGAAAGTGCACCAGTAGCAGTCTGGGCTCGACCTGGCGCTCGTAACGCTGGCCGTTGACCGTTATCGTGACGGGAACCTGCAACCCGCACCTCCTTGCTTGGCCGCGCCCGGGGCAGCGTCTCTGCCGCTGCACCAGGGTCGGTCGTGTGGGTGTCGCCGGGTGGGACCCACGGCCGGTCGGGGGTCGCCTACTCGTCCGTTGCGACGGGGACCGGATTATATCGCTGTGCGGGTGGCGTGGCCAGTGCTGCGTGCAAGGAGTACTGTAGCCGGCCAATCTGCACCGCGATTGCATTTCCTGGTCCGCCCGATGCTAAGCGCGTCGGTTCAGATACCATGGGCCAGCTACGGTCTAGACAGGACCCAGGAGGAGCTTGATGGCCGACGACACGATTTCCCCAGACATGCCGTATCCGTCGAAATTTGTCGATGTGCTGGGTTCGCGGATGCACTACGTGGAGGCGGGCGCCGGCGACCCGGTACTGTTTCTCCACGGCAACCCCACGTCTTTGTATCTGTGGCGCAATGTTATGCCGCACCTCACTCCACAGGCGCGCTGCCTGGCCGTCGATCTGATCGGCATGGGGCAGTCCGACAAGCCGGACCTCGAGTATCGCTTTGTCGACCACGCGCGGTATGTCGATGGCTTCATCGAGGCGCTTGGGCTCGAGCGGCTCACCCTGGTCATCCACGACTGGGGCTCGGCGCTCGGGTTCCACTACGCGCGTCGGCACGAGGCCAACGTGAAGGGAATCACCTTCATGGAGGCGGTAGTGCGACCGGTCACCTGGGACGATTGGCCGCACACCGTGCGGCCGCTGTTCCAGCAGTTCCGGACACCCGAGGTCGGCTGGGATCTGATCGTCAACAAGCACGTCTTCGTCGAACAGGTGTTGCCCGGCGCCATCCTGCGCACGCTGACGCCGGAAGAGATGGACCGGTATCGTGAGCCTTTTCTGGATCCGCCGAGCCGGAAACCGGTGTGGCGCTGGCCGAACGAGATTCCGGTCGATGGCGAGCCGGCCGACGTAGTCGAGATTGTCCAGGCGTATGCCGACTGGCTGGGCACTTCGGTGGTGCCCAAGCTGCTGCTCTACGCCGAGCCGGGCGCGATTCTGCGCGCCGCCATGGTCGAGTGGTGCCGCACGCACGTCGAGGCGCTGACCTGTGTCGACATCGGCCCCGGCCTGCACTTCGTGCAGGAGGACCGGCCCCATGAGATTGGCCGGGCGCTGCGGGAGTGGTACGAGGGGCTGCCGCGGTGATGGATCACGGCAGCCGTGCAGAAATCAGCAGGCAGAAAGTCGACTACCGCGGAGGCCGCAGATTGCGCACTGGTTGCGGCGCATCGCCGGCGGGCGTGTTGTGTTGCATCGCGATGCGCCACACGCCGTCGATTTGGGTGTAGGTCATCGTGTACCGACCCTCGTGCACGGTCTGCCGGCCCCGTCCGTTGTAGTTCACCGAGAGCGCGTACTCGCCATAAGCGAACCCGACGTCGCCGACAAAGCGATATTCGGTGTTCTTCACTTCGAAGCGCGCGTCCGTCGTCGTGTTGAAGAAGAGCTGCCAGTCGAGCGCGCACGCCTCGCGACCCTGTTTGCCAGAGGTGGGTCCGCACGAATAAAACGACAACGCGTCGTCATGCACCGTGTCGAGAAAGCCGTCGAGGTTGCCGCCGTTGAGGGCGGCGACCGCGCCTTCGAACGAGGCGCGGATGTCATCGAGGTCGTTCGCCAACGCCGGAGCAACCGCCAACAGCACGGTTGCGCACGCGATCAGCATCGTTCGCATCGTCACTCTCCCCACAGCTCACTGGACCGCCTGTTTCAGAGGCCCCACTGTATCAGATCCGACTGTGGCCGGGAGTGGGCCTGCTTACCTGTCGAGCAGGGGAGCCAATACGGAGAGATCGCCATCAATGTTTGAAGCTGGCGTCAACTGGAGGAGTCGCGCCAGAAAGGGATAGACGTGCACGCTGTCGACCGGTCCGACCCGCTGCCCGGGCATGATGTCGGGGCCCATGGCCAGAAAGATGCCGTGCATGTCGGGGTGATGCGGGTCCCACCCATGCATGCCGNGCGGTGGAGATGCGCGGCCCATCCCGATCATGGCACCCGGTTCGGCCACCACGACCACATCGCCAATTCGCGGATCAGACCGGTATCGCAACGCCGTCGGGACATCAGCTCGGAGATACGCGCGACCCCCGCGCAACTGGTCGTTGATGTCATCCCGGAGCACTCGTGCCCGCGCGGAGTCGCCATCGACAAATAGGTTGGCGCCCGTCCCGGTCACGACCGTGCGGACGCCCCGCAGGTCTGCAATCTCGCGGAGGTTGACGACCCGATCGGGGTCGACGGGGCCCATACCGTGGTCGGACACCAAGACCAGCGATACCTGGTCTGCGTGCGGTAAGCGGTCGACGCCGTCCAACAGGCGTCCGAGCGCGGCGTCGACCTGACGGACCGCGCCCTCGACGGCCCTCGACGTCGGACCGGAGTCGTGCCCGGCGCCGTCGACGCCCGAGAAATACAGGGTGATGAGGTGTGGGCGCTCGCGGGCCGGCAGGCTCAGCCAGGCCACGACCTGGTCGACTCGTTCGCGACGCGAACCGCGTGCGGAGTACGGCGTCCAGAACGTTGGACGAACCCCACCGATCGCGGCTTCCGTGCCCACGAACAGCATCGCTGCCGCCACCATGCCCTGGGTCTCCGCGGTGACCCAGATTGGCTCGCCGTCGTACCACGTGCCGTCCTGCACGTTGATGGTGTTCCGATAGTTGTACTGCTCGTCGCGGGCCGGGTCGTAGAAGCGGTTGCCCACGATGCCGTGGTGCTCTGGGTGGAGCCCGGTGGCGATGGAGTAGTGGCTCGGGAACGTCAGCGACGGGTAGACCGGTATCAGCGCGTCGGACACCGCGCCGATGCCGGCCACCCGGTCGAAGCTCGGCGTGTCGTAGTGCGACAGGTAGTCGTGGCGGAAGCCGTCGAACGAGACCAGCACCACGTACGGCTTGTCGAGCGTCTCGGGCGCGTTGACGCCGCCAGTGCCCTCGGGTGTACGAACGGGCTGCGTCTGGGTCGCTTCGGCACTGCCGATGGGTTCGGTTGGCGGCGGTTCGGTGGCGGCTGGTGCGCCGCAGGCGAGCAGGATCGCCAGGGCCGCCAGCGTCAGCTGAGCGCCCAAATCCCGTAGCCGGGAGCCAAAAGTCTTACTACCCACGGTCGTGGAGTGTCTGGACGCTTGGGAGCCGTTGGAGGGTAATGGGGTGAGTGACGGGGATTGAACCCGCAACATCCGGAGCCACAGTCCGGCGCTCTACCATTGAGCTACACTCACCANGACAAAACAGCGAGACGGCAAACAAAAAGTGTAGCACCGGCTCTGCAGTGCGAGCAACGACCTCACCCGGCAGCTCGGTCGAGTGTGAGCCGCCGAGATAAGATAGCTCTGATGTCGAATTCGTCCCTCGATCCCGCCGACAAGACGCCGCGCGCGGCGTCGACCCGGTCCCCGGTGACCGACGACGCGGTCCGTGCCGTGCGTGTGCTGATTGACGCGTATCGTCTGTCGGCCGAATCGCGCGACATCGATGTCATTCTCCGGGGAATCCTCGACGGGCTCGCCCAACTCGTGGCCTACGACGCGGCCGGCGTCTACGTGTTGGGCCGGTCGAGCCGGCGGGTGCGTCACTGGCGGTAGCGTGGCGAGGGGGGTCCAGCTCCGGGGCGCCGTGACCCGGTCGAGGAGGGGGGGGCCGTCGCCAAGGCGATGGCGAGCGGTGAGTCGGTGCTGACCAACTGCACCGCCGAGAACGAAGACGGGAGCGAGGGTGACGACGGGTTCGGATCGTGCCTGGTCGTGCCGATCATCGGACTCAACGAGGCCGTCATGGGCGCGCTCGAGCTACGGGGCAGCAGGTCGCTGGCCTTCGATGAACGCGCCGTCGAGATGCTGCAGCTGTTTGGCGCCGTGGTGGCCGGTACCATCGAGCGGGCCCGGCTCAAGGACGAGGTGCGGGACAAGCGCCGCGTCGACAGCGAGCTGCTTGTCGCCCGGCATGTCATGGAGGAGCTGGTTCCACACACCATCCCGACGCTGGAAGGCTTCGACGTCGGCGGTGTCAACGAGGCCTCGTTCGAGGTCGGTGGCGACNACTACGAGTTCATCCCGCTGCCCGACGAACGCTGGGGCATCATCATCGCCGACGTGGTCGGCAAGGGCATCGGAGCAGCGCTGTTGGTGTCGGCGATGCGGGCCTCGCTCTACGCCCTGGTGGGTCGCGAGCTGGCCGTGCGGGCGGTGATGCGACGGGCCAACCGCTTCTTCTACGACTCTGTCGAGGAAAGCCGGTATGTGACGCTCTTTTACGCGGTTCTCGATGTGCCCTCGCGCAGGATGATTTATGTCAACGCCGGACANCAGCCACCGGTCGTGCTGCGGGGGAACGGTGAGATTGAAAAGTNAGAGAGCGGTGGGGTGCCGTTGGGGATGTTCGAGGCGCCGCGCTACTTCGAGGGGTTTGTCGAGCTCGACCAGGGTGACCTGACCGTGCTCTACACCGATGGCATCGTCGAGTCGAGCGATGCGCACGACGAGCATTACGGCCGCGATCGTCTGTTGACCACGCTCGGCAGCGTGCGGACCGAGAGCGCCGATGCCATCTGCCGCCACGTGATGGACGACGTGCGCAGCTTCTCGTTTGGGAGCCAGGACGACCGGACGCTGGTCGTGCTGAAGGCCACCTGACGGCCGCGCCAAATTGCCGCACCCGTGTCGGATGTCAGCACTAAGAAAGAGGATGTCGGGCCGTCAAACGTGCCAAGCCGGCATCAGTCGTCGGCGTTGGCCAGGTCGTGGCGATATCCCTGGTAGTGCGCCGCCAGCAGATCGCGGCCAAAGTCGCCCTTGAAATCACGCCAGACGCTGTGCACATGGTTTGCGTTGCCCTGGGTGTTGTCATACTCGATGAGGAAGGTAGGCCCCTGAATGCGGTAATAATGTCCTTCGCCGCGCGAGCCTCCACCCATCCACCCGAACTTGATGCCATCGAGACCCGCGTCCCGAATCGCTCTCAGACGCTGGTCGGCGACCGCCGATGGCTGCGCCGACGCGTACTCTTCAACAACCGACCACAGCACCCCGCGCTGATTCTCGTTGAGGTCGGCATAGGCGACACCCAAATCCTCCAGCATCGCCACTTCACGCTCGGCGCTCGTCAGGATGTCGCGCGGCGCGTCCTCCGAGAGCATCGCNCTCGCCATTTGGCCGGCATCCAGTGAGGCGAGCAATGCTCGCGCCTGGTCTTCCTCGCTCCCCAGCACCCGCTGCCCGCGCCTCGGTCCTTCGCGCACCTCGGCCGGGTTGGTGCCAAAGAACTGAGGGCTCGAGGCAACCGTGGAGCCGTTGACGATCGTCCAGCTGTGCGACAGGTGGTGGCCTTCGTAACGCCAGCCCCAGGTGCTTCCTCGGGTGGGCTCCCCGAAGACCATGAAGTAGTAAAGATCCGGGTCCCGGATGTCGCGGCCCTCGAGCTCAAAGAGAATCCGCTCGAGCTGACGGATCGCCTCCGCCTTTGTAAACCCCTGCTCGCTCAGCCCGGTGCGGACCAGGTCGAGCGCGGTCGCCCGTTGCGACGCCGTCATCGCTTTCAGCGGCACGCCCTTGCGCTCACGTGGAATGAAGTGCCAGTCGAAGCGGTCTTCGCCGTCGAATGGGAACCGGACCGCGGCGGCCTGCTCATCGTTCAGGCTGTCGAGAAAGCCCGCTGCCGCGCGTGTCATCGCCGCTGCGGGGTCCTCGGTCTGTCGTGAGACGGCAATCGTGGAGAGTAGCGCGACGAGGCAGACGACGTTGACGATGGTGCGGGCCATGATCCTTCCCCTCCGAGGTCATGTTTCCGGGCTGCGAGCCGGAGCGTACCTCCCAGTGGTGGGGGAGTCAAGACAGGGACGGTCGTGCCTACCGGAACGTGAACCCCACACCGAACTTCACGTCGGCCAGGCCCGACCCACCCCCTTTGAACTCGGTGAAGAAGCCATTCTCGTGGGCGAACCCGAACACATAGCTATATCCGCCGGTCAGGTCCTTCTCGTCGTCGACACGGAGAATTGCCACCGCCGGACCGGTGCCCTGGTAGATTGCCCAGTCGGTTCCGCCAAGGTCGAACCGATACAGGAACTTCACCGTGATCGTCGCCAGCATCAGGTCCTGGCCGAAGCCGCCGTCGATGCCCGGTCGGATCAGGAAGTCATCCGACCCGAGTGGCACTTCGAGATGCGTGCCGACGTAAACCTGTTCCGGATTGACCGTTGCCCCGCCCTGGAACCCGACCGCCTGCGCCGCCGCCAGACCCGAGCCCAGACAGAACACGCCGGGCGCCATCCACATCAGTCTGTTCCACATCGCTCGCTTGCTCCCTGGCGCGACTGTCTGCGCTGGGAGCCTACACCACGTCACCCGTTGCCGGGAGCTGTCGAGACTGTGAGAAGATGACGGATGACGCACCCACCGCTACGCGCCCGTAGCTCAGTTGGATAGAGCATCGGCCTTCTAAGCCGAGGGTCCCAGGTTCGAATCCTGTCCGGGGTACAACAGTGGTCGATAACACGAACCACTTAGAACATCCATAATGTAGTTGTTTGGATCTTGGCTCCAAACATTTACCGTAATAGCCCATTTCTCGTTAGGGGGAGTGGGCTTTTTAAC